>JBCAZI010000001.1:0-111082 GCA_038533095.1 Pseudomonadota bacterium
AGGCGGCCGCAAAGCTGCGCGCCAGCAGCGTTTTGGCCGTTCCCGGAGGCCCCTCCAGCAAGACATGGCCGCGCGCGAACAGGGCGACCAGCAGCAGATCAATAATCTCCTCCTGCCCTTTCACGGTTTTGCCGATCTCGGCGCGCAGGGCGTCTGCGCGGGCGCTGAGTGTTTCAAGTGTCATGGGCAAGTTGCTCCAAAGTAAGTTCAAAGGCTTCGACATAGGAAATGGCGGCACTGGCCGGTAAGTCAGCAGGCAGCGCACGCATTTCGTTCAAAAGAGAGGTTAGTTTTTCAGTCAATTCCGGGTTCAGGCGCTTCATATGCTTCAGGTAGGCCTGTTCCTTCGTCGCTGCCCCAGAAATCACCGGGCCAAACAACGCGCTACTGACCGCACTCATCCTTGCGGTGACATAGTCATCCAATAGGGCACCATCCTGCCCGGTCATGCGCATCAGTTTGGCACGCGCACTGATCGCCTGACCTTTGCGTGCGCTGAGCTTGGAATGGACATCAAGGATCGGACCATAGCGCAGACCCGCGCGCCAAAAGGTGATCAGCATCAAGATCAACCCGCCAATCCACAGGACCGAGAACGGATATTCGAAGTAGCGCAGGAAATCAGACCAGCTGCGGTCATGCTGCACCACCTCTTGCCGCTGGGTGATCCAGACGTCTTGGCTATAATCGATCAGAATACGGCCCCCATCCGCCAGTTGCGGCAGCAAGGTTTCCGCGATCCGGGCATTGTCACCCAAACGCAAACCGTGGTTGTTCAGCAGATCAGGGTCAGACAGTACCAGAATATCGTCACCTGTGCCGTCGACGGTACAGAACCCCAGTATCATCTCTCCCACATCGCCGATGATGGGGTCGCACCCTTGTCCTTCAAACACTTGCGCCACGTAAAGCCGCGCTGTCAGGCTGTCGCCCTCGGGGCTTTGGTAAGCGAAGTCACTGAACGGGCGTGGGATATGGCCCACTGTGCCGATATCCTCACCCGTAATCAGATGAAGCGCGTCTTGTGTCCGTTCCGGATCAACCAGCAGGATCGGGTGGCTAAGACCAGTCAGGCGGACACCGCTGCGCCATTTGGGCAAGACGACTATGGTTTGCGCCAGATATGCGCGTTCTTCAATCTGCCATAGCCACAGGTCATATTCATCCTGTTGCAAAAGCAGCTCTTCCTTCGTGGCGGGGGCGTTGCGCGCCTCGGATAGATCGGTGTCGTAAAGGGGGGTGATCACCAGACCCAGCGTTTCCGCGCTGATGGTCCAGCCGCCAGCAAAGCTTTGCGCGTCGTGTCCTTCTGCGGACAGCCAGACATCCAGCCCATCCATGCCCGAGGCTGAACTACGCAATTGCTGTTGTTGCTGGCTAGAGAAATAGAACAACACCGCCAGACCGATGATGGCAAAAATGCCGATCAGCAGTAACTCTGGCCGTTGTTTGACGGGTTGTGGCGTCGTGTCGCTCATGTCGCCAGCTCGCGAAATAGCGGGGTGATCTGGGTGACGTGATGCGCGAACTCGGGCTCGGACACGTCACGACCGCCGAATTGCACCCGCTCGCTGGCGCGCACCAGGTCACGCAATGCGGCCAGATGGCGTTGGTCGGCAGGCAGCCGGCGCAGCGCCTCGCGGTCGGTCCAGCTTTGGCGCAACAAAAGACCGTTGGCCGTTACGGCCTTGCGCAAGGCATTCTGCGCAAGCGCGACAAGGGCCGCACGGCGATCTGCCATGCCGGTGATTTCAGCCAGATTGCGCAGCTGCAAATCAGCCGTATTGGTCCGCGCGTGTCTTGGGCCCCTGCGGGCGGCATGCGGGTTATCAGATGATGGTTGCAACATTATGCCGATGTTGCCGCCAAAGCGGGCGAAAAAGATGATGATTGCAATCAACACGATCGCTGCAGCCAGCCCAAATGGCCAAGCCTCACCCGATCCATCCCAACTCCACGCCTCACGCTGCGGTTCTTCGACTTGCGCTAACCGCTCTTCCGTCGTCAAGGCCGGGGCGGCAGCGCTTGGATCGAAATAAGCAACATTGCTATCAATGCCTTGGCGCGAGATTGCTGCGAGATATGCCTCACCCGACGGCGTTAACTCGGGCGTCGTCAGTGCACTGTCCTGCGCCATAGCGAAGGGTGCGATCAGGACAAAGACAGCAGGTAGAGGGAACAGGCGCATACCCAATAGATACGCGTGTTGAAAACAAGGCTGCAAACAGGTTGTCATGGTCGCCTCGATGGAACTGCAGCGCTGTGACAAGAATACGCCAGCTTGGCGGTTTGGTGCCGCTGATAGGACTTGAACCTACGACCCCATCATTACGGATCTTGGGGTTCATGTGTTGAATCAGATCGGACCAAGCTACTTTGAACCATTCGATTTATTGCGGTTGCTTAATTCATTCTCGCCTTGATCTTATGCTTCGTCGGACGCCGAAAGAGTCGATTTAATCAACAACCCACTAATCCACTACTAACAACCCCACCCCATGCACGGCTTCTTGGGGCTACAAGCCAGTGAGGCGCGCTCAGGTCACCCGTTTGAGCATGGTTTTGGTCGATCCAACTTCGGCCTGGCGGATTGAGCAGGTGGCTTCGAAGTCGAAAATTACGCCATGGTCTGTGTGGGTCAGATAGTTGTCCGAATGGCTGAGGAATGCTTGAAATCTCACTGCGCGCACTCGCAAGATGAAAAAGGTCGCGTGAGCGTAGAAACCGATGCCGCTGCCCAGTAGATGAAGCGGTCATTCACGCGGATTGCAACGAATTTTCGAATATCAAGAGCTAGGTCACAGGGGTTTTTAGGGTCTTTCGACAGGCGTTTGAAAAACGAACAGGGCAATCTGTGGTTCGTGCACTTTCGCCGCTGCGAACCTGTTGAGCTGGCTAATCAACGCAAAAATTATTACCATTCTTGTACAGATATCTACTAATCGATAGGCGATATTTAGCGGGTCGTACGCCTGCAGCTTGCCAACGCGGCCAGAATAAAGTGTACCAGCCAAGTGGCCAGAACGGCTGGACATGTCACGGAGTTGTGGATGAGAACACTCGGGCTATCTGCGGCGCTGGAGCCAGGGCTAACGGTGCACACCTCAACATTTGTCGCGGCTGTCGAAGATGGGTTTGCCAGCCTACCAGTAGATATTCAAAGGGGCATCAGACTTGCGTGGGCCTGCGATGGCATGTCCTTTGCAGGGGGACAAACGGCAGCCCAAAATCTTGTTTTGGAAAATGTAGATCTGGTCGTCGGCCACTTCTCAAGCCAAGCTGCGATGGGTGCAATACCGCACTATATAAAAGGCCGAATTCCAGTCATCTTGCCGTGCTCAAGTCAGGATGATCTGACGGCATCGAACAAAACCGGCGATCCAGTGATATATAGGTTAAGTTGTTCGAACACCGCACTGTTAAAGGCCGTGCGGCGTCTCTTACATGTTGAGGGAATCAGCCCTTCAGATTTGAGTGTTTGGTCGGCTGATAGCGACTACGGACGCCAACTAGCCGCCGCTGCATCGCATGACTTTGGACGGGCAGATGCGGGCACATATCTGCTGCTGGGTCATCACCATCATGTCGTCGAAAAGATTGTTCAACTGCGCCAAAGCGGCTTTTATGGTCGCATCATCATATTGGATGACGCCGTTAATCCTCAGCTTGCGGATCAAGTTGGGTCCTTGTTCTGCGCTGGCATTCTGGGGCTGGTTGCTGAGGTCGACGGCATATCTCAAGACAGCCGCTTATCCGGTGCCCCCTTCTACCGAGAAACGCATCTTGCCATTCAGATCGCAGGGCGCGCCCTTGCGACCGGGGTGCAGCATGCAGAGCTGGCGAAGATCTTGCGCGATCAACAATGGGACACATCAGCAGGACGCGCGGCGTTCGATGATAGGGGCGAAAACACGGCGTTTCAATTTGGGGTGTGGGGCTTGCAAGGTGGCGCCTTTCAACGTTTATCGCGTCTCTGAATAGGCTTCTGCCTCTTCCAATAACCAGTCCCGAAATAGTCTGACGCATGAGGACGGCGATTGTATTTTGGGATACACGGCGTAATAGGCAAATTCGCTTGGCATTTCGTGATCAAAAGGGATCAGTAACCGACCGCGGTCAATCTCGTTTTTGACAAGGCTTTTGTGGGCAAGTGCGATGCCATGACCTTCAACTGCGGCCTCAATCATCAGACTGTCACCGTCGAATTTCGGACCCAAGTTTGCGTCTACATCTTTGATGCCGCAGGCGGTCAAAAACAGGTTCCAGTCTTGGCCAATATTGTCATGAAGAAGCGTAAACCCCTTGATATCCGCAATGGCGAATTTGCATTGGCCGGGGTTCAGCAGTTTGGGACTGCAGACAGGAATCAATCCTTCGGTAAATAACTTCGCTGACTTTAGCCCTGGATAGCTTCCAAGCCCGTGCCGCACAGCCAGGTCCACATCATCAGTGGCAAAATCAACAAGCTGGGCGGATGCATTAATATTCACGGTAATATCTGGAAAGCTTTTATGAAACGACTCCATGCGCGGGATCAGCCAGCGCAGTGCAAAGGCAGGCATCACGCTGACCACGATCGAGCGCTTTTCAGACGCGCCAAAAGTGTCCTGTGTGACCTCTGAGATCTGATGAAGAAGTGGGCTAACCGCCTCAAAATAGACCTTTCCTTTGGACGTGAAGGACACTTCACGATTGGTACGCCGGAATAGTTTGCAACCCAGCTGTCCTTCGAGCGCCTTAATCTTCTGACTTACTGCACCCGGTGTCAGCAACAACTCATCAGCTGCCTTTCGGAAGCTAAGATGTTTACCCACAGCGGCAAAGGTGTAGAGGCTTGAGAGCGCCGGAATCTTTAGAAGCATTGTTTAGTTTTTCTAATTACTGTCGTTAAATAATTTCGCCTATCCAACCACTTACTACAATCAAAATAGGAAAGTACCGTAACAACTAGATGTAACTAACGATAGTTTACCTAATCACAAGGGACAGCCCAAATGAAAATGGATTCCGGCAGATGGCTGCTTGTCTTGCTTGGGTTTTCAGCCCTCGCGCTTGCATTTTCAACCCGTACTTTTCTGAGCCTGTCAATGGTTGCATGGGAAGCGGAATTTGGCTGGTCAAAGAGCGCAATCTCGGGGATTGGGGCGATTGGCCTGGTCGTGATGGCCGTGATTGCCCCCATTGTCGGTTACTGTCTTGACCGATTTGGGGCGCGGATTGTTCTGACGACCGGGCTGTTCGCGACGGGCGTCGGGTCAATTATGATCAGCGTTATGGAAAACCAGACGATGTTCGTCATCGCTTACTGCGTGGTTTCGGCATTGGGCTTTGGAATTGTGTCCATGCACGTCGTTATTTCTGCCATTGCGCCATTATTTGATAAGAACCGTGGCTTGGCGACGGGGATCGTATCGGGAGGCGCCACAGGCGGGCAGCTTCTATTTGTACCAGTCTTTTCAGTTCTGCTGGCATCATGGGGCTGGCGGACAGGCTATGTGTGGATGGCGGCCCTGACGATCATTTTGGGGATCATCATTTGGTTTGTGTTGCGCACGCGTGTCCCGGCCGAAGCAAGCCATGGAGGCAGCGGAACAACAGGCATCGGTGCCCAACTGAAGACGCTATCCAAAAGCGCCATATTTCACGCCCTCTTTTGGAGCTTCACTCTGTGTGGGTTTACGACTGCTGGCGTCATTGAAACACACTTTCTGCCCTATGCTGCGATCTGTGGATATGGACCCATCGTCAGCGCCACAGCATTTGGCACGTTGTCGGCGTTCAACCTCTTGGGCATGGTCCTTGCTGGGTATCTCAGCGACAGGTTCAACAACATTGCCTTGCTCGCGGGCATTTACATTCTTCGGGCAGCGTCTCTTGTGCTGCTGCTATACATCTCGCTCGACATAAAGCTGTTGTTTCTCTTTTCGGTCATGTTCGGGATTTTTGACTACTCAACGGTGCCGGTCACCGCGAACCTTGTGGCTACGCGGCTTGGAACAAAATCGATGGGATTGATTATGGGCATCCTTGCAATGGGCCACGCGCTTGGGGCGGCGTCAGGTGCTTGGGCCGGGGGCTTTGTTTACGACATCTTCTTCAGCTATTCGCAAGTCTGGTTGATTTCCGTGGCACTTGCCCTGCTGTCAGCGACGATCGTGCTAATGATCGCGCCCTTATCGCGAGCGCATTCTTCTGGCGGGCAAAGCGCTTGATGGGCGCCGCTCGTTACACGTTGTTTGCAAATCGGAATTCCGGACACTCTTATAAGGTTGCGTTAGCACTTGAGATTTGTGAGATCGGTTACAGGCTTGTTGATCTTGATCTATCCGGTCCCCGCCGCACGCGACCTGCCGAGTTCCAAGCTTACAGCCGGTTTGGGGAGGTTCCCGTACTGGTCATGGACGACACCGCGATGTGTCAATCAAACAGTATCTTGCGATATCTGGCACAGCAAACCGGACAGAAGCAAGGCGGTCGTCGTGGTGACGATGTGCAGGCGATC
This sequence comes from Pseudomonadota bacterium, assembly GCA_038533095.1. Taxonomy (GTDB): domain Bacteria; phylum Pseudomonadota; class Alphaproteobacteria; order Rhodobacterales; family Rhodobacteraceae; genus Yoonia. The sequence goes on from JBCAZI010000001.1 coordinate 6,503, forward strand.
GAAGAATGGCTGTGCTGGGAAGCGAACAGGATTGGATTCTCAGTTTCAAATTTAAGATACGCCCGACGTGTCGACGAGAATCCCGCGACTGAAGTTCTTGCATATCTTGAAAAGCGGGCAAAATCGGACCTGTTGGTCCTTGATCAGGCGTTGTCGGAAAGCCCGTTCCTTGTCGGGGACAAGCTAACTATCGCCGACATTTCATGTTGCGGCTATCTGTTCTGGTTGGATGAAGCCGGACTCGACGTTACGGAATGGCCCAGCATTGTCAGCTGGTTAAGTCGGATAGCGAGCCACCCCCGCTGGCAACACCCGACGAAACTTGTGTTTAAACGTCGGCAGTAAACTGCCCAAAAAATAGGCATAGATGAAATCTGCTAATGGCCCGTTTAGCAGATTTGCATTGTTGAAATTCAGTCATTGGACAACTCTCGCTGCAGTTGCGCACAAAACTGGATGGGAAAGATGCAGAAACTAAATTACGACGTCATGGGTCTTGGCTTGGGTCCGTCGAATATCGCACTTGCCGTTTGCTTCGAGGAGCTTCTAGCTGAGCAAAAGTGTTTTACGCTCGGTTTTGCTGAGCGCAATCAAAGCGTTAAATGGCATGGCGGACTTCTCTTACCGTGGAGCGTCAGTCAAGTCTCTTTTCTAAAAGACCTTGCAACACTACGAAATCCGAAAAGCGACTTTACGTTTCTGAATTATCTCCATCAGACGGGCCGTATGGATGATTTCATCAATCTGGGCACTTTTACGCCATTTCGTTCTGAAATATCCGATTATCTTGCCTGGGCCGGCGAAAAAACAATTTCGTCCCAAAAACACTTTGATCACGAATGTGTTGAAATAAAAGGGGTGGAGAAAGAAGGACGCGTCGGATCTTGGAATGTCACGTTCGCTAATGGAGCAGAAGCTGAAACCCGCGATTTGGTGGTGTCCGTAGGGCGCGATCTGAATATTCCGGCTGAATTCCGGGACATTCAAGATGGGTTAGTGATCCATTCGGAAAATTATCTGCATGAGATCGCGAAATTCAAAGGCAGAAAAGGCCTGCGCGTTGCTATCATTGGCGCTGCCCAGTCAGCAGCAGAGGTCTTTAAGGCGGTGCATAGCGACCTGGAAGATTGCCGTCCCACAGTCATAATGCGCAAAGCTGGCTTTCGCTACTACGACACCAGCCCCTACTTGAATGAGCTGTTCCAACCCGAATACATCGACAAGTTCTACAACATGTCGCACCAGTCCCGCCAAGACATCCTGAGCCAGATGCACAGCGCCAACTACAGCGGCTTGGCCCCATACCTGCTCGACGATCTTTACCGGATGCAATACCGCGAGCGCTTGGAAGGCCATGAGGTCAGTCGCGTTCTGACTATGCGGCAGATTGTCAAAGCAACCCAGTCATCCGACGAGGTTGCGCTTGAACTACGTGAAACCACGTCGGGCGACGTCAGCACAGAAGTGTTTGACCTGGTCATTCTTGGGACGGGGTTCAAAAATCGTCTACCCGAGTTGATGGACGGTGTTCGGGATCATATTGCGACCGATGGCGTCGCAGAGTTCTTCATCTCACGCGACTATCAGGTTGATCTCAAAGAAAACGTCGACGCGGGTATCTACCTTCAAGGTCTATCAGAAAGCACGCATGGCATCGCAGATACGCTGCTCAGCAACTTGGCTCACCGGTCCGACCGTATCGTCCGCTCATTGATCGCGCGCCGCAAGTCTCAGAAAGGGGCGACACGAGCAGCTGTTGCGGCGGAATAGCGCAACACCGTGTTTGCGCAATCAAAGGAGGACCGAAATGCCAAATGTTGTAAGTAAAATGGATTGGAGCACACTCCGCCATGAATATGACCTTGATGCGAAGCGATTGCTCCCTTGGGACGCGGTGAAAGCGCCGTTTGAAGGAGCGTGGTGCGTGGTGCGCCCTGGCACCCAATCGAGGCGCCATCATCATGATGAACTTGAGCTTTTTATCACCATCTCTGGTCAGGCCGATATTGTGATCAACGGCACACACCATACAGTATCCAAAGGCGATTTAGTCTCGATTCCAAAGGGTGCAGATCACTACATCGACAACTCCGGGACCGAGGACTTCCATATGTACACACTGTTTTGGAGCGCTGAGAGCGCGGCGCAGTTCCTTTCGCAGGAGGCGCATTAGATGGCTAAGCTTATTGTCACAGCCGCGCCGCCTACGTCGAACGGTGATTTGCACCTTGGTCACATCTCTGGCCCGTATCTTAGCGCAGATGTTTTTACCCGTGTGCGCCGTCAGCTTGGTGATGATGTGCTTTGCGTCAGCTATAGTGATGACTTCCAGAGCTACGTGCAGCGCAAGGCATTTGAAACAGGCGGCGGCGGGTCCGATCTGCACGAACGCAGCGCCGGTTTGGCCCGCACACTTGGATCACGTATGGCGCAAAGTCTTGCCAGCGCCGATATTCGCTACGACATTTTCATGCACTCCGGCGATAGCCCAAGCCTTATCCCCGCTCTGCGGTATTTCGTCGAAGCAGCGGACCGTCAAAATCTGCTAACAACCGCACCACAAACGGTACCATTTTCAGATGTTCATCAGGTCTGGGGATACGAGGCTTTTGCGCGCGGAACCTGCCCAAATTGCGGGGCGTCCACGGACACCAGCCAATGCGAGTCTTGCGCTTTTCCACCCTCAATCCCTGAAATGACAGATCTGCGGTTTGTCTTGGACGGCTCGCGCTTAGATATGGTCAAACGGGACCAAATCATGCTGAGCATCGGGACGCAACATGCGCTCCTTGAAGACCTATTTGCGCGCATGTCATGCCGTCCGCCGCTGGCCAAATTTGGCGCGGACATCCTAAGATCTCTCCCCGACACCTGGGCAATCAGTCGGCCTGGTGATTGGGGTCCCGAACTCCCGGAACGTCCGGGTCAAACGCTTCACACTTGGTTTGGCGGGATTGCAGGGTATTTGGCGGCGTCAATGGATTGGGCAATCAAGAAAGGTAAAGTGAATGAATGGAAGCACTATTGGGAGGACGACAAAACAGAGATTGTTCATTTTGTCGGAATTGACTGTGCCTTCAGCCATACGGTCGTATACCCCATCCTATTGTCCAGCGTGGGTGACGGGGCACAAACCTCACAGGTCTTTACGAACCAATTCTTAACACTGAACGGCGACGGCTTCTCCACAAGCCGCGGTCACGCGATTTGGGCCGGTGATTTCTTTTCGCAAGTGGATAGCGACGCGGCGCGCTTGTACCTAGCGCTTGTTGCACCAGAGCTGGAAGAAGCCGACTTTGACTTGGCAGCTTTTGAGAGCTTCACAAATGGTGTGTGCTACAAAATCTTGTCGAATGCTTTGTCGATGGTGGCGAAATCACGGTCCAATGACGGCGCATCCGGTGATAGTCTTACGAGCGACATCGCGATAATGAAGTTAGATTCGATCCGGGATAACTTCTTGATTGCAACTGCGGTTGAAACGTTCTCAATGCGTGGCATCGCGAACTGCGTCCAAGACCTTTTGACGCTGATCTATTTGTCAAAGGCTGACGGACTTCCGCAATTACTTGCCCTTTACGGCTGCTTGGCCGCAGCATTGCAACCACGTTTTGCACGTAGCTTGCGCGAAGCAATTGGAGTTGAACCAGATTGGGCCAATGACTGGCTGTTCGAGCGCCAGGTCCTACAGCCCACACCTATGTCAGCAAAGGCTGTTGCGGCACTAGGTCAAGTTTACATCCCACACGTCAACAGCCACGTGATACACAGCTTTGGCGATATTCCCTCGCCTTCAAGACACACATCATCAGAACCAGCGCAGACTGCGGCGGAATGAGAGTTGCCATCATTGGCGATGGGATTATCGGTGTCGCTATCGCGTATTTTCTTAAGGTTTCGGGCGCCGACGCTACACTGATCGGCGACCTTAGCAGAACGTCCCCCTCGGCCACGGATGTGTCCGGCGGCTTGCTGCGGGTGATGGATCCCGATGCGGCACTTGCCCACATTGCTTTAAGAGGCGTGCTGACATTCAGAAACTGGGAGGCTTTGGGTCTGCCCGGCAATCCTGGGTACACTGCATGCGGGGCTGTCTATCTTGCAAAGGCTACCGCAAAGGCACATTGTCAGAACATTGCGGAGCGGTTGGACTGCGCCCAGTACCCATTGTCTTTTCTCAAACAAAAGGAGCTGCATCGACGTTTTCCCGGGATCAAGCCACCCAAAAACTCAACAATTTTGTTCGAGCCGCATGGTGGTTATGGATCACCAAAAGCAACACGTGACGCCTTATTGGACGGCTATCTAAACATTGGCGGTGCGGTTGTGGAGGCCACCGCACAATCCATTGAAAAAAACATCATTACGCATGATGCGGGCGTTACGCATGCAGACGTTGTGATCGTTGCGACCGGTGCTTGGACCAATGCTCTGTTATCACGCTCTAACATCCACTGTTCAGCAACAACAACAATAACCCCGAGAACAATCGCCATTCCTTATTTTGAGGATCGTGACGGCAAATTTGCCAAGCAAACGTTTCCCGTGCTTGTCGACCTTATACGCGGAACCTATTTGCGACCGCTGTGCGGCGGCAAGTTCTTGATCGGTGCGGGAAATGACGGTCATATTGTTGATAGCACCACTCGCCCCGCGTTATCGCAGCAACACATCGCAGATGCCCACGCACGGGGTGCACAATGTGTTCCTGCACTAGCGCAAGCAGCGCCATCGGGCGGTTGGCTTGGTATTGATGGGTACACCGACAGCAACAGGCCGGTCGTGGGTTGGGTGACGAACGGGCGAAACACGTACCTCGCATCAGGGTTCTCTGGGCGCGGATACAAATTATCACTCCCGATTGCGGCGCATGTTGCGTCTGAGGTCCTTGACCGGTTGGGCAAGCGGCAACATGAAATCACACATCGCATTACAACACACAAAAAGGCATTCGCCGCACTCGTCCAGCGACCGGAACGGATCAAGGATCCTGTTGCAGATACCGAAAATGCAGAACCCTAAGCCTATCTTTTGCGATGTAGTTTCGCTGCCGGTCTTCTTGTAGAGAAGGCATTCGAACGCTTCTTCACGGCAAGAAAGACACTTCAAATTGTCACCGTGGAAACCTACTCGCGTTCCTTGTCGTTGTACTTGAAGGATTGGCGAAAGCGCCCGATCGTGGCAATTTCCAGAAAGATGGTGATGACACGCCACCAACAGATTGCAAAGAAAAACGGTGCGGTCACAGCTAACAATGCGATGAGGCACTTCCGATCAGTTTGGACCTGTCACGGAATTGTTCTGCTTCTTTGACTTGGTATTTTGCCACAAAGGAGAAACATCATGGCACAACAACCAACCCCGGAATTCCGCGCAGAAGCAGTTCGTGTGGCTTTGACCAGCGGATTGCCGCGTAAACAGGTAGCAACAGATTTTGGCGTCGGCTTGTCGACGCTGAGCCGTTGGATACAGCGAGATCGGCGCAATCCTGAGAAGCCGTCCGCCCGAACTGACCTCGAGCGCGAGATTGCAGAACTGCGGAAAGAGAACCGCATGCTTCGGGAGGAGAGGGAGGTGTTAAAAAAGGGTGAGGCCATTTCGGCCATTGGTCCGAGGACAATGGACGAACCAGTTCTTTGCGGAGCGAAGCAAATGAGGTTTGCTTTCATTGCAAAGAATGCTGACATGCTGCCGATTGATCGGCTGTGCCAAATCATGGATGTCAGCCCTCGAGGGTATCGCGCCTTCCGCGACCGCCCACTCAGCCAAAGCCAACGGAAAGACATGGCCGTGCTTGCGCGCATCCGCGAGCAATTTGCCTTGTCTTTGGGCAGCTATGGCCGCCACGTATGACAGAAGAACTCAAAGAACTCGGCCTTGCAGTTGGGCATCGCCGTATCGGCAGGCTAATGAGCGAGATTGGCATTGAGGTGAAGCCAAACAAGAAGTTCAAGGCAACCACGGACAGCAATCACAGCTTCAATATCGCGCCGAACCTGTTGAACCGGGATTTCCACGCGGATGCACCCAATCAGAAATGGGCAGGCAACATCAGCTATGTTTGGACGCGAGAAGGCTGGCTCTATCTGGCTGTCATACTCGATCTACACTCAAGGCGCGTGATCGGCTGGGCCGTGTCGAACCGCATGAAGCGTGATCTGGCGATCCGCGCCTTGAACATGGCCATTGCATTGGGGCGACCGCCGAAGGGCTGCATCCATCACACCGACCGTGGCAGCCAATACTGTTCTCAGGACTATCAGAAACTGATGCGCCAGCACGGCTTCAAGGTGTCGATGAGCGGTAAGGGAAATTGCTATGACAACGCCGCCGTCGAGACCTTCTTCAAGACGATCAAAGCTGAGATGTTATGGCAGCGATCATGGAAAACGCGCAGGGACGCCGAAATCGCCATCTTCGAATACATCAACGGCTTCTACAATCCGCAACGCAGGCACTCAGCTCTGGGTTGGAAAAGCCCATTGGCCTTCGAAGCAAAGGCTGCATAAATGAGCAACAGGAGCGGCATCAAACCGCGACAGGTCCAATACGGTCATCAGCGAAAGTCCGACGGATGCTTGACGAACGTCCGACTTCAGTTTGGAACAGTCTCAAGTGAGCGCGGGTCGCTTGATCCGCCGCGATGTGACACGTCTCCAGTCCAGTCCTTCAAATAGAGTTTCGAAATGTGCTTTGCTGATCGAAATCACTCTGTCTCGCATCTGGGGCCACTCCAAGCCCTTACCCTCTATCCGTTTGTAGATAAGTGCTCATCCTGTAGCGTCCCAGACGCTTAATTTCATCCTATCCGCCCGTTTGGAGCGAAAGATGAAGATTGCCCCGCTGAAAGGATCGAGATCAAACTCACTCCGAATAATTGCTGCCAGCCCGTCCATGCCTTTGCGAAATCGACCGGCTTGGTTGCTACGTAGAGTTTGAAGTTGCCTGCGGGCGAAATCATGTTTTGGTCTCGAACGCGCCAATTAGGTTTATCATGCGATCGATGGGATAGTCAGGCGGTAGTAAAAATTGGCATCCATTGCGTCTGAAGATTAGGTGAGGCGCGGGAGGCTCGGACTATGTCGGGCTTTTGTCGACTTTGATTTCTGCAAAGTTCGAAGCTGGTCCGCTGGTAACATCTTGAGACTTCGTTGACGCACCTCGTGCGTGCTTTTTCTTCCACTTGTAAGCGGTGGACTCTGAAACACAGCAAGTCTTCTGGACTTCGCAGATGGACAGTTTACCGGATCTCATACGCTGCCCCATTTCGCGTTTGAACTTCGTCGGCCAAAGACGACGACCGTCTTTTGCAACCGGAATTGAATAGCCATATGCATGAAACAGTTTGTTAATTTCCTGGTCACTGGCGAGTTCACCCAAAGCTTGAGAATTCATAATGCCTGTATCCTTTTTGAGGCATCATAGAATTATCAAATCGACCTAGTCAGGTACTAAAGTGGGGCTACGTAGAACCCTTACATTGTACTGACCCAAGCGCGAGCTTGGTTTCCTGAGCGTCGGCGGCGGAACTTGGTATCTTCGCCGCCTCCAGACCGACAATTTGCCGGACTCAGCCTACAAACTAGAAAGACGCACATTGGCAGAAACTGGACAGTTCTTTCTTCAAGCGGTGAGCATTGCGGTAGCGGCTGCGTTGTTTGTAGCGGCCCTCGCGATCTTCTTTGATCGGGCAATGCCGCCAGCAACTAGACGAAACCGACTACTTCACAGTCTTGCTGAGCTCCGGGCAGACATATCAAGACGTCCGATACGACGGCGCCCTGCAGCTTGACGCCGAAGAAGGGTGGCCGGGCCAATGGTTTGCTGCCATGCGCTACCGAGACGGCAGGAAGGTGCTTATCCGGTTGGATGCCTTACGCGCGATTGAGCAGTTACCAGGTCGCGAAACAGATCAAGAAACCTTTTCGTGATGACCACCCTAAACAGAAGAAACTGGCGCAGGCCCCTTCCGTAGCTCTGCACGATCGTACTGGCGTTTTAGGACCCGCTTGGATTGCGCGGCGCACTCAAAGACGGCGAACCGTTCACGGAGGGAGACGATGAAGCACTCAGAAGTGCCCCCTAACATGCAAAAATTGTGTCCGTTGTCGTGAAAAGTCACCGTACTCGCGTGTTTTTCACGGTCCTCTGCCCCACTGCTGGTCATGCTACACAGCAGATGGCGGCGATTCATTCGCCCCCCAAATCGTTTGATCGAAGTTGATCATTTCCCCTGTTAACAACCCGCTCTCGTCGGAACAAAGAAAGGCAATTGCGCGAGCAACTTCCGCGGGTTGAATCAGACGTCCGGATGGAAGCTTCTTAGCACTTTCAGCAAACCAATTTTCGTCATGACTGAGTGCTGCATGCAGTGCCTTTTCCTGGTCACTTTCCATCCAGCCAATATTCAGTCCGTTGACACGTATTCGGTGACGCATCATCGCGTTCGCCGCGTTCCGCGTCATTGTGGCCACGGCTCCTTTAGATATCGAGTAAGGCGTTAGAAAGCTCTGGGCGACGTGTCTGGACAGCCGTAGCCGCGTTTCAGCCTGACAGACCTTCTAGCCGCATGAACGATGGCGGTCTGGATCGATAAGGACGGTTCATCGTTGGCGGCATTGATGAAGACGGCATGCAGCCCACAACACCTGTTTGGTCGGTTTCCGAGGACGGTGTCTCCACGATTCTCGAGGATGTTGGATGCGCAAACTCGATCGCCTTTTCACCTGAGGATCGGACCATGTATTTCGTCGATACGGTTGGCCCCGATATTTTACCTTCGACTATAACATCCAGACGGGCAGGCCTTCTAACAAGCGACTTTTTACGCGGATGGGCCCAGACTTTGGTAAGCCTGACAGGCCCACTGTAGATGCCGAAGGGGCGCCATGGAACGCTCGGTTTGGCGGGTCATGCGTTCTGCGGTTCCTGGCCAACGGCACACTAGACACAACAGTGTCCCTTCCTGTCCCCAACATCACCTGCTGCTGTATCGGTGGCGCAAACCTGGACTGTCTTTTTGTCACTACCGCACGCATCTTAATGACCGACGCGCAACTAGAAGCAGCACCATTCGCTGGTGGTATCTACACTGCTGAAATTCAATCCCGCGGTCTTCCGCACGGAACACATCAAGCTTGAGGCACGCTAATGGCACGAATTCTCTCAACCGAAGAAGAGCAAGGCACCTGGATCAGGTGCATTTGGTCGCCTGAAGAAAATGGACCCTGCGTTGTCACGCTTCGCGAGGGGAATGTCTTCGACATCACGTCCCCAACTGCTCCGACAATCCGAGATATCTGCGAGGTTGCAGACCCGGTCAGCTATGTCGCGCAGACCAGTGGAAAACTTGATGGATCCTTGGACGATGTCGCAAATGCAGATCCGCGTGACCCATCTGTTGTGAATTTTCTTGCACCTTGTGACTTACAGTCGATCAAGGCCTGCGGTGTCACGTTTGCGGGTTCCATGGTGGAACGAGTGATCGAAGAACGCGCGGGGCGGCAATCCACAGCTGGCCCAAGACATTCGGGAAAAGATCGGCGCATCCATCGGAAGCAGCCTGAGCAATATCAAAGCCGGATCAAACGATGCGATGGAACTCAAGTCAGCTTTGATCGAGCAAGGTATATGGTCGCAGTACCTAGAGGTTGGCATCGGCCCGGACGCCGAGGTCTTTTCAAAGGCGCAGGTTCTGTCTGCGGTAGGCCCCGGGGCCGAGGTCGGCGTACATCCGATGTCTGACTGGAACAACCCTGAACCCGAAGTCGTGTTGGCGGTCTCTTCCAAAGGGAACATCGTGGGTGCGACCCTTGGAAACGATGTTAACCTGCGCGATGTCGAAGGAAGATCTGCGCACCAGCTGTCCAAAGCAAAAGATAACAATGCTTCCGCATCCATTGACCCAATGATCAGACTCTTTGATGATGGCTATGGATTAGACAACGTGCGAGCGGCCGAACTGAGCTTGCGTGTCGAAGGAAGTGACGGTTTCATACTCGAAGGCCGTTCTTCTATGAAGGAGATCAGACGCGATCCTGAAGACTTGGTCCTTCAGACGTGCGGTCCACATCATCAGTATCCCGATGGTTTAATGCTCTACCGCGGTAAACTATTCGCGCCGACACTGGACCGCGACGTTCCGGGCGAAGACTTCACTCATCACCTTGGCGATGTCGTCACGATCGCAGCCCCAGGACTGGGAACCTTGCGAAACACCGTACAACTAAGTTCCGAGTGCGCGCCCTGGACCTATGGCGTCAGCCACCTAATGCGAAACCTCGCCGCACGCGGACTGCTTCACTGAAACGACATACAAAGCCAGTCAAAGCCCCCATATTGATTAGGATATCAGATGCAGATGGATCAACAGGGGACCGGATCCTTTGCCGATGTATCCACTATACGTTTCGAAGGTTACTAAAACGCCAGTACGCCTTACCCTCCACCGCTACGTTCCAATCAAACATGGAGCAAGCGGTTCGAGGATCACCTTAGATTCGCCGGGGCCTCTTCTTATGTGGACCCTTGTAAACTCGCTGTATGCATAGCTTGTATCAGCTCCGGTAGGTTGCCAGTTTGTAACTCGCGAAGCAGAAATAAACACCCAAAGTGCCCTCTATCCTCATTTCCGAGGGCCTTGCTGTGCCCTACATCTGTGGAAGAACAAGCTGCACACCAAGACCCGGCAATTGGTGTCGGTAGCAGGTCATTCGATTTCTTATACTGAGACCTTCCATCAAAGACATTGCGTAGGATCACGATAACTGACAATTCAAAGCTCGCCGTTGCTTGACTTGAATGTTCACATAATCCACTTGTCTAGTAGTGGAGCAAGTCCCCTTTTGCGAACCGACAATCTGGCTTTGGTCTTCTCTGCAGGATATGTCCTAACATATCATTCATTGTCTTATGGTCCCTGTCGAAATCACGGTGTGATTTGGCATCGGTGATCGCATTATCTTTGCCAGCAAGGAAAACCTCGTGCTTAGGATGAATAAGGTTGGTCTTCTTGAGGTCGATTAGCTCAGCTAGCCCTGTTTCCATCCCTAGGAGCGCCGCTTGCGCCGGTTTCTCTAATGCATTCGAGACAAGATAGAGTAGCGATTTTGAGTAGATATCAAGCTTGTCATCGCGCTCCCGACTTTCGATCAAGCCGTATTGGCGGATGTGCTTGATCGTATCGCCGAGATGCGGAGCAATCCGGTCCTTGTAGTGAAACACACTGCACGCGGGCGCCAGCAGGCTGGCTGTTTCAAGCGGGATCTGAAGGCGTTTCATAACGTCTGCCAATTCGGGTAAGAGCAGAGCACCGGCGCTTACGCTGGCAAAGTGGATCTTCAACCGCGGTTTTTCATGCGCGGCGGTCAGCAGTTTGGTGATGGCCGTCAGCCCGTCACTTTCTTCTTCGAATGTCTTGGTAACCGAGACTTTCAAATCGCGCCAGAGCTTATGGCCCAAGGGCCGCGCCAGCTCTTCCAGGCGTTTATCAAGATGCTTGGTGTCCGCCCCCATCCGTTTGCGCGTCTTGAACAAGAGGTCACAAATGACATCGACGACTTCATTGTTAAAACCCGTCTCCCACATGATGTGCATCGGATAGATGCCGTTGTTTTGGAAAACTCGCTTCCACGCCCTGATCCGCTTGGCGATTGCTGGCTTGTCGCTGAGCGCGCCATGCACAAAGACTAGAAGATGCTTGTAAGTTGGCGAGGCCTTGGGATCCGACCCGCCCGCTTTCAGTAGTTTTGATGTTGTATCGACTGAGGTTTTATTCTGGGTATAACGGCCCCGGGTGACGTATTCCCCATCATCAAGATGCAGATAGTGCCCGTGAATATCGAGCCTGCGCGGCGTAAAGGCATTTTCGGCGGTCTTTGCATCTCGCAGTGTCGCATGGTTGCGCGCGAATTTGAATTCGAAGGCTGCCGGTGATGACACCGCAAGGCGCAGGACCCAGGCATCTTCCACATTTTCGAACCAATCCTCGTAGGTCCAAAGCGCGACGCCCTCTAAACCATTGAAATGGCCCCAGCCCTTGCCCCATGAATTCTGGATCAGAAAGCCCTCAGGCGAATAGCCAACGATAGCAAAGGCATGTCGCCCTCTAGTCCGGTTGCTTTGACCAATTACCCCCTTCTCCGGGTTGCCCCAACCGGAATGGATTTTCCCTGACACGATAATCGCACCTGCAACATTGATTGCGGCATGATAATCGTTGATTTCGTGATTGAGCCGAAAATAAGCGCCAAGTGAAATCTTGCGCGCCTCTTTGGCGGATGCAATATCCAGCGTCCACGGCCCAGCGCCCGGGCCTATAACGTAAGGCATCTGCGCCTCGCTACAGACCCCATTGTGATAAAACCCTTTGAGCGCACCGCGGATGGTTGACCCCGGTGTCAGATCGTCAGGGACATCGTCATGCAGGCGGGCCAACTCAAATAGCATCCGCGGGCTGACATCCCCGGCAAGGCCAACGTGCTGGCACTGTCGGTTGATCACGGCGGCCAACGCAAATCCGGTGCAAGCGCCGTCGCCGAACTGATCGCGAACAATCAGCTCCCCCCCTTTGGGTATCTGTTGCTGCGGAAGGGGTTCAAGCGACGGGGTGTAGTAGCGGTCTCGCAGGTCAATCACATCTGGCTGCACGACAAGCATGCGCGTCTCATCATTGGCGCGCATGGATTTCTCTCTTGGCTTGTCCTCTCCCACAACGGCCTCTTCACGCATAATAGAGGCTCTGCCGGTCATCTCAGCAGAGCCCTGTTTCTTAGGCCATCAAGCCTGCGGCTTGCAGCATCTTGGGCATATCGGTGATGGCATTGCCCGCAATCGGGTTATCAGCAGGTGACCAAGTGCCATTCCCGGCCCCTTCGTGCCAATAGGATTGGTCATCCTCGATAATCAGACCAAGCAGTGTTTCCGCCACAATCCGGCTGCCAAGGGGTCCGAGCGTGTCGCCTGCCGTGACTTCGGCTTCGCGTAGGCAGTAGTACCACAGTGGCGTCGCACTCAACATTCCGGCGTCACTCAGCACCTCACCTCCGGGGCCATTAGCCAAAGACGCCTCTGACAATACCTCCAGACCGGTTTGTTCCTCGGGCGGTGGCATGTCAGGGCAATCATCATTGTAGGCTACCTGATACATGCTGGTTTCAACCTCAGGCGTCTCTGCCGTGCCATCAAAGGCATTGATCGCCGCCGTTACCCCCTGCCCGGTGGGGATATTCAGACGGTGGCTTCGGCGCAGGTTGCGTTCGGCCAGATGGCGCAGGATGCGCTGCAACTCGCCACCATCGTTGCTTTCCTTGAACATGTCCGTGAGTGGTGGTGCAAGTTTGGTGTCGATCTGGCGCGCGCGGTGATCAGGGTGATCGGGCATGTCCTTGGCAAAGCGGTTCCAGTCAATCACCCAGTTCGATGGCAACCGATCAAAGGTCTGGCCGATTGAGGCTTGGCCGAGGTTGTCACCACCTGTGAAAGAAAAGAGATCAAGAAAGCTTGCACTGTTCTTCAGCGTGCCGGGACGCCCAAAGTTGCTGTTGTGATCGTATTCTGCCCGCACCATGGAATGTCCAAACCGGAAAGCCGCCACTGAAAACTCAAGAGGCAACGGCAGTTCGGCCGCACTGCTTGCAACTCTCGCACGGAAGGCCTTGTAAAGCGGCGCACCAGCCGCCTTGACCCCATCTACAACCGACGGTTGGCACATCTTTGGCAGGTAGACGTTCACGACCAACCATTGATAGATCAGTGTCGTCAGGCGCTTAGCCTCGACAAACCGGTCATCCGTATCGGCGATGCTGCCTTCCAGGCTGGTTGCAATTGCATTGTGGAGACGCAGGAACGCGAGGTGCAATTGGGCCACCAGAAGGTTTTCATCATTGCGCCCATCACCGATCATCGCGCGGGGGCGGTTCACCTGACCACCTGACTTGAGTCCCTCTTTGAAAGGCCCGTCCGGCAATGCGTCAATATCCGCTTCTGACAAGCCAGAGTCCGGATCGTCAACCATATCACCCAGACGCGGCAGATCACCAAAACCATCAGCGGGCAGCGGGATTACATCACCCGGTGAAGGTGCGTTGGTGCCAAGGCGCATTTTGGCCCGGTCTGAGGGATCGCGCAAGGCATTACGCACCTTGATAGTGAACGGCGTGTCAGATGGACCTTCACCGTAAAGGCTGTCCAACCGCAATGACCCGTTTCGCAGGTTTACAATATTGCCAACTACATCGGAGCGATCCAACGGCGGAACCACGGGGCCTGCCATTTCAGAGATCGGGTTGGGTTGTGGCGCGTCGCGGTCGGTATTGGCGGTGATGTCATGGTCAATGAATTGGCCAAGATAGGTCATGATCGGCGCGTTGTCGCCATTGGCATCCACCGGATCACCCGGAGCTTCGGTCATGGCGTCGGCCAGCGCCTTAAGTGCGTCAACTGCCGCAGCATCGGCACCGGTGACACCCGGCGCGTCGGGGAACATGTAACCAAAGCTTTGCGCGTCACTGCCCGATAGCCCCGCCTCGACGCCTTGGGTTGCAACACCGCTGAGATTGGCACCGGGTACGACAGCCGAGACACGCTGTGTGCCGCCGGGGATCGTATTGCTTTCGGTTTGGCCGTCTGATGGCAGCACAATCCGCTGCCCATGTGCTAATGCAAAAAGCATAAGTCTTCTCCTTGCTTGTAAATAAACTGGTAGAAACGCAAAAATGTGAGGGGTCTTTCCTTTCGTCTTCGGGGCCCTCAGCCCCCCGTTTCAAAAATCGGTGGAACGAAATGCGCGTAATTGCGCGTTCCAAAGAGGCCGGCAAAATGCAGACCGCACATCGAGGGAATACCGGTCAGGCTCAATATGCCCGATCCCGATGATCCGCCCAGAGTGGTGGCGTCATGTGTAAAAACATGCTTCGTTTCCTGATCACCGGGAAAGAACCCCGGCGGGACGTCAATGCGACCGGGAGACAACCGCTTGACGCCAAATTTGTCGCCGATCAGTGCCGAGACGAGCGCTTTGGAGATCGTCTTGTCATTTCCGTCTTCGGCATCAACAAGCCACGGGCCCCATGGCTGCGCCGGATGCCCGATGTTCATGAACCATTTTGCACCAAGCACGGCGTCACCATCGTCAGTGGCAGTAAGGGGGATCGGTTCCGGGAAGGGCCGACCGTCAACCGGCACGAGCGACAGGATGGCAGCATCGACATTGGTCGGGTTGACCGTCCCGGCGATCTCTTCCGGTCCAGCCCAGTCGACACTCGCAATACGGAAGACTGCGTTTTGGTTGATCTCGCGATCTGCTTCGACTGCGAAATCGACATAGAACAAATCCTTAAGGAACCACTGGCCAACGGAATGAATGGCGATTTCTTCGAGAACATGGCGGGCTGTCGCGACCCGTCCGTCTTGCAGCATCCATGCGGAGCCATAAACCTGGTTGGCGGATCGGTCCGGACCGCGAATGATGCGGCCGGAAGCTGCAATGCACTTGCGGATGTCGGCCTCGTTGTCCTTGATCTGCTTGAGCCAGCCGCTTGTCTTGACCTTTTCGTCGTCAAGATCGACAAAGCCGTCGCGGATGTAGATCGCCGGCCGTGTCCCATCAAGGATGATCATGGCCTCAGCAGTATCGGCGAGATCAGGATTGAGCGGTGCATCATCCGCCTCTCCGCCCAGTATCTTGATCACTTCAGCAGCACTCTTGCTGAATTTCTTTGCGCCGTCGGCATCTACAGGCACTATCGACTGATCGACCGCATCGCGGGCAACCGTGACTTCTAGCGCGTCCAGCCGTGTCTTTTGGTCATCCTTGGAAAAGCTCGCCTCTCCGTCGGGTGTTGTGAAACGGTCACGTAAATCTCCGATGGTGAGTCGACTTGTCTCGACCGCACCGCGTAGAATAGCCGGGACCTTGTCGCCTTCGATCTGCCAAAGGCTGCAAATCCTCTCGCGCCCCATCGCTAGGACCTTTGCTGAAAGCCAGGCTGCCAGAGCGCTGGCGATGACAGCAGGCACCGCCAACGGACCCGTCACCAGCCAACTGGCAATCGCACTGGAAAGCCCTACCTTACCTTTGCCGATGGCATCAAGGATTGCTTGTTCCACCTGATTGCCCGCCTGACCACCGCAGAGCACATCGCGCAGGTTCGCTTCCCAATTGCGCATCAGTTCGCGGGTGGCCTTGCGGATGGAAGAGAAACCGATCTCGGGCGCGGGCTCACCCACCGTCAATGGCGCAAGCTGCGCTTCACTGGCGACAGTTGGGTCCATTTCAACCAACGACACCCGCGCATCCAATTCACGCAGCAATGTCGCTTCGTCAAAGGCGGCAAGGGCTTCGGCTTGTTGCGCGATGACATGGGCAACGGGGGCAGGGGCACCCATCCGGGTTTCCGGCACTGGCCCGGTGAGCCTGAGCCGTAATTCTATCCGGAACCGATCCGCTACCTTGCTGGCATTGGGGCCATTAAGGTGTATCTCATCGTGCCAGTCGCTGCGCCTCGTCCCGATGTCCGTGACATCAAGATGGGCGATCTTGCCATGAAACTCGGACCTTGTGGCAAGCTGCTTTAGACCAGCATTGAAGCGCTTCAGGATAACCTTCACCACGTCATGCTGCATTTCCAGTGGGACGCCAGCTTTGGTCAGTGGCTTTTCAATCCAGTCGCCGCCACGCGGGAAGGCAGGGCCATAGCCATGCACGAGAATATGAACATGCGGCAAGGCCGTATGCACGCGGATAAAGATCGCAAGGAAGCGGCCAAGGAGCGTCCGAAGGAAAACATTGAACTTTTCACCGACGAGATCTTCGGCCGTTGCGCCGGGGAATGGCGTTTCAACAAGGCGGCCTAACTGTCCATTGTCGAAGAGATCGTTGCCGCCTCCCGAAAGCAGCAAAGCCGAAGCGCGTTCTGCTTTGAGATTGACAAGGATCTCACGCTGCAACTGCATATCACGCAGCTCGTCCCCTGCTGCCCCTAGGCTGAGGATTGCATGATCACCCATCAGATGGTCGATTATGTCTTGCAACTTTGTGGGGTATTGGAACCAGCTGTCACCTTCTGAGACGATGCGATGGCCGGCCCAGCCTTCCTTGATCAATTGGCGATATGCGCGATGTCGTCGGCCACGCATGAACCAATTGGCCAATCCCATCGCTGCGCCACCCTCGGCGCGTGGTGGTATATCAGTCACAAGGCTCGGATTGGGAAGCAATTCAGGCGCCATATGACCAGGCACGGTCAGCTCGATCATGTATCTCAGGTAAAATTCAAGATCGCTACTTGGGTCCGTAAGGTTTGCAATCAAGTCATCGTAAGAAATTGGCAGCAGATTATCGTTTGTCATAAAGCACTCACACAACTACGAGAAAGAATTTTGGTATATAATAGAACGAGTGTATCACATTATTCCGCGTTTGTCTCCCTCGATTGATTTGAGTACGGCCGTAGCCACCAAACTTAGCGACGTAGACTTCCGCAGTGCTTGCTCAGACCTCAGAATGTCATAGCAGGCATTTTATAGACGGCCCCGCATTGCCAACAAGTGCTCCATTTTAGACAAGCATGGCTTGGATCGGGACAATGCCAGATCGCCACTCACTCAAAACGATTTTCCGTAGCAAGCTAGACCAACTTCGAAGTGCGAAGGTTTTCGCTATATTGACGAATCGTAGGTTCAAGAATAGTGTAGGGCCATTATTTCGATAAAACTTTAAAGTTAGTATTTGGAGTCAATTATGTTGTGGCGTAGTGCACTATTTCAACTGTTTACTGTCATACTCGTATTTAACTTGGCTTTTCCTGCATCGCTTACGGCTGAAGTAGCGTGCAATCCTAAGTATCAGTTTTGCGCTGGCCATTGAGATGGGCAGGTGGCCAACGCATGCGCACATGATATACGTGCGCAGGCTCGGTTAGGTAGTGAGCAGTGTCCTTCTGGACCGGAAAAAAGGAGTCGCTACTCCAGAGCCTTGTAGAAGCAACAGTTAAGGCGGTGCTTAGCGGCCTGGTTATTGCGCTATTAGGGCGAGTGCTTTTGGTCATGGTCGATAATCAAATCGAAGTGGCTTCCAAACGAGATGCGCTAAACAAGTTTCGGAACGAACGTTTAACGGCACTGACGACTAGCTTTTCTGAAGCTTTTCTGGCGATGAACTGCACACGCAGCACGCGTGCAATTAATACTAACGAATGCAAGAGCCGATTGTCAGAGTTCGCAACAGAATTGGACTCAGTCTTTCTGGAACTAAGGGTGCACTACCCCGACCGGAGTTTTGGTGCTTTACTCGACCTGAATACGCAAACCTCAGGCTTACGTAATGACGCATCTAATGTAACACAAGCCGAACTTGACGCATTTTCAGCACAGTTTGGCGTAGCCTTTGATGAAATGTCGCAGGGTTTTAGGTGAAAGGGCTATATTGATGGCGAAGGCTTTGTCGTACTGTCTTATTGTTTTTCTGTCAGTTTCAGCAGCGCTGGCCCAGGATGATACTTCTGGCATCCCCGAGGGCGGTCGCTGGATCGTCGGTGGAACATTTGCGCTTTCCAATATCGGCAACAACGAACTCAGGGGGCGTACAAGTTATTCGGGCGCCGAGAAAGAGGTCAATCGCGTTGCCACCTTCCTACCTGGCATGACAATCATCTATGATCTAGAGCGCAGCAGAGTACGCGGACGGTCGGACTATCTCGAAGGCACTACCCATCATGGCATTCCAGTCATGGTGCTAGAAAACGAATTGTCGCGAGGCGCGTTCGGGGAACGGGACACCACCGATGTGGTCACCCATCAGACCTATACCGGGTGCAGGGATCTCGGCTGCACGTCCGAAGTCGAGGTGGGGATCGGGTTTTCCTTTCAGATCGAAGAGGCTGATGACGAAAAGCTGGTATTATTCAATCCACAGTCCGAATTGCGGATCGTGCATACGCGTGAAAACTTTGATCAGCTCGAGGCACGGGGTTATACTACCCAAGTGAAGGGCCGCGTACACCCCCGTTTGGTCATCCATGACGGCTATGCCTACGAGATTTCTACTGGATGCGGTCTTGTTCGCAGCAGGCTGCCTGACATTGAGGTTTCAAGAGTGGAATATGAGGCACAGCCTACGGAATGGAGTGTCAACAGCCCAAACTGGTCGCTTAGGGCCATCGAAGTCTTTGGCCTCGGAGAAGTTGTACTTAACGATGCGGGCACCCACTATATCGGCACGCTATCCGGCGACATTGGAGTGGGTACGGAATCAGTTGGTGGACCGGTATCGCTTGATTTCACCGTTTTTGCCTACCGGGACTCGAATTGGCCAGATCCAGGCTTTTTCAAGTTCGGCGGTCTTGCGCAGACTGTAACTTGTCGCCGTGAGAATCCGAGTTTCGGACAAGTCCTACCGCGCTATGTTGACAAGGCCTATCTGCATTTCGACATGACGGAGGGGCCGCTTCCTCAGGACTTCCCTTTGGCTGGATTCGAGCTGCCCGACCAGTTTGAGGGTCAAAAAGAGCTTCAGGATCGGTTAAGGGCCTACCTGCCGAGAGCATTTTACTACAGCGTGAATAATGCCCGCCAATACCAGGAGCTCTTTGAAGAAATCGTACAGGAGACGTCCATCGCTTTCCCAGCAGCCGTGGCCAATGTGATCGCACGATTAAACGCCTCTTGCTCCGGACAACGTCGACGCGATTGCGCCGCGATCGTGGACACCGTGGGTTCAGTGACAGGTAATTGATGAACACATCTGATCGACGAAAACCGCGTACTTCGCTTCCAGCTTTCAGCCAGACGTCACGTGGTTGTAGCAATCGAGCGCAAAGCTGATCTTCGATCTTTGGCCTGCTGCTGGTTTCGTGGACACCGAGATAAGGTGTTTATGAAACTGGAGAATCTATATATCGATATGACGAGAAGAATGTCCAGCCGCAAGTTCAAGCAGGAAGCGGTGGAATTGGTGACGAAGCGTGGCGTGAGCGCAGCGCAGGCTTCAAGGGATCTGGGGATACATGCGACTGTGCTGCGCCGTTGGGTGCGACCATCTGAGACGGACGGGTTGGCTGCATTCCCAGGACACGGCAAGCTAACCCCAGAACAAGAAGAGCTCAGGAGCTTGCGGCGCGAGGTGTCTAAGCTGAAGGCGGAGCGTGACATCTAAAAGGAGGGTGAGACCAGTTTCCGCCATTAGTCTGAGGACAATGGTCGAACGCCTACTTCGCCAAGGACCAGCTGTGGTGTTTGGGTTTGTGGCGAAGCACCGAGGGGTCTGGCCATTGAGTTGGATGTGTGACGCGCTCGGTGTGTCACGAAGCGGCTTCCATGCATGGCTGACACGACCGCGCAGTGACCGGTCTATTCGTCACGAAGAGCTTTCGGCAGCGATCCTTGCGAGCTTTCTGCGATCCGACCGAACCTATGGAGCCCGACGGGTCTGGCACGATCTTTTCGAAGAAGGCTATGACTGTGGCCTGCATTGCGTTGAACGATTGATGCGACAAGCCGCCTTCAAAGCCCGCCCTAAGCGTCGGCAACCGCTGAAAGACCAAGGTATTAGGTCGGTCATAGCTGCAAACGTGCTTGAACGAGAGTTTGATGCGGATGGCCGGAACCAAAAATGGGTGGCCGACTTCACTTATGTCTGGACGGCGGAAGGCTGGCTCTACGTTGCAGCCGTCATCGACCTGTTCTCGCGGCGTGTCGTTGGCTGCTCTATGAGCGATCAGATGACATCCCAAACGGTCATGGACGCGTTGATCATGGCAATCTGGCGCTGGGGGAGACCACAAGAACTGTTGCATCATTCCGACCAGGGCAGCCAATACGCCAGTGAGACTTTCCAGCGGCCGATGGCCGATCACGGCATCACCTGTTCAATGAGCCGATCTGGCAACGTCTGGGACAAGGCTGCGATGGAAAGCTTCTTCTCTTCTCTCAAGACAGAACGGATCAAAAGCAAAACCTACAGAACTAGAAAGCAGGCGCGCGCAGATGTCTTCGACTACATCGAACGCTTCTACAACCTGAAGCGTCGCCACTCGACCATCGGCTATCTAAGCCCTATCACATTCGAGGAGCGAGCTATGAAAGCTTAAGTTGCCGTCCACAAAACCAGCAGCAGGCCAGTTCTGCTGAACGGGTCATTTGGTCCCCTGGCGACTGCTCTTGTTAAGGCCAACCTACAGAAATTAACGATAAACCTACACAAACTAATGAGAATTTCTTTATTAGGTTGAACCTAGCTAGACAACCGCGAAAGCTCAAGCTGTCTGTGAGCCAAAGAATAGAGATGTTTTTTCGGGTGACCTGGTGCCGCTGATAGGACTTGAACCTACGACCCCATCATTACGAATGACGTGCTCTACCAGCTGAGCTACAGCGGCGTACCGGGTGGGGTGATAGCATCGCACAGAAGGTGGGAAAAGGGCTTACTTCGCCTCTTTCTCATCCACCACGACGGCCTCTTCACCTTCAAGAACGACGGCTTCTTCGACGACTTCGGTCGATGGTAGTTGCGCTTCTTTGGATTGACCCACAATCAGCGGCAGCATCTCTGTGCCCGCTGGCATCGCGACCTCACTCGCGGGTGGCGTTTTCCATGCCAAAGTATCGAACGACCCGCAGTTGTCGCAGGTCGCAGCCCATGTGGCATGGATGTGCTGACAGTTGTCGCAAATCCATTGTGGGCCGCGCGGTGCGGTCAGTGCTTTGGTCAGCCATCCGCGCACCACGGAATCGTCCGCCCCTTCACCCCGTTCAATCGCGGCCATGATTGTCAGATTGCGGGCTGTTGGCTCTGTCTCAACCAAATCGCCCAGCGCACGTTTGGCTGCCGGGAAATCCTCGGCCGAGATATGGAGCTCAGCCATCAACATTTTTGTCTCAGAATGTCCGGCAGAGGTCTTTGTCAGCTTGGTAAAGCGCTTCAGCCGCTCTTGCGCTGTTTCATCTGGCGCGATTTCAGCGAAAGCCGCGGCGATGTCGGGATGCGGTTGCGCGTTCCACACTTTTGTCAGCACACGCGTCGCATAGCGGGCGTTGCCTTCGCCGATATAGCCGCGCGCGGCCATGATGGCCGCCGGGATCAGATCGGGGGACAAACGGTTCGCCTCAATCGCGGCTTCGCGCGCCTCAATCGTTTTGCCTTCACCCAGAATGTCGCGGGCCTCTGACAACGCCAGCACCGCATCGCGCCGTTTGTGCACATCGCGCGGCAGGCTGCCGGATTTCAGTTTCGCACCAAGCGTCTTGCGCGCGCCGGCCCAATCCGATTTTTCGGCCTGCAGACGCAGCAGAATGTCCTGGGTTTCTTCGTGCTTGGGCTTCAATGCAAAGGCCTTTTGCGCCAGCGCCATCGCTGTATCGGTATCACCTTCACTCAGCTTTTGCTTCATAATGCCGCGCACACCAACAAAGCGGGTTTTTTCGTCGGTCAGCAGTTTCTTGTAAGTCTCTTCGGCGGTCTTGCGGTCGCCCGTCATTTCGGCCGCTTGCGCAGTTAGCAGGTTCGTCAATTGCGGCTGTTGCAGATATTTGTCCGCGCGGGCCGCTTTCGTCATCGCCAGATGACCTTCGCCGGATGCCAGTGCCATCATCCCTTCGCTAAGTGCCTCATAACCCTTCCGCTCCCGGTTGCGGTCAAAGTAACGCGAGATTGCGGTCTCATCCCCATTGAGGAATTTGAAAGTCGCGACACAGAAGGTCAGCAGCTTTAGCCCCACCCAAACCGCGACAATCAAGGCCACAAAGGCAAAGACCATTTCCAACGGGCTGAGCGTGAATTCCTGTCCAGCCACATCAACCGTCGCGCCGCCATCCACTTCCATCAGCTGCATACCGCCATAGGTCAGCGCAGTTACAGCAAGGACAAACGCCACGATTTTAATGAGGGACCAAAGCATGAAGTTCGCCTTTAATTATCTGCAAGGGATGTTGAAAGAAGATCGACAGCGGCAATCGCATTGGCGCGGGTTTCGGCAAGGCCCAGCCATTCTGACATTTCGCCGCGGGCCACTTCGGGCAGGGCGCTGATCTCGGCCAATGCATCGGACAGGCGGCCTGTACGCACAGCCGCTTCGGCACGCGACAAAACGGCGTCGGCGCTATCGCCCTCTTGTGGCGTGGTCGAGCGCACATCGAATTGGTTACGCATGAATGCGCCAAAACCCGTTGTCTCTTCGCCGGATACACCTTCGCTGCGCGCCGTCGCCAAAGCAGCACGCGCCACATCAGGGAACGCATCTTGCAGGCTGGCCAAGGTTGGCACGCCATCTTGTACGGCGATCAGCGCATCAGGGGCGCTTTCGCCCAGCGCATCCTCCAGATCACCCAAGGCGGCACCAATGGGTGCCCCGCTTTCCAGCGCCGTCTGCACACGGGCCAGTGCCGCCCGGGCAGCAGCATTTCGCGCAGCAGCTGCAGCGTTTTCTTCGATTGAGGCGGCTTGCGCGCGCGCCTCGGCCAATTCGGTTTGCGCCGCATTGGTCATCTCAGCGATCTGGGCGCGCAGTGCGTCCATTTCGGCCACAACCCCATCACCGGCTTCGTTGGAAATCACCGCGCCGATGGGTCGCTCTTCCAATACCGCAACACGGGTTGTCAGGTCAGATAGCTGCGCTTTTAGATCCGCCTGTGCTGCTTCAAGCCCGCTTAGATCCACCTCTGGTATAGCGGCCAATCGCTGCTCCAACACGTCAATTTGCGCTGATTGGGCGGCAAGTTGATCGACCAATGTGGTATCATCCGCCGGCGTCGTCAAAGACGCCAGGGCAAACCCGATAACACCGGCAAGCAATCCACCAAGTGCCAGGGGAAAGAACCCTGCGCCTTTTGTTGGCTCTGCTGCTTTGGGGGGCTCAGGCGTCTTTGGTGTCTCTGATGGCGGGGGTGCATTTGGTTTTTCGACGGCAGGAACCGCTGATTTTTCCATGGCTGTCTCTGGCTTTGGTGCTGGTTTCTTGTGCACCTCTGCTGGAATCGCATCAACCATAGGCTTAGCTACTACCGCCGATTCGGCCTTGGCCGCCTTAGCTTTTGCTGCGTTTTGCGGTTTTGCTGGTGTCTTGCGACCCTTCGCTGGCTGTTTTGCCACGTTTTCACCCTTTCAGCGCCCCCACCGGCCAGTTTGGCAGGTGACACGTTAGACTATCGCGCATCGGCTGGACCCTCAAGCAATCCAGCCTGAACGATCTGCGACCAATTCACGCCCGCAGCACACGCAAGGTTGATGCCAGCATCGCCTCAGCATCGGGTCTAGCCGCCAAAGTGATCTGGCTTGAGACCTGTTTTGAGACCGCATCTTTCACCGCTTCACTTAAGGCCACGACATGAACCGAGGCCGCAAACGGCCCCTCGCCGTTCAATATGGTCGCAGTACGCGGCGAGAACAGGGGGAAAATCACCGAAGATTGCGCAGCGATGGCCACTTTTGCCTCCTCTGACAGCGCAAGCGCCTTTTGCGCGTAAGCCACGACATCTGTGCAGGCGATCCCGGCGGCATTCAGGCGGACGCTAATATCGCCACGCGCGTGCATCCCGCGGATATGGGACAATTTGCCAGATGGTTTCGCCGCGATGATATCTGCAACCAACCCGTCCGCGTCACCCGGGCCAGCAACCGCATCGAACCCAGCAGCACGCGCAAATTCCGCTGTCTTTGACCCAACGCACCATGCCGTAAGCCCCGATGGCAGGGCCAGCCTGGCAGAGGCGGCAACGCCATTGGCGGAAGTGAAAATGACGGCATCTGGATTGTCGCAGGTGACATCAATTGGGGCGATCTCGATCAATGGGGCGATGATGATTGGCCCATCCCACTTTGCCCGCAACACGGCTGCAAAGCTTTCGCTTTGGGCCCTTGGGCGCGTCAGGATTACGATGGGCATCATTTGGGGGCCATTGTTTGCGTGCTGTGGCGATGTTACCTCGCATTGACGCACACGCAACCGGAACAACCATGACCCAGCCTTTGACCATCCTTGGCATTGAAAGCAGCTGTGATGACACAGCAGCTGCCGTTGTGCGTGGCACAGATGTGCTTAGCTCAGTTGTCTATGGACAAACATCGCTGCACGCCGACTTTGGCGGCGTCGTACCGGAAATCGCAGCGCGCGCTCATGCCGAAAAGCTGGATCACTGCGTGGAACAGGCCCTGGCAGAGGCAGGCGTTGCACTGGCTGATCTTGACGGGATCGCCGTGACCGCAGGCCCCGGTCTGATTGGTGGCGTTCTATCCGGGGTTATGTGCGCCAAGGGCCTGTCTGCGGCGGCAGGGCTGCCCTTGATCGGGGTTAACCATCTGGCCGGGCATGCGCTGACGCCGCGCCTGACTGATCAGCTGGCCTATCCCTATCTGATGTTGCTGGTATCCGGTGGGCATTGTCAGTTCCTGATCGTTGAAGCCCATGACGTTTTCCAACGCATCGGTGGGACGATTGACGATGCCCCTGGCGAAGCCTTCGACAAAACCGCCCGCCTGCTTGGCCTGCCACAACCCGGCGGGCCGTCGGTAGAGGCTGCGGCGAGATCGGGTGATCCGAAACGCTTTAACCTGCCGCGCCCGCTGTTGAACCAGCCGGGCTGCGATATGTCCTTTTCGGGGCTCAAGACAGCTATCCTGCGTGCGCGCGACAGCGTTGTTGCCGAAAAGGGTGGATTAACGGCGCAAGACCAATCCGACCTTAGCGCCAGTTTTCAAGCGGCCATCACTGATGTGCTGATCGAAAAAACACGGCGCGCGCTGGATGTGTATCTGCAACTGAGCCCAGCAAAACCCGCCTTTGCCATCGCCGGTGGGGTCGCCGCCAATGCCGCGGTACGAGATGGCTTGATGGCACTTTGCAGTGAATTAGACACTGCGTTTGTGGCACCACCCCTGCGCCTATGCACCGACAACGCCGCAATGATCGCCTATGCCGGGATCGAGCGGATGCAGGCGGGTGAGGTTGATGATCTGACCCTGTCTGCCCGCCCACGCTGGCCCTTGGACCAGCGGGCGGCACCCATGCTAGGGTCAGGCAAAAAGGGGGCGAAGGCATGAGGATCGGGGTCGCAGGCGGGGGTGCTTTTGGCACAGCCTTGGGTGTTGCGCTGGCGTTGGATGGCAACGACATCCAACTTTGGGCGCGTAGTGCTGATGCAGTAACCCTCGTGCAAGACACACGGAACAATCCGAAGCTACCAGGCGTCGACCTACCCTCAAATATCTCGTTTTCTGCCGCATTAGACCCGCTTTTCACCTGTGACACGATCCTGCTGGCCATTCCCGCACAAACATTGCCCGCATTTCTGACGGCGCATGTTGATCAGCTTGCTGGCAAGAACCTTGTGGCCTGCTGCAAGGGCATTGACCTCAAACGCATGACAGGCCCTGCCAGCACAATCCGCGATCTTGTGCCCAGTGCAATACCTGCAATGCTGACCGGCCCCAGCTTTGCCGCGGATATCGCCCGCGGTCTGCCGACCGCGCTGACACTGGCCTGCGCGGATGATGAGATGGGGGCAATTCTGCAAACCGCACTCTCCGCCACCAGCCTGCGCATTTACCGCACAACAGACACTATTGGGGCCGAACTGGGGGGTGCGCTCAAGAACGTGATGGCGATTGCCTCGGGCATTGCTATCGGTGCGCAGCTTGGCGAAAGCGCGCGCGCCGCGCTGATCACGCGGGGCTTTCCTGAAATGCAGCGACTGGCGCTGGCTTTGGGCGCGCAGCCAGAAACGCTCTCTGGCCTGTCGGGGTTCGGCGATCTGGTGCTGACCTGCACCTCGGACCAGTCACGGAACTACCGCTATGGGCTGGCGCTTGGCACCGGCGCAGACTTTGACCAAAACACGACGGTCGAAGGGGCCGCCACCGCCCGCGCCGTGCGGCAGTTGGCCAGTGAGTTGGACATTGATATGCCTATTTGTACGGTGGTCGCTGACCTGACCGAGAATAAGACCGACGTTGCAACAGCGCTGAACACGCTACTGTCACGCCCATTGAAGGAAGAATAGATGCGCTTTGCCCTGATGACGAAAGACAAACCCGGCGCCCTGCAAACCCGGATGGACAACCGCGAGGCGCATTTGGCCTATATCGCCGAAACCGGCGTGGTCGAAATGGCAGGGCCGGTGCTGGATGACGACGGGCAAATGTGCGGTTCGCTGATTGTGCTTGAGGTTGACGATCTGGCCGCGGCCCAGGCCTGGGCGGATAATGACCCTTACGCAAAGGCCGGCCTGTTCAGCGATGTGACACTGCGCGCATGGAAAAAGGTGATCGGCTGATGGCCTATTGGTTGTTCAAATCAGAACCCGATGTCTGGGGCTGGGATGCGCAGGTCGCCAAAGGCGAGGCTGGCGAAGAATGGGACGGTGTGCGCAACTATCAGGCCCGCAACAATATGCGGGCGATGAAACTGGGCGAGAAAGGGTTTTTCTATCATTCACGCACAGGGCTTGAGATTGTGGGCATTGTCGAGGTTTGCGCCGAAGCGCACCCTGACAGCACGACAGAGGATGACCGCTGGGACTGCGTTGATGTCAAAGCCGTGCGCCCCTTCACCAGACCCGTCACGCTGGAGACGATCAAATCAGACCCGCGATTGGCCAATATGGTTCTGGTCAACAATTCGCGCCTTTCCGTGCAGCCGGTGACAGATGACGAATGGCAAATCATCTGCGCTTTGGGTGAAACCGACCCCTAGCCTGCGACATTTTGGCCGTTATGCTACCCTCACGAAAGCCAATCTTAAGGGAGGGAATGATGGGTCTTTTATCTGTAATCGTCGCGGCGGTGGCCGCATTTGCTTTTGGCGCTGCCTATTACATGGCGCTTGCCAAACCATGGATGGCCGCCGCTGGGATCGCAGTTGGCCCTGATGGCAAACCTGTCGATGCCGAAAGCCCGGTGCCATATATCGTATCGTTCATCTGCATTCTTTTGGTTGCAGGCATGATGCGACATACCTTTGCATTGTCCGGCGTTGATAGCTTTGGCAAAGGTTTGCAATCGGGCTTTGGTGTTGGTCTGTTCTTCATCACGCCGTGGATTTTCATCAACACGGGCTATTCGAACCGGCCTTGGAAACTGGCCGTGATTGATGGCGGCTATGCAACGGCAGCGGCCACGATCATCGGCGGCGTTTTGACCTTGCTATAAATAGAAAGAGGGTTCGGACCTGCTCCGAACCCTCTTTCACCCCGCGTGCTCCACATCCACCACACGCAATCGAATCTCTGGTTCAGACCATTCTGGTCCCTGCATCTTCTTACCAAGATATTGCCCATCTGGGCAAACGTTAAGCACCTAGAAAGTAAATCAAATCAGCGCTATCCGCGACCAAACAACGCAAAACGCCCGCCACTAGGGCGAGCGTTTGATCCGACATTGGATGTCGATTTAGCCGTAAACGGACTCTTTGCCAAAGTGCTTGGTCAGCATGTAATAGACCACGGCGCGGTACTTGTTGCGCTCTGACTTGCCGTATGTGTCCAGGACAGAGGCAATCGCCTTGTCCAGGTCGGGGCTGTCTTTCAGGCCCAGCTTTTTCATCAGGAAGTTATTCTTCACAGTCTCAAGTTCGGCTGGCTGGCTGCTTGCAACGGTTGAGGCGTCTGCATTGTAGATCGCGGGACCACATCCAATGGTGACCTTTGTCAGAAGATCCATATCTGGCGTCATGCCACATTTGTTCTTCAGGTCGTCCGCGTACTTTGCAATCAAATCGTCTCTTTTACCCATGAGAATGTCCCCGATGTTTGTGTTCTTGTTTCAATAGTGGCGCGTTGCACCCCAGTAGGCGCACGTTAATGGGACAGCGCATGCGAGGTAAAGAAAAAAGCCGTTTCGGTGGCAATGTTTCGCCTCGCCGCAGTGCCGCAATCTTGGCCTACGTTCTTAGCGGCACAGCCCCCAGCCGCGCGACTGCAGATGAAAGTGATCGGCATGCAGCCTGTTGTAATCTGGCGAGAGCGTTAGGCTGAACCAATCGCAAGCCCCGTCGCGTACCGCGCGTAGAAAATCGGCCTTGGGTCCCGCTGGCCCCCAATCGGCAAGCAACCTGATGCGCGTGCCATCCGACAAACCAAACCCTGCGATATCAATGGCATCTGCCGTCGCATGCGTGCTCATCCGGGTTGATGGCCCGCTGGCGGTGCGCATCACCCGGCAACTATAGCTGCCAAAGTGGTCAATGCTGCTGACCGTCGTGCCCAGATACTCAGCTGCAGCAGGTTGCAGGCTGTGCTGTTCCCACATCGCCATGCGCAACGCAATCGCGCAACGCGTTTCAACCGGAGAGAGCCGCGCCTGACCGACCGCACGCAAATCGACACGGTCGCGGATAAAACATTGCTCAGAATCCTCCCGCGGGCTGAGTGATTGTAGCGCCGCAAAACCATCTAACGTGGCAAGGCATTTTTCTTCGGTTGCGACTGCACGGCTTAATTTCCAACCAGTGATCCACGTAACAGGGTCATTGATCCGCAAGGGCTCTGTCGGGTTCCATGCGCGCGGCAGTGGCGTGTCGGGGTGCACGATCCCCTGATAGCCTGCAAAGGCCATCAACCCCGCAAAGAAAAACGCAGCCAAGCCGTTTACCACGGCCCAGCTGCGTTCACTTTTCTTGCGCTTTTTCTCAGCGGCCCGCTGCGCCATTTGTTGACGTCGCCCATGCCGCATTGGCGCTTAGTACCGGTAGTGCTCTGGCTTGAACGGGCCTTCGACGGTCACACCGATGTAATCCGCCTGTTCTTTCTTCAGCTCGGTCAGTTTCACGCCGATGCGGGCCAGATGCAGGCGGGCCACCTTCTCGTCGAGATGCTTGGGCAGGATATGCACGCCGACCTCGTAATTGTCGCCGTTGTTCCACAGCTCCATCTGTGCCAGCACCTGATTGGTGAAGGATGCGGACATCACAAAGGATGGGTGGCCGGTTGCGTTGCCGAGGTTCAGCAAACGCCCTTCAGACAGCAGGATCAGACGGTTGCCAGACGGCATCTCGATCATATCGACCTGTTCTTTGATGTTGGTCCACTTGTGGTTTTTTAGGGCCGCGACCTGAATTTCATTGTCGAAGTGGCCGATGTTACCCACGATCGCCATATCCTTCATCTCGCGCATATGCTCGATCCGGATGACGTCTTTGTTGCCGGTGGTCGTGATGAACACATCAGCACTATCCAGCACATCCTCCAGCACGACAACTTCGAAACCATCCATCGCGGCCTGCAAAGCGCAAATCGGGTCAACCTCGGTCACTTTCACACGTGCGCCGGCACCAGCCAATGACGCGGCAGAGCCTTTGCCCACGTCGCCATAACCACAGACCACCGCAACTTTACCGGCCATCATCGTGTCGGTCGCACGACGGATGCCGTCAACTAGCGATTCCTTACAGCCATATTTGTTGTCGAACTTCGACTTGGTCACACTGTCGTTCACGTTGATCGCAGGGAAGGGCAACTGGCCGTTCTTGTGCAGATCATAAAGGCGGTGCACACCGGTCGTCGTTTCTTCAGACACGCCCTTGATCGCATCGCGTGTCTTGGTGAACCAACCGGGGCTGGCAGCCATCCGCTTGGCGATCTGCTTTTTGATAACTTCTTCTTCCTCGGACTGTGGGACGGGGATGATGTCTTCACCCGCCTCAGCGCGGGCGCCCAGCAGCACGTACAGCGTGGCATCGCCGCCATCGTCCAAAATCATGTTGGGGCCTTCGGGGAACATGAAGGACTGATCAAGATAGTCCCAATGCTCTTCCAGTGACTGACCCTTGATCGCAAAGACCGGCGTGCCGCCGGCCGCAATCGCCGCCGCCGCGTGATCTTGGGTAGAGAAGATGTTGCAAGACGCCCAGCGCACATCGGCACCCAGTGCTGTCAGCGTTTCAATTAAAACGGCCGTCTGGATTGTCATGTGCAAAGAGCCCACGATCCGCGCACCTTTCAACGGCTGCTTGTCACCATATTCTTCGCGCAGCGCCATCAGCCCCGGCATTTCAGTTTCAGCGATATCAAGTTCTTTGCGGCCAAATGCTGCAAGGTCGATGTCCTTGACGACGTAGTCTTTCATTACTGCCTCCTTGGGCGGGCGGTTGATCTGTTTGCGTGGCTGATAGCAGGGCTTTTCGCTTGCGACAATGGCGGCGATGTCGCGCCGTTTTCAACACTCAGGCACTGTTTACGATTTACGCCTACCCAACTATGTCAAAGGGGTTAATCATCTATGGAGCCGATATGCCCAAAGCCCCCCCTCGCGCGTGGCAGCGTATGTTATCCGGGCGCAGGCTGGACCTGTTGGACCCAACGCCCGTTGATATCGAGATTGAGGATATCGCCCATGGGCTGGCCTTTGTGGCGCGCTGGAATGGGCAAACGCAGGGTGATTTTGCCTATTCTGTTGCCGAACACTCCATTTTGGTGACCGAGATTTTCAAACGGCAGCAGCCGAAGGCACCTATCAAATGGCAATTGGCCGCCCTACTGCATGACGCCCCCGAATATGTGATCGGCGATATGATCAGCCCGGTAAAGGCCGCGGTCGGACCAGGCTATAGCGCGTTAGACGATCGGTTGACCGCCGCCATCCATCTCAGGTTTGGTCTACCAGCACAGATACCCGCAACGATTAAGCGGCAGATCAAAAAGGCGGATAAATTGTCAGCTTGGCTAGAGGCAACACAGATCGCGGGCTTCACCAAAGAAGAGGCTGACAAGTTCTTTGGCAAGCCTGACCCGACATTGGCGGCCAGCTTGACCATTGCGTTGCGACCGCCGGTCGCGGTGCGCGACGATTATACCGCATTTTATCGCAGATTGGCGGCTGCCCTATGATCATTCGTCCTGCAACAATTGATGATGCCGCGCAGATGACCGCCCTGCTGAATGAGATTATCGCGATCGGCGGAACAACGGCCTATCAAACGCCGTTGGACGAAGATCAGGTACGCCAGAAGTTCATCGCAGCCGATGATCTAATTTGCTGCCATGTCGCCGAAATAGACAGTCTTGTCATGGGGTTCCAATGGCTGCGTTGGGCCAACCTGGAGGCGGATGGTTTGCCCAAAGGATGGGCCATCATCGCAAGCTTTGTTGCAGGTCAGGCAGCGGGTAAGGGCGTTGGCAAACATCTGTTTGCGGCAACAGTCCCTGTTGCACAAAGGGCAGCCGTTAGAACGATTGATGCCACGATCCGTGCAGATAACACCTCTGGCTTGCGCTACTATGGCGGTCTTGGCTTTGTCGACTATGACACTTTGCCAGACGTTGTGCTTGCGGATGGGCTGATCGTCGACAAGCGGCGAAAACGGTTCGAGATCAGCTAACTGCGGTTCTTTTGCTGCAGCCGGAAACGCTCCTTTAATGAATCTGGGGTTCTATTCTCGCAATATGAATGCGGGAATCATGAATGCGCGCGTTAAAAAATCAGGCTGATAAAGCAACGGCCAGTCTTTTCACGCGCAAGCCTGATCGGCTTTGGCTGCACTACTGTGTTGCCTTGGTGATCGTCCTATGCCTGATTCTGGCGACCTATGTGTTGAACCGCACAATGGTGGAACGCGGGCTTGTCGCCGCTGATGGGGTAACCAAAAGCAACGCACATATCCTGCTTGCGCAAGATATCGTGGCGCTCTCGGATCAATTGGTTGCATCGGGGTCAGATAGCGATGCTGCCTTGTCGAAGGCGGTCACAACTTTTGAACACAGCTACCGCGATATCCTGAACACGCAAATCCGTTCTGATTTGCTGCATGATCACTTCTTTGGTCAGAATGCTTTCTTACATAATCGTATCAGTGCCTTTATTGATACTGCCCGCCAACTGCCAAACGCACCGCCAGATCAACGGCTGATCTTGAATGCAAGACTGCACGCGCTCTACGATACCGGGCTTGAGGCGGAAATGCTCAGGACGGCCAAGCTTGTATCCCAGCAGGTCGAGGTCGAAGCGACCTACTTCATTACCTTGCAGCGCGCGATGTTGGCTGCCTCTGCCCTGGTCCTTCTGGCAGAGGCGCTGTTTATTTTTCTACCAGCACAGCGATCCGTGAAATCCAGCCTGCAGGCGATGCGGCAAACCACGCATGAGCTGCGTACATCGCAAAAACAACTGAAGAAAATGAACAGCCAGCTGGAACATATCGTCAAACATGACCAGCTGACCGGACTGCCTAATCGCAGATCGTTGATTGAATACCTGAATGGCCTGATTTCGGCCAAGGGCGCCGAGGATTACAGCCTGCTTTTGGTGGGGCTTGATGAGTTTAAATCCGTCAATGACACCATGGGGCATGACTATGGTGATGCCTTGCTGATTGCGGTCAGTCAGGCACTGAAAAGCTGCGTCGACTATGATGACCTTGCCGCGCATGTGGGCGGGGATGAATTCGCGCTGATCTCTACCGAACCGACCGCATATGTCGTCCAGCGCATTGTTGCATCCCTGCAGGAACCGTTCTTGATCAAAGGGCGGCGCATTCCGATTAAGGCCAGCATCGGCCATCTGCGGATGGAAGACTGCGGTAAGACGCCGCTAGACGTCCTGGCAGATGCTGAGATCGCGTTGCAATATGCCAAGAATATTGGCGGCAACCGGGCGCAGGCATTTACAGCACATCTGCGTGAGGATCTTAGCACGATGCAACAGCTGCAGCTTGATCTGATGGATGCGATCCAAAACGGCGAGATTGAGCCTTGGTTCCAGCCGCAGGTCCGTTTGGCTGATGGGCATTTGCACGGTGCTGAGGTGCTGGCCCGCTGGCGGCACCCGACCCGCGGGTTGCTGACACCAGATAAATTCTTGCCCGCCGCAGAACGCGCGGGACTGATGATTGACCTTGATCATGCGATCTGGCGGTCGGCGATGGACTGGGCCAAAAACTGGGAAACGTCAGAGGTTTGGCGCCCCAACATATCGCTCAACGCGGCCCCCGATACGATCTCTGATCCTTATTTGGTGGAACGTTTCCTGCTGACGCTGCAACGCTCTGGTCTGGATGCAGACCAAGTAGTGATGGAGGTGCTGGAAACAACTTTGATCAACGGCAAAGATGACATCGCTGCGATCAATATCGACAGCCTTGCAGACTGTGGCATTGCGCTGGAACTCGATGATTTTGGCACCGGCTATGCGTCACTTTCCAAACTGACGCAGCTGCCCCTTTCGGGGATCAAACTTGATAGGTCACTGGTGTCGCCCCTGCCTGATCAGGCCGCCGATAGCGTTGTGCGGGCTATTCTGGCGCTCGCGACGGAACTGGGCCTGCATGTCGTAGCAGAAGGTGTTGAAGAAGACACGCAAGCAGCCCACCTGAGCGCACGAGGATGTGGTGTCGGCCAAGGGTACGGGTTCGGCAAACCGATGCCCCCTGACGCGTTCACCGGATGGCTGCAGACACATGCGAAATCGCCCCTGCAGGCTGGGCTCGACATGGCACGTTTCGCCTGAGCCACTTGAGGATCACGCAGACAAGCCGTATCTGGGGCGGGTAAGGCTGACCAGAAAAGGGCGACCCATGGCCAATCACCTCTATCAAAACGATTTGCCTGATGGGCTTGATCTTGGGCCAATCGTCGCTATCGATTGCGAAACAATGGGGTTGAACCCGCATCGTGACCGGCTGTGCCTGATCCAGATGTCAGGCGGCGATGGCAATTGCCATCTGGTGCAGGTTGCACCGGGGCAGACCGCGGCCCGCAATCTTTGCGCGATGCTGGAAAACCCTGATGTGTTGAAGCTGTTTCACTTTGGCCGTTTCGATATTGCGGCCCTTCTGAACGCCTTTGGTGCTCTGACAGCGCCGGTCTATTGCACCAAGATCGCGTCCAAACTGGTGCGCACCTATACAGACCGGCATGGTCTAAAGACACTGCTGCAAGACATGGCTGGTATCGACATTTCAAAGCACCAACAGCAAAGCGATTGGGGCGCAGAGACGCTGACTGATGCGCAGCTTGACTACGCCGCTTCTGACGTTTTGTACCTGCATCAGTTGAAAGAGGCATTCGATGCACTCCTGGCTCGCGAAGGCCGGACTGAGGTGGCGCAATCCTGTTTTGATTTCTTGCCAACACGCGCCATGCTGGATTTGGCCGGATGGCCTGAAATAGATATTTTCGCCCACTGATGGCCGACCCCGCGAAATTCGTCGCCACCGCACGGCGCGTGATCACCCAAGAGGCCGAGGCGCTGACGGTGCTGGCCGATCAGTTGGGTGACAGCTTTGGCGCTGCAGTTGATCTGCTGCTGGGCGCACCTGGTCGGGTGATTGTTTCTGGCATGGGCAAATCCGGGCATATCGCCCGCAAGATTGCCGCGACTTTTGCCAGCACCGGCACACCTGCACATTTCGTGCATCCGGCTGAGGCCAGCCATGGCGACTTGGGTATGATGACCCGTGGTGATGTGGTGCTGGTTCTGTCCAATTCCGGTGAAACGCCGGAATTGGCTGATCTTGTCGCCTATACCCGCCGCTTTGGCATTTCGATGATCGGGGTCGCAAGCAGGCCGCAAAGCACGCTGCTGCAACGCGCTGACGTAGCCATCGTACTGCCTCAACTGGGCGAGGCCTGTGGCACCGGGGTGGTGCCAACAACATCAACGACAATGACCTTGGCGTTAGGTGATGCGCTGGCCGTAGCCTTGATGGAGCATCGCGATTTCACGCCAGAGAACTTTCGCGAATTTCACCCAGGCGGCAAACTGGGCGCGCAACTATCGAAGGTGTCGGACCTGATGCATATCGCGGACGCCGTGCCGCTGGTGCCCGCAGAAACCCCGATGGGCGAGGCGCTTTTGGTAATCAGCCAGAAGGGCTTTGGGGTCGTGGGTGTGACTGATGATCAAAACCGTTTGATCGGGATCGTCACCGATGGTGACTTGCGGCGGCATATGACCGGGTTGCTGGATCATACCGCGCGCGAGGTGATGACAGCGCAGCCAGCAACCGTCGCCCCAAACGCCTTGGCGGAAGAGGCGGTGGCCCTGATGAACGACAAAAAGATCACCTGCCTTTTTGCGGTTGATCCAGCAGGAAGCGGCGGTGCTGTTGGCATTCTGCACATTCATGACTGCCTGCGCGCCGGGATCGTTTAGCAATGGTACCCGCCGATAATACCTATTCACAGCTGGTCGGCTGGGCAAAAATCATTCTGCCGCTTTGTGCGCTGGGACTGTTATCGACCCTGTTCCTATTCGCCCGCTCGTCAACCGCGCCAAGTGACATCGCCTTGGAAGAGGTCGCAGCAATCGCGCGCGAACAACGCGTCTCGGCCCCGACGTTTTCTGGGCTGACAGAGGAAGGCGCGACGATCGTGATTTCGGCCAATTCTGCGCGGCCCGATGACACGCAGCCTGATAAGATCAGCATTGACGACATTCAGATGCGCATGGACAACACCGATGGCAGCAATATCGAGGTGACCGCCACGCAAGGCGAGATTGATGGCCGCGCACAGGTCGCCAGTTTTCTGGGCCTTGCCCGCCTGATGACATCCAGCGGCTATGAAATGGAAACAAACGGGTTGATTGCCGAATTGCAGACCGGCCTTGTGACCAGCGATGGATTGCTTGAAATTCGTGCGCCTTTTGGCCAATTGACCGCTGGCAAAGTGACTTTTCAGGTCGCATCTGACGATATCGCGCAGCAGATGCTGTTCACTGATGGTGTCCGCCTGCTATACATACCGCAGACGCCGTGACCAAGGAAAAGGCCCCAATGCTAAGACTAATCGCGATTTGTGCAGCCATTTGTGTCGCGGGGACGCTGCAGGCGCAGACCAACGTCAACCTTGGAGGGATCACCGTGGATACGGCTGCAGCCATTGAGGTAACAGCCGATAGCCTGTCGGTCGATCAGGCCAGCGGCAAGGCTGTGTTTGATGGCAATGTGATCATCGGGCAAGGCGATCTACGCCTGACCGCTGGCCAGGTCGAGGTGATTTACGGCACTGATACATCCCAGATTGCGCGACTGATTGCGACGGAGGGCGTGACCTTCGTGACAGCGCAGGAAGCCGCTGAAGCACGCGAAGCCGACTATGATGTTACAAGCGGTTTGCTGATTTTGACGGGTGGCGTTTTGCTGACACAAGGCCCCAGTGCGATTTCCGCCGATCAGATGACGATCAATGTCACCGATGGCACCGCCGCAATGGATGGGCGTGTGCGCACAGTTTTGCAGCAGGGTGATAACTGATGCAGGATGCCAGCGCCCAATTGACTGTACAGGATGGCGATGTCGGCCTGCATATCGTCAATCTGCGCAAAAGCTATCGGAAAAGACCCGTCATCCGCGATGTCAGTATTGACCTTGCACGGGGCGAAGTGGTGGCATTGCTAGGGCCGAACGGGTCGGGCAAAACAACGTGTTTTTATTCTATCGCTGGTCTGGTCACGCCAGAGGGTGGCCGCGTCATCATCGATGGGCGCGAGGTGACGACGCTGCCGATGTACCGGCGCGCGCAGCTGGGTATCGGGTATCTACCACAGGAAATGTCGATCTTTCGCGGCATGTCCGTCGAAGACAACATCATGTCGATCCTCGAGATCGCTGTCTCCAGCAGCCATCGCCGCCGCGAGCGGCTGGAAGAGCTGCTGTCAGAGTTTTCCATTGAACATTTGCGCCGTGCCTCTGCCATGGCGCTATCGGGAGGTGAGCGTCGCCGGGTCGAGATCGCGCGCTGTCTTGCCGCAGGGCCGAAATACGTTTTGCTGGACGAACCATTTGCTGGGGTCGACCCGATTGCAGTGGGTGAAATCCGGCATCTGGTGGCCGAGCTTAAGAACCGGGGCATCGGTGTGCTGATCACCGATCACAACGTGCAGGAAACGCTGCAAATCGTCGACCGCGCCTATATTCTGCATGACGGCAAAGTGTTGATGAGCGGGACAACCAGCGAAGTCATCGAAGACGAAAATGTGCGCCGGGTTTACCTGGGTAACAACTTCCGTGTGAACTGATTCTTTTGCGTCGTTAACCACTGCATCATTGACAACCGATAGGGATTCATCGCCAAATAGCGGTGATGACAAACCCGTTCACTTTCTCAGCGTGTTTGCCGGTAAATCGCCGGCCCGTTTGGGTAAGGACAACAATATCAGGGTGTTATCGGTATCCACTCATATGACAAAATACAGGTTTGCGCATGTGTTTCTGTGCCAAAACCCATGATGTCATGACCCAGTAAAGGAGAAACGATGCGTTACCAGATCAGCGGAAAGCAAATCGACATTGGTGCAGCTTTGCAAACTCATGTGAAGACAGAGCTGGACGATATCCTCAGCAAATATGCAGGACGACCAACCGAAGCTTACGTTGTTTTTTCCAAGTCAGGTCATGAGTATGTTTGCGAATCTGTTGTACATCTTTCTACAGGTCTGAACGCGCAAGCGACCGGCAAAGCGACCGAAATTTATGCAGCTTTTGATGCAAGTTCTGAAAAAATGGACAAGCAGCTGCGCCGTTATAAACGCCGCCTTAAGGATCATCACAAAGAGCGGTCACAACCAGTTGAACTTTCAGACGCAGGGTCATATATCCTCGAATCAAGAGAGGAGTCTGACGAAGATGAGCAGACTTCGATGAACGCGATGATCGTCGCAGAGATGGAGACGAAAATTCCGTCTTTATCTGTTGGCGAAGCGGTCATGCAAATGGAACTGGCAGGCGCACCTGTTTTGGTGTTCCGCAAAGAAGGCGCAGAGGGTCTGAATGTTGTCTACCGTCGTGATGACGGTAACATTGGCTGGATTGACCCGCGTACTTCGGGTTAGACCTGCACATCAATTGAGAGACACGATCAATGCAACTTGGCACCATTCTGAAAGCGGATGCGGTAAAGTCTATTGCCTCTTGCACCAGCAAGAAGCGGCTTTTCCATGATCTGGGTGAATTGGCCGAAGCAAGCTATGGTCTGAACGCGACTGATGTGATTGACGCGTTGATTGATCGTGAAGGTTTAGGTCCGACAGGCGTTGGCCAGGGAATCGCCCTACCGCATGCCCGCATGGCCGGGGCCGAAGGTGTTTTTGGCCTATTCCTGCGCCTGGAAAAGCCCCTCGATTTTGATGCAGTTGATCGTCAGCCTGTTGATCTGGTCTTTGCCTTGATCGCCCCCGAAGATGCAGGCGTTGATCACCTTAAGGCACTGGCGCTGGTGTCACGCACGCTGCGTGATAAGGGTGTCTGCAACAAGTTGCGCGCCAATAGTGACGCTGCGACCTTGCATACGATCCTTACCGAGCTTGAAGCCTCGCAAGCAGCCTAAGACCAGCTTCCAAAACTAAAGGCGGCATAGTCGCGCACGTACGCTGCGCGCGCTGCTTCTTCCAGGGTTTGATCATAAACAGCCGCCAACCGGCCCTGCCATCGATGGGCTGTATCCCCTATGGCGGGCGGGTTCGTGATATTCATTTGCTTGGCAAGATGCCCAAGGTCTGCGGCCAGGCTATCTTCGCGCAATACCAGATCTGGCACCGCAAACTGCGCCATCCCCTGCAAAAGTGTCAGCTGGCCGGCCCAGGATGGATCAATCCGAATACTCGTCTGCCCTACCAAATTCATCTTCAGGAACGTCAGAAATCCAAGGAATGCACGCCTGTGATCATCGTCACTATAGGCAGACTGATCATCCAGCGCAGGGGCATGGTCTGGCAGTTTCAGCTTATGCACCCTTATCAAGTTCCCGCGGATTTCAGGCAAGCTGCGCGGCCCATCCAGCAAAATCCTGTCACAGAACGCGGCATGCGCACGCGCCAATGGGTGGCGTAGCACCGCAAAACTGCGGTGCGGTTGATGCGTCTCCTGCCATGCGCGCAATGACTTTTGCGAGAACTTTTCCTGCAATGCGTCCGTTGGTGCGTCATCAACCGCCGCCAACCATTGCCGTATGGCGCGATCCGGGCCGGATCGCAACGGCATATACATCAAACCGGTTTCGGGTGCCGCAATATAGGTAGGGATGGCCGGGCCACGGCCGGGTTCAAAGTTAGGTGTCCGCAGCAGATCAAACTGATCAAATTTGGCCAGCGCCTGCACCATCTCATCATAGTTTTTGACCTTTTGTTCCAAAGGCTCCGGGTTTTGCTTTTTCAGCTTCTTGTTCACATTGGCCAGGCGCGCCTCCACACCCAGAAACTGCGCCAACCCGTTCAGCACCTCCACATCGCGCAGATCATCATAGTTGATGTGAAAGGCCGTCTGGCCGCTCAGCTGCAGCGCGCGCTGCATGCGCCCGTGAAAGGCCTGGGTCGCCTGAAAATGTGCTTCGAACGCGTCTGGATCAAAGGTGATCGACATTGATTTGGAATGTGTCGCATTGGTCAGTTTCCACTGCCCGGTCGCCTGCGCAATTTTCCAGCTGACAAAACTGTCCAGCGGATTGCGTGTCAGGATGATCTTAGCGCATTGCGGATCATCAATGCAGCTATCGAGGATGCGTGGATCGTGATCGTGAAAGAACCGAAACCCCCCAACATCGTCACTTTCCCTGATCTTCTGCAGCAGGGCATGCGGGTCTTTCTCCCGCGCCTCACGGTCAACGCCCAAGACTTCGTCGATCTTGGGGTAGCCCACAAAAGAGGGGTTGAACGCCTCACCATGGCAGCTGACGCCATCCAGCAGGTTTAAATTGGCTTCCAACAGGTTTGAACCGGTCCGCATTTCGGCCAGCAGAATGAATGACTGAAACCTGCTCATTTCCCGCTGATCACATAAGGTTTGCGGCGCGGCAAGGACCGCGTGGGTTGCGTGTTTCCATCCGTGATATCACCCGTCAGGAAAGGGTGCATACCTTGGTTTTTCAGGTCCTGCAGAAAATCAGGCAAACCCGTCAGATCGGCCATCTGCGGCACCTCTTTTAGGGCGTTTCCGCGGTGCCCTGCGATTTCATCAATGATGGTTTGCAGCACGTCCATCGGTGCCTCGATAAATTGCGAGAGCGTCATAATCCTGATCCGTGCGCGCGCATCAGGTGAGCGCAGAACCTTAAGGAATTTGTCTTCGATCCGCTGCAAGCGCGCGGCCTCTGCCCGCACATCGCTGGCCGACCGCCCCGATGCAAACAATGGGATCGACCATGCGCCGGAGACCACCCAAATGCTGGCGTTGGTGTCCTTGGCAAGGGTCCAGCGTATCTCTTGCGTATCTGCGGGGCCAAATTGAAAACAATGATGTTCATCACGTCCATTCCAGATCAGGTTCGTCAGGAACATCTTGCCATGATAGTCGCGCAACCGCGCATTGTCAGACAGCCCGCCGCGGTAAACCTCACTGTCATCCGCAAAATGCGCGCGATCCTTTGCAAACAAATGCCCATGCACCTGTGCGCCTGTCTGGCGCGTCAACCACGCCTGAAATTCAGGAAAGATATCATCCAGCCCCTGCAACACCGCATAGGGGGCGGCCGCGATATTGGTTTGCCGGTCAATGCTGGGAAAGCGGCTGTGCATGTAAAGGCCGGGACGGCCCAAGGTACGCCGTTCCACCGCTTGCGAGAAAACGCGATCGACAGCGCCTGAAACCGGTTCGTCATCTGCACTGACCGGATCAACCGGTAGAGGAAACTTGTGATATAGCTGGTCCGCATCCCGCCAGATTTTGCGCGCTACAAAGCTTTTAGACCGTTGCAGCAACTCGGCATGGTCATCAAAAAAGATATGCGGTTTGCCCTGATAGTCGAATTTCGCCAAGGTGAGCGACCGGCTTTCAACCTTGCGCGTGTGTAGGCGCGTCAGCGTCTGATAATAGCTTTCATCCGGAATCCAGACCTTCTGAAAATAAGCATCATAGCTCCGCCGGTTCGGATCGCGCAGGATCGCGTCAAGCGTTTGTCGTGTCAGGCACCACCATTGCGACCCCATATGCGGTGTGATGCCTTCAGGGATGCTGCGCCGGTAGCGCAGCATCTGTTGGATCCTCACAAAGGCATCAAAGATCCGACGGTGTTTCTTCCACGCAAAGGGGAAGTAAAGCGTGAACCGTTCCCGGTCCAACCCTCCTACCGTCCAAGGCACATCGGCGGTGGTCGCACTTTCGATGAAATCCGTATCTGGATGTGCATCAAGATAGCGCTTTAAATCAGCAATAGGGCGCAGTGGCAGGCAGGCGCCAGATGCCAGAAACGCGTGCTGCACATCTGGAAAATCCTCTAACAACAGCGTGGCGGCTTCTTGCGATGCCGCAACCAAGCCCCATGTGCCCCATTCGCACCGATGCCGTGCTGAAAAGCGGACATCAGCCACATCAGCCAGCGATTTTTCAAAGCCGTCATAGGTTGCTTGCGCCACATTGCTGTCGACATGAACCACAACGGGACATCCCGCATCTGCCCAATGGCGCACCAACTGCTCGGCCCGGTCAAAGTCGGTATGGACCAGCATGATGACACCCAAACTCATGCCCAGTTCCCCTTGGACATCAGACCCAGCACTTCCAGCTGGCGCCAGTTGATGTATCGCTCGCTCCACTGGCACCACAAGTCAGGGTCTGCGCCATGGCGTTCAGCGTAGGTCTTGTATTCCTGGCCTTTGCGATAGTGTTCGCCGCGCTTTGCCTCTTCGGTAGCGCGATCACCAAAGGTGTTCAGAAACTTCGCATGCAACAAAATGCCAGAGGTCTTTTCACCACCTTGTTGGTCGTAAACAAGGTTCAGCCCACGCGGCAGCATCATATGGGTCGAGCTGACGTAGGCATAGGGTTTGCGCCATTTCACGAAGGGGATTTTATTCAGCGCAGGCGCTTGTTTTGGCTTGGTCGCAAAGAAGCTGCGGGCACGCGGACCGCCCTGAATCCACAGGTTTTTCAGCAGCTTATTCTGCGTCATGAAATAGTTGCCAGGATCAAACCAGCTGGCAGTGGCAAACGGGTCGTCGCCCCGCTGGTAGGTCGTCTGGCCCACCGGGCCTTTGGGATACATATCCAGCAGCATCGCACCGAATGACCGCACCTCTGATGCGTCCAACCAATCGGCCAGCGCACGGATGGGCCGTGTATCGCAGAACGGGTAGACAAAGAACTCATCCACATCGACGGTCAGCGCCCAATGCCCATCCGCGTATTTGCCTTGCAGATAGGTTAGCCAATCGACGCCATAACGCGCATCGCCATAAGGCGCATCTGTGCGCCACAAAGACACGTCAGGCTGCTCTTGCGCAAAGGCGGGGCCATCATCCTCACTGCCGTTGTCGATCATCAGAAAGTGGTTGATGCCCAGCTTGCGGTAGTAGTCGAAAAAGAAGGGCAAGCGGATGTCTTCGTTACGGAAGGTACAGAACAGCAGCACATCATTGGGGGCGATATTTTTGGTGCGGTCGGCAACGGCCTGCAACTCGCGCCCTTTGCGCAGGGCGCGGGCGCGCCAGCGTTTGCGCTGCCACCGCAGCCGATATGATGTTAGAAAGCTCACGCGTGAAGCTGCCTGTTGGTCCCGTTACACCGCACCATATCAGAGCCAGGGACCTTTGGACATGAGGCCAAGTTCGATCAGCTGTTCCGGCCCTTCATAGTGATAGGATCCTTCGTACCAAAGTTCAGGATCTTCTGTCAGGCTACGATGATAATCGTAATAAAGTGTGTGGTTCTGAAAATGCTGCCCGCGTTCCAGTTCTTCGGCAGATTTTGCAACAATGATTGGAAGAAACTTCGTGTGCAAAAAGACACCGCTGACTTTGCTATCGCCTTCAAAGTCAAACACATCATGCAGTCTTATGGGCAGCATTTGATGGGTCGAGTTCACATAAACATAGCGCCAATGCCACTTGACCAATGGCGTCTTGTTCAACGTGGGTGATCGTTCTGGCTCATCCCCGAAAAACAACCTGTCGCGCACGCCACCTTGTATCCAGACGTTGTGAAAATAAGGGTGTAGCTGGTTCGTGCGATAATTATCGCCGTCAAACCAATTCAGCGTTTTGAACGGGTCGTCACCTGGCGTGTAGCTGGCCGATTGTACCGCCCCCTTTGGATACATATCCAGCATCAAGGCGCCAAATGATGGCAGCCCCTGATCGTCCAGCCATGTCGTCAGTGCCCGCAAATCCCGGTTTTCGCTATCCGGGTAGACCAGGATTTCATCCGCATCGACAGACAGACACCAGTGTTTGCGACCGTATCTAAGATGCAACCAACCCAGCCAATCCATCCCAAAGCGCGAGGCCCGATAGCCGTGGGGCGTGGTCCACAATGATACGTCTGGTTGTTCGGCCAAAAACGCTGTCGTTCCGTCATCGCTGTCATTGTCGACAAACAGAAAATGGTTCACGCCCAACTTGCGATAATGGGCCAGAAAATGCGGCAGTCTGACGATTTCGTTGCGCACGGTGGAAAAGGCAAGGATCGAATCCGCAGTGATCTGACCCGTACGATCCGCCGTGAGGGTCAGTTCCTTCCGTCTGCGCCATATTTGGAAAAGCAGGCGCATGCGTTTCCTCCACCGAAGATACGCATGTCGAGGGCCCGTCTTTAGTTCCGCCATAGAGGGTTTACTGTTTGGCCGCGTATAGCTGCGTCAGGAACCCATCAAGCTCATCGCGCAGATCGTCGCGCGCCAGCGCAAAAGCGACAGTCGCCTGCAAGAAACCCGCCTTCGATCCGCAGTCATACCGCTCGCCTTCGAACTGGAAACCGAACACATCGCGGCCA
Organism: Pseudomonadota bacterium; assembly: GCA_038533095.1. GTDB lineage: Bacteria > Pseudomonadota > Alphaproteobacteria > Rhodobacterales > Rhodobacteraceae > Yoonia. Next base: position 51,118 of record JBCAZI010000001.1, read on the forward strand.
GATCGGATTTCTTCGGCAATGGCGTCTGTCAGTTGAATTTCGCCACCTGCACCACGGCCGACCTTGCCAAGATTCTCAAGTACCTGCGGCGTCAGAATATAACGCCCGATGACGGCGTAATTCGACGGGGCAGTGCCAGCGGCTGGTTTTTCCACCATGCCCTGCGCCTTGACCAATGGGCCGTTCTTTTCGGCTACATCCAGGACACCATAGGCAGAGGTCCGGTCCGGGGCGACCTCCATCGCGGCGACCATCGCGCCGCCGGTGTCCTGATAGGCTTCGACCATCTGTTGTAAGCAGGGTTTTTCGCCAGCGATCACGTCATCGGGTAAGATAACCGCAAAGGGCTCATCCCCAATCAGTTTGCTTGCACATGCAACGGCATGACCAAGCCCAAGCGCCTTGTGCTGGCGCATATAGGCAATGGTGCCACTGTCCATGTTGGTGTTCTTTAGGATTTCAAGCAAATCTGTTTTGCCCTTCGCCTCAAGCGAGGCTTCAAGATCAGGTGCCAGATCAAAGTAATCTTCCAACGCCGACTTACCGCGCGAGGTGACAAAGATGAAATCTTCGATCCCGGCGGCGCGCGCCTCGTCAATGGCGTATTGGATCAACGGCCTGTCGACCAAGGTCATGATCTCTTTTGGCACGGATTTTGTCGCGGGTAGGAACCTTGTTCCCAATCCAGCGACGGGGAAAATGGCTTTTGATACTTTTCTGTTCATAAAACTGATCCTCGAAACACTTGGTGCTGCAATAGCAGCATATCGGCACGATTATAAAGGCAATGCGGTAACATTGTGGTAATCGTCGGCAAGAAAATTCCGCTCATTCTTAGTCTTCACCCATCTCTGACAACATTGCCTCGATCCGCGGCACATCTTCGGGATTGTTAAGTTCCCAAAACTGGCGCCCTTTGGCTGCGACCTCAACACAAAGCATGGGAACGCCGCGTTCTAGAAACCGCAGTTGTTCAAGGCCTTCCAACTGTTCCAACGGCCCTGCAGGCCAGCCCGCATAGGCCGCCAGCGCCTTTGGGCGGTAGGCGTAGACACCAACGTGATGAAAGACAGGGGTTCCGTCGTCGTCGACAAAGTCATGGCCAGTGTAGGGTATGACCTCTTTCGAAAAATAAAGCGCGTTGTGATCGGCCCCAAATACAGCCGTCGTTCCGCCGACCCGGCCCTCGCGGCGATCTTGCAGCAAGCCATTCAATGCGCGCCCTTCGGTACGCAAAACCGGTGTGGCGACATCAGCATCAGAATTGTCACGCAATCCTTGCACAAGATCCTCAATGAACCATGCCGGCGTCAGCGGCGCGTCGCCTTGCAAGTTTACGACGATGTCATAACCGCCGCCTATTCTGTTCAGCGTCTCAGCACAGCGTTCCGTTCCATTCTTACACTCTGTCGAAGTCATCACGACCTCGGCCCCAAAACCTTTGGCCGCGTCGGCGATACGCGCGTCATCGGTCGCAATCACCACCTTGTCGATGCCGCCAACTGCGCAAGCGGCATCCCACGATCTGCGGATCAGGCTTTTGGCATCACCATTGGCACCGCGCAAAGCAACAAGCGGCTTGCCGGGGTAACGGGATGAGGCATAGCGCGCCGGAATGACGATCAGAACAGACATCAAGGTTGTTTGAGCGTCACACCAGGGGCGTAGGCGATAAAGAACGGGTTCTCAAAGATCGGTTTGCCGTAGATCAATGGCGTATGATCATCAAAACGTACCACTTCACCACCGGCACCTTTCAAAACCGCATGCCCGGCGGCAGTATCCCATTCCATCGTGCGACCCAGACGCGGGTAGATGTCGGCCTCTCCTGTGGCGACAAGGCAGAATTTCAGCGACGATCCCGCGCTTTTCATATCTGCAGTTGCATACTTACCAATGTAATCATCGGTCGCCTGATCGCGGTGCGATTTTGACGCAACGACCAGCAGAGCGTCGTTATCAGGCGTAGAAACTTTGATCGGCTGCGTCGCACCGGGCGCATCTTTGGCGAATGTACCTTGTTCTTCGACGGCCACGCCATCGGCATCGGTATAGAAAAGGCGGTCCTTGGCAGGAGCGTAGACGATACCGCGAATAGGCACGCCATCCTGTACATAAGCGATGTTCACTGTAAAATCGCCACGGCGTTTGATGAACTCTTTCGTGCCATCCAGCGGATCAACGATCAAAAATGTACTGACGGATTGGCCGTGGGACGCAGACTGTTCCTCGGTCACCAGTGGGATGTCTGGAAAGGCTGCGCGCAAACCCGCACTGATGATCGCATCGGCGGCTTCATCGGCAACGGTCACGGGGCTTTCATCGCTTTTTGCGCGGACCTCAAAATCATCAGATCCGTAGATTTCCATGATCTTATCGCCTGCCAATAAGGCCAGTTCACGCATCACGCTGGTCAGTTTCACAAAATCCATAATACATCACCTATCATCAAAAAGCCCTGCTCGACGCGTTTATGATGTTTCGTCAAGCGATCAGCAAGGTTATCGTGACACAATCCGCCAAACAGCAAGGATGGCCTGACCTAAACCGCGATGTTCCAGACACCCGTTCATAGATCGCACAGCAGCAGCCTGCTGGGCATGCTGGAGGTGACGTACCACACCATTGTGCGGCGCGCGCGCAGCGGGCATCGGAATGCCGTGGTCGGGATGCTGCTGAATATCGTGCAAGGCTTGGTGATGGTCTGCGCCTTTTTGGTGTTTTATCTGGTTCTAGGGATCAGAAGCTCACCCATTCGCGGTGACATGCTACTTTATATTATGACGGGTATCTTCGTGTACCTGACCCACATCAAGACCGTTTCAGCGGTCATGGGTGCAGCAGGGCCGACATCGCCTATGATGCTACATCGACCCATGAACACCATCGTGGCTATCGTGGCATCAGCAATATCTGCTTTGTATCAGCAGCTCATTACACTTGGGGTGATTTTGCTCTTCTATCACATTCTAATCACCCCGATCACCATTCATGATCCCATAGCTGCGCTTGGTTTTATGCTGCTCGCATGGTTCACCGGCTGTGCTGTGGGCATGGTATTCTTGGCACTTAAACCATGGTTTCCACGGTTTACCGGCATCGCCAAAACTGTCTATGTGCGCGTAAACATGATTGCCTCGGGTAAGCTTTTCGTGGTCAACACATTGCCCGCATCAATGATCGCCATGTTTGACTGGAACCCGCTGTTTCACATTATCGACCAAATCCGTGGGGCGACCTTTTTGCACTATAACCCGCAGTTCACCAACGCCGACTACCCCATTTACGTGGCACTTGTTTTGATCATGATTGGTTTGCTGGGCGAGTATTTTGGCCGTCAGCATGTCTCTCTCAGCTGGTTTGCCGGGCGATAAGCCCCGTCACCTGCACCACAACGATAAAATCCGTTGTTTTACGCATTTTCAAGCAGCGCAAACGCTTGCAGGCCCAATAGCGCATCCCTATATACGCCAAGATCAAAGTTTTGGGCTAAGGCCCTGAACAGCTCCATGTAACTGGCGCGGGTGCCGAAACGGGTTCGCGCTGCTCAAACCGCCTAAAGTAGAGGGATTTGAAAAATGGCCAAAGTGATTGGTATTGACCTGGGAACCACGAACTCCTGCATCGCCATTATGGATGGTGCAAAGCCACGTGTTGTAGAGAATTCAGAGGGTGCGCGCACGACGCCATCCATCGTTGCCTTCACAGATGATGAGCGCCTTGTTGGCCAGCCCGCGAAACGCCAGGCAGTCACCAACCCCGAAAACACCATCTTTGCGGTTAAGCGTCTGATCGGTCGTCGGTTCGACGACAAGGACCTTGCCAAAGACAAAAAGAACATGCCCTTCGAAGTCATCAACGGAGGCAACGGCGACGCATGGGTCGAGGCCAAGGGTGAGAAATACTCCCCCAGCCAGATCTCTGCTTTCATCCTGGGCAAGATGAAAGAAACCGCCGAAAGCTATCTTGGTGAAGATGTGACACAGGCGGTCATCACCGTGCCTGCATACTTCAACGACGCCCAGCGCCAAGCCACCAAAGACGCCGGTAAAATTGCGGGCCTTGAAGTGCTGCGGATCATTAACGAGCCGACAGCGGCGGCGCTGGCTTACGGCCTTGATAAGAAAGACAGCAAGACCATCGCAGTCTATGACCTTGGTGGCGGTACATTTGACGTGACCATTTTGGAAATCGACGACGGTCTGTTCGAAGTGAAATCCACCAACGGTGATACTTTCCTGGGTGGTGAAGACTTTGACATGCGCATCGTCAACTACCTGGCGGATGAGTTCAAAAAAGAGAACTCGGTCGATCTGACCAAAGACAAGATGGCGTTGCAGCGTCTGAAGGAAGCCGCCGAAAAAGCGAAAATTGAACTTTCGTCCTCTTCCAGCACCGAAATCAACCAGCCGTTTATTTCCATGGGGTCCGACGGTCAGCCGTTGCACATGGTGATGAAGCTGACACGCGCCAAGCTGGAAAGCCTGGTCAGCGATCTGATCAAATCGTCGCTCAAGCCTTGTAAAGAAGCGATCAAGGATGCGGGCCTGTCCACATCTGACATTGATGAGGTTGTCCTTGTCGGTGGTATGACGCGTATGCCGAAGGTGAAGGAAGAAGTTGCCAAATTCTTTGGCAAGGAAGCCCACCAAGGCGTGAACCCTGACGAAGTAGTTGCCATGGGTGCTGCCATTCAAGCGGGTGTATTGCAGGGTGACGTGAAAGACGTGGTTCTGCTGGACGTGACACCGCTGTCACTGGGCATCGAAACACTGGGTGGTGTTTTCACACGCCTGATCGACCGCAACACGACGATCCCGACAAAAAAATCTCAGGTCTTCTCGACCGCGGAAGACAACCAGAATGCCGTGACACTGCGTGTGTTCCAGGGTGAGCGTGAGATGGCCGCCGACAACAAGATGTTGGGCCAGTTTAATCTGGAAGACATCCCACCGGCACCACGCGGTATGCCACAGATCGAAGTGACCTTTGACATCGACGCCAACGGCATTGTTGAGGTTGGCGCCAAGGACAAAGGCACCGGCAAAGAGCAGAAGATCACGATCCAGGCCTCTGGCGGTCTGTCCGATGACGACATCGAAGCAATGGTCAAAGACGCCGAAGCAAATGCCGAGGCTGATAAGGAACGTCGTGAGCTGGTCGATGCGAAAAACCAAGGTGAAAGCCTGATCCACTCGACCGAAAAGTCGATGGAAGAGCACGCCGATAAGGTTGATCCAACGACGATCGAAGCGATCGAGCTGGCGATTGCCGCGCTGAAAGACGATCTGGAAGGCGAAAGCGCTGACAAGATCAAATCCGGCATCCAAAACGTGACCGAAGCGGCCATGAAACTGGGTGAGGCGATCTATAAAGCACAGCAAGAGGCCGAAGGCGAAGCAGAGCCTGACGCACCGGGTGCGGATGAAGAAATCCTTGATGCGGATTTCGAAGATCTGGACGACGACAAGCGTGACAACTAAGGCCATGCGCCGTTGAAAAGTGACCGGCCCCTAAACCGGGTCGGTCGTTTTCATTCCCAGGGGGGAAAAATCCATGGCAAAACGTGACTATTACGATGTTCTAGGTGTCGCCAAAGGTGCGGATGCAGCCGCCATCAAAAAAGCCTATCGCCAAAAGGCAAAGGAACTGCACCCGGACCGTAACGCTGACAACCCAAACGCTGAGGCCCAGTTCAAAGAGGCGAATGAGGCTTACGAAGTTCTAAAGGATGAGAACAAGAAGGCCGCCTATGACCGCTATGGTCATGCTGCCTTTGAAAACGGCATGGGCGGTGGCGGCGGACCACGCGGTGGCCAGGGCGATTTTGGCAGCGCGTTTTCTGACGTGTTTGACGACCTGTTCGGTGATTTCATGGGTGGTGGCCGTGGTGGCGGGCGGCGTAGTGCGGCGCAGCGCGGCAATGATTTGCGCTACAACCTGCGGATCAACCTCGAAGATGCCTTTGCCGGCATGCAAAAAACGATCACTGTCCCCACAGCCGTGGTTTGTGGGGCCTGCAACGGTACCGGCGCCGAAGGCGGATCAGAGCCGCAAACCTGCCCAACCTGTAACGGCATGGGCAAAGTGCGCGCGCAGCAGGGTTTCTTTACCGTCGAACGGACCTGTCCGACCTGCTCTGGCCTTGGCCAGATCATCAAGGACCCTTGCAAGGTCTGCCATGGCCAAGGCCGGGTCGAGAAAGAAAAGTCACTTTCCGTCAACATCCCCGCAGGTGTTGAAACCGGCACCCGCATCAGGCTGGCCGGTGAGGGTGAGGCAGGCATGCGCGGCGGACCGACAGGTGATCTTTACATCTTTATCGAGGTCCAAGATCACGCGCTGTTTGAGCGTGACAGCACAAACCTGTATTGCCGCGTGCCTGTGTCTATCGCGACCGCCGCATTGGGCGGTGAAATCGAAGTGCCAACCATCGACGGTGGACGCAGCCGCGTGAAAGTGCCTGAAGGGTCGCAATCGGGCCGCCAGATGCGCCTGCGCGGCAAAGGTATGCCCGCGCTGCGTGGTGGGAACACTGGCGATATGTTCATCGAACTGGCGGTTGAGACACCGGTAAAACTAACATCGCGCCAACGCGAAATCCTGAAAGAGTTCGACCAGCTCAGCGAAGAAAACAACCCGCAAGGATCCAGCTTTTTCGACAGCGTCAAAAGCTTTTGGGACTCGATGAAGGGCTAGCGTTAACCGCCCAGTAACCATCTTTTCGGCAAACTGCGGCCATGACCCAGTTTGCCGAGGCACCTTCGCTTTTTGCTGACCATGATGATGTCACTGCGGTGGCACCTATGCCCAAGGGCAAGGTGCCGTCCTATATGCGCGACCACCGCAAACGGCTGCGCGAACGGTTTCTGTCAGGTGGTGCGGCAGCCATGCCAGATTATGAGATGCTGGAATTGGTCCTGTTCCGTGCCATCCCGCGGCAAGATGTCAAACCACTGGCACGGGAACTGATCGACACCTTCGGCGATTTCAACCGCGTGCTATCAGCGCCCGCCACACAATTGTCAGGGGTGAAAGGAGTCGGCGATGCAGTTTTGCTGGAACTCAAAATCGTCGAGGCCGCAGCGCATCGCCTGTCGCGCGCCAAGATCATGCAACGCCATGTGCTTTCGAGCTGGGACGCGCTGCTGGATTACTGCCACACCACCATGGCGCACCGCGATACAGAACAGTTTCGCATTTTGTTCCTAGACACCAAAAACACCGTCATCGCGGATGAGGAACAAGCCAAAGGCACCGTTGATCATGTGCCTGTTTACCCGCGCGAGGTTGTCAAACGGGCGTTAGAGCTGAACGCCAGTGCACTGATCCTTGTCCACAACCACCCATCCGGCGACCCAACCCCATCAGACGCTGACATTCAAATGACACGGCAGATTGATGCCGCCGCAAAGGCATTGGGCCTGACCGTGCATGATCACTTGATTATCGGAAAATCGAACGAGACCAGCTTTCGCGCGCTGGGTCTGTTTGGTGGATCAAACTAATTCGACACGATCGTCAGGTCAGTGAACTGATCACTCAGAAAAACAACCTCGCCAACCAGTGCGCAAGACGGCATCCGGGCCGAAAAGCTGTTCTTGATCAGGTTCTCACCCGCATTTGTCTGAATGGTCATCGCATCGACTTCGCGGTTGCAGTTCTCTTCGGTCACGGTCACGCCAACACGCAGGTCAACACCACCATCGCGGTTCATCTGTCCTTCGGGGTAGGTATAAACCTCTGCCTGATAAGGCACCTCTGCCTCTGCATCGCCAAGATAGACAACAAACCCGTTCTTGCCGGCACGCGTATCTTCGGGTGCGTGCAGGGAGGCAGACCAGACATGGCCAGGGTCGCCGATTTGCGCACCATTTTCCAAGGCATGCAGACGCATGTTGTTTGACGTCATCCACTGCAGTACCGCGCGATCATATTGGCGCAGCTCTGGCACAAAAATCTGCGTTGACGCTTGCAGAACATTGTTAAAAGTCACGCGAAATTCCGCATCCGTGACAAGGGCGGGCACCCGGACCAAGGCATTGCCATCGTCATCAGTACTGGCGGCCACCCGCATACCACTGTGCGAGATCGCAAAACTCTGGCTTTCGGCGCAAGGCGCAGACAAAGACAGCGCCACCATCGCAGCAGGTTCGCGCGCCGCGGACAATGTGGTGTCACAACCCGGCGCGGGCGATGCCATGATCGTTCCGAATTCAGGCACGGCCAATTCCGCATAGACCGCATCAACCGCGACAACGCGCTGTACACTGGAGGCATGGTTCAGTGGCGTGGTCACGATATTCGGCATGCCGAAAACGGGCTGACCCTGCGCATTGGTCGACAGCATCAGTGAACGGGGCGCCTTGTTGTAGCTTTCTTCGCTTACACCACCACCAACGTGTGGCGTCGTCTCACCATATTGCACAAGAAACCCGAGGGTCACAGCAATGGTCAGCGTCGAAGCGACAGTTTTGATCGTCGTAATGCGAGACATCCCCATCCCTCACAGTGGCAGTAAACTGTGGTAGTGATGAAGTGTTAACGTGACATGAACAGGACTGGCGAAAGGTCTTAGCGTGACCCAATTATGTCTGCAATTAGGCGAGCCTGCCGTGACAGTGCTTGAACTTTTTGCCTGACCCACAGGGGCAAAGGTCGTTCCGACCGGGGTTACCCCATGTTGTTGGATCATTTTCGTCAAACCCTTCGCGGGCGGTGCCGGGGGTCGCTGCAGCGGCCGCTGCAGGTGCCGCAGCCGCGGTCGCAGCTGCCGCCGCCGCTTGCTGTTGCTGGCGGATTTGCGCGACCATTTGCTCTTGCTCTTCCTTCGACATCGGCCGGATCTTTGACAGCTTTTGCGTCACATCTGTACGCAGCCCATCCAGCATGCTTTCAAACAGCTGAAACCCTTCTGTCTTATATTCGTTCAGGGGATCACGCTGGGCATAGCCACGGAAACCCACAACTGAACGCAGGTGTTCCAATGTCAGCAAATGTTCGCGCCATTTCGCATCAATCGTTTGCAGCAAGATCTGCTTTTCGACATTGCGCATCGTCTCATCGCCAAAGGCTTCCGCCTTTTCTGCCATGAATTTATCTGCCGCTTCTTCTAGCCGCTCGCGGATGTCATCATCATCAACACCCTCTTCAGCGGCCCAAGTGATGACCGGCACATCAACACCCAGATCTTCAATCACCGCAGCATAAAGGCCTTCGGTATCCCATTGATCTGCATATGTTTTTGGCGGCATAAAATCGTCAACCAGATCATCAATAACCTGATCACGCATGTCTTTGGTGACCTCGGACAGGTCTTTTGCTTCCATGATGTCGCGGCGCTGCGAGAAGATAACTTTCCGCTGCTCATTCATCACATCGTCGAATTTCAGCAGCTGCTTGCGGATGTCAAAGTTGCGGCCTTCGACCTTGGCCTGCGCGCGTTCCAGCGATTTATTGACCCAAGGGTGCACGATCGCCTCGCCCTCTTTCATGCCCAGACCAGACAGCACTTTATCCAGACGGTCAGAACCAAAGATACGCATCAGATCGTCTTCCAATGACAAGAAAAAGGCCGAGCGCCCCGGGTCACCCTGACGGCCAGAACGACCGCGCAGCTGGTTATCGATCCGGCGGCTTTCATGGCGTTCTGTGGCCAGCACGAACAGCCCACCGGCGGCTTTCACCTTTTCCTTTTCATCGGCAACCTCGGCTTCGATACGGGCGCGCACCTCTTCGATGTCAGCCTCTGGGTTTTCGGCCATGGCCTGCAGCACGCGCATCTCGACGTTACCGCCCAACTGGATGTCCGTGCCGCGGCCCGCCATATTGGTCGCAATTGTGACGGCATTCAGTTTCCCGGCATCGGCAACAATCTGGGCTTCTTGTTCATGCTGTCGCGCGTTGAGGACGTTAAAGGTGATTCCCTCTGCCTTCAGCATCTCTGCCAACGCTTCTGATTTCTCAATCGAGGTGGTGCCAACCAGAATCGGCTGGCCCTTGGCATGCGCCTCTTTGATCTCATCTACGACGCCCACGAATTTCTCGCGCGCAGTGCGGTAGACCTGATCGTCTTCATCAATCCGGGCGATGGGGCGGTTGGTTGGGACTTCGACAACACCCAGATTGTAGATTTCCTGAAATTCCTCTGCCTCGGTCGCAGCAGTACCTGTCATACCGCCGAGTTTGTCATAGAGGCGGAAATAGTTCTGGAAGGTGACAGAGGCCAAGGTCACGTTTTCAGGCTTGATCGAACAACCCTCTTTCGCCTCGATCGCCTGATGCAGACCATCAGACAGACGACGGCCCGCCATCATGCGACCCGTGAATTCATCGATCAGGACAACTTCATCGTCACGCACGATATAGTCTTTGTCTTTGGTAAACAGCTTGTGGGCACGCAGCGCCTGATTGACGTGGTGCACTAGCGTGGCGCTTTCGGGGTCATACAGCGTCTGGCCTTCGGGCAGCAGTCCCGAGGCGCTCAGCTTTTCTTCCAGAAAGTCATTGCCTTCATCATTGAACGTCACCTGACGGGTCTTTTCATCCAATGTATAGTGTTCATCCAGAACATCCGGGATGACCTTATCAATGGTCGCATACATCTCGGATCGGTCTTGCGCGGGACCAGAGATAATCAGCGGCGTTCGCGCCTCATCAATCAGGATACTGTCAACCTCATCCACAATCGCAAAATTATGGTCGCGCTGGAACATCTGGCTGAGTTCGGACTTCATATTGTCGCGCAGATAGTCAAAACCCAATTCGTTGTTTGTGGCATAGGTCACATCACAGGCATAGGCGGCCTTCTTATCGTCTTCGGGTTGTTGGGGATAGACCACGCCTGTGGTCAGGCCCAATGCGCCGTACACCTTGCTCATCCACTCGGCGTCACGACGGGCCAGATAGTCGTTGACGGTTACGATATGCACACCTTTGCCGGTCAGCGCGTTTAGATAGGCGGGGAAGGTCGCGACGAGGGTTTTCCCCTCACCCGTTTTCATCTCTGCGATATTGCCCTGATGCAGAAAGATGCCGCCTTGCAACTGGGTGTCAAAGGCGCGCAGACCCAGCGCGCGTTTGGCAGCCTCGCGGCAGTTTGCGAATGCTTCGGGCAGGATGTCATCCAGGCTTTCGCCGCCCATGGCGCGTTTGGCCAGTTCTTCGGTCTTGTTCTTGATGTCCTCGTCGGACAGCGCCTCAAATTCAGGTTCCAGCGCATTGATCTTTTCAACCAATGGCCGGGCGGCTTTGACTTTGCGGTCGTTTGCGGTGCCAAACACCTTTTTGGCAATCGTTCCGAAACCCAGCATATTCTCTCCGGCGGCGCGGATCGCGCCTGTCTGACATCTATTTGAGAGGAGGTCGCTTGTAGGCCCGGCGAAGGCCACATAGAAAGGGCCGAAGTGATGGAACTATAAGGCCTCCTCAAGGCATCTTTGGGATGTAAGGGGCCGCTTCTACAGTGTCAACGCCGCGGGCTTTCGCGGCCTATCAAGGGATCGTTTAATGCTGAAACATGTTACATTTTTGGGTGCAACGGCCATCGCTGCGGTTTTGGCCACCAGCGCCGTCGCCCAAGACGTGACCGCCGAGACTGTCGTGGCCACCGTTGGCGACACAGAAATCACGATGGGCGAAATCATCATCGCCCGCACCCAACTGCCGCCGCAATATGCGCAACTGCCGGTCGAGGCCCTTTTCAACGGGTTGATCGATCAGTTGATCCAGCAGCAATTGCTTGCAGACGAGGCAGAAGAAGTGTCTGCACAAATCGAATACACCCTCAGCAATGAACGCCGCGCCCTGATCGCGGGTGAGGTGATTACCGCGATTGCAGAAAACGCCATCACCGAAGCAGATGTGCAGGCCGCCTATGATGCGCGTTTTGCCGATGCTGAAGACATTCAGGAATTCAACGCAGCCCACCTGCTGGTCGAAACTGAGGAAAAGGCCGCCGCCGCCAAAGCCCGTATCGATGAAGGCGCGGCCTTTGCCGATGTCGCCCGCGATGTCTCTACCGGCCCCACCGGGCCCAATGGCGGCAACCTTGGCTGGTTTGGTCCCGGCGCCATGGTGCCCACATTCGAAGAGGCAGTTACGGCGCTAGAGGTCGGCGGCGTGTCAGAACCATTTGAAACACAGTTTGGCTGGCATGTTGCCACCCTGCTGGAAACCCGCGTGCAGGCCCGCCCGACGCTGGATCAATTGCGCCCACAGATTGCGCAAGAGCTGCAAGAGGCCGCGGTGACCGCGCGTCTGGATGAACTGGCTGCGGCACAGACGATCACCAAGCCGGAGCCCGGTGAATTCGATCCAGCGCTGATTGACGCGCTTGAATTGCTGGACTGACCTGACATGCCCGTCTCACCTTTGGCCCCAGCTGCATTCCCTGAGTTGCCTCAGATCAGCGGGGCCAGCTTTGCGACTGCGGCGGCGGGCATCAAATATGAGGGCCGTACCGACGTGATGTTGGCGGTCCTGGCGGAAGGCACTGCCATCGCTGGCGTCTTTACACGCTCTGCCACGCGATCTGCGCCTGTGTTGGACTGCCAAGCCAAATTGGGCGGTGACACTGCGGGGCCAGCAGCAATCCTTGTGAACGCGGGCAACGCCAATGCCTTTACCGGCAAGAACGGTGACGGCAGTGTTGCTGCGGTCACAGCAGCAGTTGCAACAGCGACAGGCGTGCCACAGGCACGCGTGTTTACAGCATCAACCGGGGTGATTGGCGAACCCCTGCAGCATGATCGTATCATAAGCAAGATCACCGCGTTGCATGCAGATCTGGCGCCCTCTGCCATGCCGGATGCGGCCAAGGCAATTATGACAACCGATACCTTTGCCAAAGGAGCAGCGACAACGCTGACCATCGACGGTAAGATCGTCAACATCGCAGGCATCGCCAAAGGATCCGGCATGATCGCGCCGGATATGGCGACGATGCTGGTCTTTCTCTTTACCGATGCGAAAATCGCGCAAGACGATCTGCAAGCAATGGTGTCAGAGCTGAATGCCAAGACCTTCAACTGCATCACCGTTGATAGCGATACATCAACGTCGGACAGTCTGATCATGGCTGCAACCGGGGCATCAGCTGTGGATGTGACCGGCAACGCCGATTTTGCACAGGCCCTGCATGATGTCATGCGTGACCTTGCCCATCAGGTTGTCCGCGACGGTGAAGGGGCGACCAAATTCGTCGAGGTGCGGGTGACCGGTGCGCAGGATGACAGTGATGCACATAAGGTAGCGCTGGCCATTGCAAACTCACCCCTCGTGAAAACCGCGATTGCAGGTGAAGACGCCAATTGGGGCCGTGTGGTGATGGCTGTCGGTAAATCTGGCGCTGCGGCCGACCGGGACAGGCTGACAATTCGTTTTGGCGATATCACGGTGGCCGAAAACGGCTGGCGTGTGCCTGATTATTCGGAAGAGGCGGCAAGCGCCTATATGAAAAATGCAGAATTGGAGCTGGGCGTTGATCTGGGGATCGGCACGGGGGAAAGCACGGTCTGGACCTGCGATCTGACCCATGGCTACATCAGCATCAATGCGGACTACCGGTCATGAAGACCGTTCTGGTCTCCGCTGTCGCTTTGATCGACACCGATGGACGCGTCCTGTTGGCGCAACGCCCAGAGGGCAAATCAATGGCGGGCCTGTGGGAGTTTCCGGGCGGCAAGGTCGAGGCGGGTGAAATACCAGAGGCCGCCCTGATCCGCGAGCTGCAAGAAGAGCTGGGGATCGACACCTGGGCGTCTTGCCTCGCGCCGCTGACCTTTGCCAGCCACACTTACGAAGATTTTCACCTGCTCATGCCGCTATTCGCCTGCCGCAAGTGGGAGGGCACGCCGCAGTCCCGCGAAGGGCAAGCGCTGAAATGGGTGCGCGCAAATGAATTGCGGGACTATCCAATGCCAGCAGCCGACGTGCCGCTAATCCCTATCTTGCGCGACTGGCTTTAGATTTCCAAAGCTGCTGCCGCGGCAATGTCATTCAGGCCCGGTTGGTTTTCAGGACCAATGACAACATAGTCAGCATCGCCAGCCGTCCATGAAACAAAGTCAAACCCGTTGATGGTGCGTTCGTTGAACACCAAGGTGTCGGATGGGGTTTTGCTGGTCTTTTGCAAACACAATGCAATGACGACACCATCAGCATCGCGGTACATCAATTGTGCCACCGGTTTGCCATTGGCCACAACCAGACGACCGCCTTCAAAGGTCAAACCAAACTCTGTCAGGTCCGGGATCGAGAATTGGGCACCAGTGGTATTGCCTAACCAGGTTTCAATATGATCGGATTCATCAGCACCTACCTCGACCAGATGGCGCACCTGGCTTGCATAGATCGCGTGATAGTCGGCAATATCGGCCAGCCAACCCGCCGTTTGAACAGGGGCGTCTTCGCCGCGCAGGGTGAAACCACCAACGCCACCCAGAACAAAGACGACCAGACTGGCCGCGAGCGCACCCCAGACGGGGCGCGGCTTGGGCGCAGCAGTTTGCGGCATCGGAGCCGATTTAATTTGCTGCGCCAAGGTAAAAGGGACGGGCGCACTCAGCTCCGCCTCAAAGGCTTCTTGGGCCAGAACGTCTGCCGCAATCAGCGCATCCAGTTCGGCCTGTGCGTCAGGATCATTAGCGAGCCGTTCTTCGATCGCCAAAGCAGTGGCGGGATCAAGTTCGCCATCAAGATAGGCGCTGAGCTGCGTAGAGAGATCGGTCATGATGTGCCAGCCCCCTCTGATACGAGGCCCGAGACAAGCTGTTTGCGAGCACGATGAATGCGACTCATAACGGTACCAACGGGAATCCCTAACAGTTCAGCAACTTCACGGTAGCTGTAACCCTCAGCACAAACCAACAGCAAAGGCTGCGAAAGTTCCTCTCCAAGGTCGGTGACCTTACGTCGTATTTGCTTGGCTTCTAAAGTTTCATCGGCACTGCCCGCCGCATGTAACTCTGGCGCCTCTTCCGCCGCGATCTGACCTTGGCCCTGACGGACCTGACGTTTACGAACTTCACTCACCCAGAGGTTACGCACCACGCGAAACATCCACCGATCAAAGGGTTGTGCGGGGTCATACTGCTCCCACTTCTGAAGCGCAGTTGTACACGCTTCTTGCAAGAGGTCATCAGCATCCGGACCAGAACGGGTCAGACTGAGCGCAAATCTGCGCAAGCGCGGCAGCAGCGCAATCATCTCTGATTTGAACTGATCGGGGGTCATTACTACCGCGAATTTCATTCCAAGTATTTTTGCAATATGTCCTATGGCGGCACCTTTGAACAGAGTTGTTTTTACACGTTTTGTTTTGTAGCGACCGATCGCTAGCGATTACCAAACAAGCCCCCGCAGCGTCGCCGCGAGAGTGTTCTGCAGGGGTTACGCGGCAGGATTGCAATTTATTCACAGCATGCATGGATTTGTGATAATCCGCGCAGCGGCCCATTGCCGAAAACAAGAAAGGCGGGCCAATAGCCCGCCTTGTAAAACACCGTATTTCTGAGTGGATCAGAGGTTCCGTTCAACCTCTTCACGCTCGAAAATCTCGATCACGTCGTCGGCGCGGATATCATCATAGTTCTCGAACGCCATGCCGCACTCTTGTCCAGACTGGACCTCTGGCACTTCGTCTTTGAAGCGTTTCAGGGTTTTCAGCGTGCCTTCGTGGATAACAACATCATCCCGCAACAGGCGCACCCCGGCAGAACGACGCGCGACACCTTCGGTGACCAGACAACCGGCAACTTTACCCACGTTCGAGACTTTAAAGACCTCTTGGATTTTGGCGTAGCCGATGAACTTCTCACGGATTTCAGCAGACAGCAGTCCAGAAGCCGCCGCTTTCACATCATCCACAAGGTCATAGATCACCGAATAGTAGCGGATCTCGACACCCTTTTGGTTGGCTGTGTTCCGTGCGGATGCATTCGCGCGCACGTTAAAACCAAAGACCGGGGCACCCGATGCCTCTGCCAAGCCAATGTCCGTTTCCGTGATCGCCCCGACGCCAGAGTGCAGAACGCGCACGCGCACTTCGTCGTTGCCGATCTTTTCCATCGCTTGCACGATCGCTTCGGCAGACCCTTGCACGTCCGCTTTCACCAGAATTGGCAATTCGCTGACGTTTTCATCGGCTTTGGCGTTCGCCATCAGCTGTTCAAGCGTTGTCGCTGCACCGGCGGCCGCACGCTTCTCTTTGGCGGCTTTTTCGCGGTATTCGGCAATCTCACGCGCTTGCGCATCTGTCTCGACCACGTTGAGAACATCGCCAGCTTCGGGCGTTCCGTTCAGACCCAAAACCTCGACCGGTTGCGCAGGTCCTGCTTCTTTGACGCGCTCGCCCTTATCGTTGATCAGCGCACGGACTTTCCCGTATTGCTCACCCACAACGAAGATATCACCTTGGCGCAATGTCCCGTTCTGCACCAGAACGGTGGCCACAGGGCCACGACCCACGTCAAGCTGTGCTTCAATCACGGCACCTTCAGCGGCGCGATCAGGGTTGGCTTTCAGTTCAAGGATTTCAGCCTGGAGCGCAATCGCTTCCAGTAGGTCATCCAGACCCTGACCTGAAATGGCCGAGACCTCAACATCCTGCACATCACCGGACATCTTTTCGACGATGACCTCATGCTGCAGCAGGTCTGTACGCACTTTATCTGCGTTTGCTTCTGGCTTATCAATCTTGTTGATCGCCACGATCATCGGCACTTCAGCCGCTTTGGCGTGGTTGATCGCCTCGATCGTCTGCGGCATGACCGCATCATCAGCGGCCACAACAAGCACAACGATATCGGTCACTTGCGCACCGCGTGAGCGCATCGACGTAAAGGCCGCGTGACCCGGTGTATCAAGGAACGACAAAACAGCACCGCTGTCTGTTTTCACCTGATAGGCACCAATGTGCTGCGTGATCCCGCCGGCTTCGCCAGCGACAACCTTCGCATTGCGGATTGCATCAAGCAGCGACGTCTTACCGTGATCAACGTGGCCCATGATCGTGATGATCGGTGGGCGACCTTGCAAATCCTCGGGCTTGTCTTCAACCGCTTGGATCACGTCTTCGACGTCAGCGTCAGAGACACGGGTTACTGTGTGGCCAAACTCTTCAATGATTAATTCGGCGGTATCCGCATCAATCGTCTGGTTCTGTGTCGCCATGATGCCATTGGTCATCAGTGCCTTCACAACATCTGCCACACGTTCGGTCATGCGGTTGGCCAGTTCAGACACGGTAATCGCCTCTGGCAAAGCCACCTCGCGGAAAACCTTTTCACGTTCGGCCGATACACCCATCGCTTTCGCGCGGGCGCGGTCCTGCTTGCGCTTCATCGCCGCCATTGACCGCTGGCGGCCGCCATCACGGCCCGCCATCGCATCATTCACTGTCAGCTTGCCCGAACGGCGACCATCGCCACCACGACCAGGCTTAGCCTTGGTCTTGTTTTCGCGGTTTTCCTGTGGGCGTTCCGTCTTGCGGGGTGCCGCCGTTGGGCGCGAAATCTCAGTCTCGCCGGGTACCGCAGCGGCAGGCGGCGGTGCCGCAGCAGCCGCTTTCGCACGGGCGGCTTCCGCCTTTTTACGCTCTTCTTCTTCGGCCTTGGCCTTTGCACGCTCTTCGCGGGCTTTATCCTCGGCTTCTTTCGCCTCGATCTCGGCACGGCGGGCATCGCGTTCGGCGGCGCGGGCCTTTTCTTCGGCTTCACGCTTGGCAGCTTCTTCCGCCTCGCGGGCTTTCGCCATCTTCAGCGCCTTCATCCGGCGCTCAAGTTCCACATCCGAAATACCGGCTGGGCGTTTGGAAGGATCACCACCCACAGGTGCCGCGCCGGAGGCCGCAGGCTTGGCCGCACCGGGCTTGGGCACCACAACGCGTTTGCGTTTGGTTTCCACCACGACGTTCTTGGTCCGCCCGTGGCTAAAGCTTTGCTTCACGTTGCTGGGACGTGAACCACCAAGGCCAAGTGTCTTTTTACCGTCGTTATCGCTCATTTAGCTTCTTTATCCTTCCCGACAGCCGTATCACTGTCGTTCCCTTCGCGTAGCCCGCGTAGCTTTGTGGCTTCCTCTACAACACGATCGCTGAGTCTGCCAGTGGCTAGCGCGCCATGTATCACAGTTTGCCGCCCAAATGCCAAACCCAATTCGGCAGCGGTCAAACAGCCGAAATAGCGGGCACCTTCGGGCGTCCATAGTTTTGTCTTGCCCCGTTCGGATCCATCAGAGGCCTGAACTAGCACGCGGACCCGCTCACCACCGGCAAGCCAGCCCTTTACCTTTTCAAATCCGCAGACCGCGCGACCCGATTTGCGGGTGAGCGCGATCAAGTCAACGGTGCGGCGGGCCAATTGGCGTTCCACCTCGTCCACCAGTCCATCCGGCACCGTCACTGCCTGCTTGGCAGACCGTGAAAACTGACCCTTCGTCGCCGCGTCCAGCGCTTTGCGGTCGGCCGTCACATACATGCCCCGGCCTGGCAGTTTACCCAAAACATCAGGCACAACCTGATTGTCCGGCCCCACAACAAAGCGGATCAGCCCAGCCTTTGGCTGCGCTTCACCTGTGACGATGCATTTGCGTTCCGCATCGTCCCGTTCCTTGTTATGGCCACCGCGCGCCATCTGCGACCCCATCAGAGGCCTGAAATCAGGCCTCCTCCTCCGCCGCTTCGGCTGCTGCCGCTTCTTCAGCGGCGGCGGCTTCAGCTGCAAGCTCTTCCGGGTCAACCCAGCCCAGCATCACGCGAGCGGTCATGACCAGATCCTGCGCTTCCTCCAGCGACACATCGAACGGTTCAAGCACGCCGTCATCTTTCACGCGCTCACCATCAACTGTGGTCCAGCCACCGGCCAGTTCCCAGTCTGCGCAAGTGGCAAAATCTTCCAACGTTTTCACACCGTCTTTGCCCAGCGCCTCAAGCATCTGCGGTGTCAGACCTTCAAAATTCGCAAGGCTGTCTTCGACACCCAAGGCACGCGCCGCTTCCATCGCTTTCTTGGCTTCAGCTTCCAGATAGTCGCGCGCACGGGCCTGCAATTCGCCCGCTGTCTCTTCATCGACGCCTTCGATGACCAATAGTTCGTCGATTTCGACGTAGGCAACCTCTTCCAGGTTTGTGAACCCTTCAGATACCAGTAGTTGGGCAAAGAACTCGTCCAGATCAAGGGTATCCATGAACAATTTGGTGCGCAGTTCAAACTCGGCCTGACGGCGCTTGCTCTCTTCTTCCTCGGTCATGATGTCGATATCGAGGCCAGTCAGTTGTGACGCAAGGCGCACGTTCTGACCACGGCGACCAATGGCGAGCGACAGCTGCTCTTCGGGCACAACCACTTCGATCTTGCCTGCTTCTTCATCCAGAACAACCTTCGATACCTCGGCAGGCTGCAGCGCGTTCACAAGGAAGGTCGGCATGTCTTCATTCCAAGGAATGATGTCGATCTTTTCGCCCTGCAATTCGTTCACAACGGCCTGCACGCGGGAGCCACGCATACCAACGCAGGCACCGACAGGGTCGATGGACCCATCGTAAGAGATCACAGCGATCTTCGCGCGCGAACCGGGGTCACGGGCGACAGCCTTGATCTCGATGATGCCTTCATAGATCTCTGGCACTTCCATCTTGAACAGTTCCGCCATGAATTCAGGCGCTGTGCGGCTGAGGAAAATCTGCGGACCACGCTGCTCGCGACGCACGTCTTTGATGTAGCAACGGATACGGTCGTTCGGGCGATAGGCCTCGCGACCGATCTTTTCATTGCGGCGCAACACAGCTTCGCCTGCGCCCACATCGACGATGACATTGCCGTATTCTTCGCGCTTGACCAGCGCGTTGATGATCGTGCCCGCGCGATCTTTGAACTCTTCGTATTGCTTGTCACGCTCGGCTTCGCGGACCTTTTGCAGGATCACCTGCTTGGCAGATTGTGCCGCGATCCGGCCCAACTCAACCGGAGGGACTTCCTCGATGAACTGCTGCCCGATTTCGGGGTTTTCCATATATTGCTTGGCTTGTTCGACGGTGAACTCCGCCTGATAGTTCTCAAGCTCTTCTTCCTCGACTACGGTACGAACGCGGGTGAAGGTCGCCTTGCCAGTCTTACGATCAATAGAGACACGAATGTCCATCTCGGCCCCGTAGCGGGATTTGGCTGCACGGGCGAGCGATTCTTCCATCGCTTCCACAACAAGCCCGGGCTCGATGTTTTTCTCGCGGGCGACAGCCTCGGCTGTTTGCAGCAATTCCAGCTGGTTGGCTGATGTATATGCCATCAGGTGTTCTCCTCACCGTCAATAATCGTTTCGATTTCATCAAACTGGGTCTCGTCAATCTGACCCGCATCTTTGCGTCCGCGCAGCACGTCGCGGATCAACTCATCTGTCAGAACCAATTTGGCGTCTGACAGCCATTCGAATTTCAGACCAATCGTGCCCTCGGGGATAGTGATCAGTACCTCATCACCTTCGGTCCCGGCCAACTGGCCTTTGAACCGGCGGCGGCCATCAATCAGTTCTTCGGTTTCGATCTTGGCTTCAAAACCTTCCCACTGATCGAAATCCTTCAACCGCGTCAGCGGACGGTCGATGCCCGGGCTGGACACCTCAAGGTTATATTCATCCAGAATCGGGTCTTCGACATCCAATGTCGCGCTCAGCGCAGTAGAGACCTGCCCGCATTCATCAACCTCGATCTGGCCATCCGGACGCTGGACCATGATCTGCAAGATCGTGTCCTTACCCGACATCAGGCGGACGCGCACAACCTCGAAGCCCATGTCCTCAACAACAGGGGTGACGATTTCAGCGATGCGGCGGTCAATGGCCGCTTTGGCGATCAGATCGTTCATCATTTCTTCCGACATATCATTCGGACATAAAAAAACGGGCGCGCGGCCCGTGGTGAATTTCGGTGGTGTTGGGGGTGGAGGCCAACGCCGCTGTCGAGGGACGTATAAGGGAAGGTGGAGGGAGGTGCAAGTAGCTACATTTCGCGGTCAGGGTCCCATGCCGCAGGCCGTTCTAGTTTTGCGCCACCTTTCCCAATAATTGGGTTGGGGAATTGGGATCGTCTCAACATAGCCGGTCTGATGTGGCGAACAGCGGTCGCATACTCACGAAGTAGTTTACTCGGCGACGTCTCTTCAAACCACGCAACAATCACCTCTTTCTCAAGCTCCTGTGAAACCATCCGAATTGGTTCAAGTAGATCAGTGTCTTGAGACATAACAAGCGCAATATCGTAGATATCGCAAAAACCATCCATCAGGAGGTGCGAGGCAAGATTTACATCTGACCCTTTCTCTTCTGTATCCCTGACATAGACATAGCTTTCTTCCTGGCCCTGAATGGGTCGGTGGATTGTTTTGGCTAGGAATGTCCCTTTATGGATCTCTAGCTCAGGAATTGTTTTCAACGCACGAAAGTAGGCCTGTTGCCGTGTTGGCGCATCCGGATCGCCCGCGCGGGGACTAACATCGGCCGTAAAATACCTAACGCGTTCGATCACATCGTCCGACTGCAACAACTCTGACGAGAGCATCTTAAGGTCTGTCCATTTGTAGCGTGAATGCTTTAGAAGCCGGTAATATAGATTAAATCCATCAACATATACACAAACCCGCATCGGAAACCTCTAATCCTTGGGTTGAGTTGATACAGCAAGAGCCGCGAGGGCGCAAACCCTACACGGCTCTTGAACCAATAGACCTGCTATTGGCCGGTATACTGTTTAGGTAGTATGCTGATTCGGGATTGTCAATATCGGACGGATTCGAATCGTTCTCAGAGTCAATAGAATTTTATGTATGTGGTGCCTGACCCAACGAAAGGCACCACATTTGTCAGTAGGCTTACGCCACAGACCAACGTTCGGCCATACGTGCGTTGTCCATCTGCCAGAGGTTACCCACGGTGTCAGGTGACACGATCCGGTTGTTCACCGCCTGCACGTAGTTTGCAAACATTGGGATCAACACGCCGCCTTCGTCGCGCAGGATCTGTTGCATTTCGCCATATTGCTCACGGCGTGTGTCGCTATCCAGCTCGGCGCGGGCTGTAATCAGCAGCTCTTGGAAGCGGGCGCTGTCTTTCTCGTCCCACTGGCTGTCGTTCCAAGGAACACCAGCTTCGTAGGAGGTCGAGAACATCCAGTCTTCGGTTGCACGACCAGACCAGTAACAAGCGCAGAATGGCTTCTTCAACCAAACGTTGGACCAGTAACCATCGGCTGGTTCCTGCACCACATTGATGTTGATACCACCTGCCGCAGCAGAAGATTGGAACAGCTGCGCTGCATCAACCGCACCTTCAAAGGCGGCGTTGGATGCGGACAGATCAATGTTGATGCTATCAAGACCGGCCTGCTGCAGGTAGAACTTTGCCTGATCCGGATCATACTCAAGCTGTTCCATATCGCTAGCAAAATACTGGTTTGCGGGGCCAATTGGCGTGTCGTTACCAACCTGACCGTGACCCAGCAGGATCTTATCGACCATTTCCTGACGGTTGATACCGTACTTCAGCGCCCGACGTACATTAACATCGTTGAATGGTGCAGTGTCCGTCAACATTGGGAAGCTATAGTGCTGGTTACCCGTCACTTCCTGAATGCGCAGCGCAGGATTTGCCTTGAGCAAAGCCTCGGTTTTAAAGTCGATCCGGTTGATCGTATCAACCTGACCGGTCATCAGCGCGTTCATACGGGCTGTGTTATCGTTGATCGCGATAAATTCGACTTCATCAAAGAAGCCAGCGCTGTCACCTTTGTAGTGATCAGCATAACGCGTTGCGACCATGCGCACACCGGGATCGAATGACTGCACCTGATAAAGGCCCGTACCAATGCCGTTTGCGATCGCTTCTTCGATCTGGCCGGCTGGGAACATCAGGATGTGATAGTCAGACATCAGATATGGGAAGTCAGCGTTGCCATTCTCCAGTGTAAACTGGATTTGGTAGTCAGTGATCTTCTTCATTTCCGAGATTGCCGCAACGATGGGCTGGGCCGCGGATTTCGCACCTTCTGCCACGTGCATATTCAGCGACTCGATGACGTCATCCGCGCCAAATGGCTTACCATTGTGGAAGGTCACGCCCTGACGCAGGTTGAATGTCCAGGTCTTGGCGTCTGCAGAGGCTTCCCAGCTTTCTGCCAATTCGCCTTTCAGCGACCCGTCTGCTGCGACTTCGGTCAAGCAGTCGAAGACTGTGCCGTGCGCCGCTGCAATCATGAAGATGTCAGAGTGTGTCCGGCCATCCCAGCTGTCAGAGGTGTTTGCCCCGCCCAGACCGGCAGTTAGTTTACCGCCCCGTGTCTGCGCGCGCAGTGGCATCCCTGTCAGTCCCAGCACACCGGCTGCAACACCTGTTTGCAATAGACCGCGTCTACTAATTCCTTGCATATTTTCGTTCTCCCTAGTTGGTGGTTCAGGCGTGAGCAGCCCGATTTGGTCATCACTTGCGTGGATGATTCGTGTTACATCTTATCAACAGCGGCGTCGCCGATGTTATCAACTCCGCGTTCATTCAGCAGATTTGTCAGCCAATCCGGGTCCATTTCAGGCACCGAGGACAGCAAAAGATCGGTGTAAGGGTGATGCGGCGGCGTAAACATCTCGGTCTTTGGACCTTGCTCAACCACGCGCCCATCCTTCATCACAACGACCTCATCTGCGATGGCCCGAACCGTCGCAAGATCATGGGTGATAAACATATAGGTAAGCGACAGTTCATCCTGCAAGCGCGCCAAAAGTCGCAGAATCCCTTCCGCCACCAATTGGTCCAGGGCAGATGTGACCTCATCACAGATGATGAACTTGGGCTCAGCCGCCAAAGCCCGCGCGATACCAATGCGCTGTTTCTGTCCACCTGATAGCTCAGACGGCAGGCGGTGATAGTATTTCGAAGGCTCCAGCTCGATCTGCTCGAGAAGCGCATCCACCTTCTTGCGTTTTTCAGCACCTTTCAGCCCCAGATAAAACTCAACCGGACGCGCGATGATCTGGCCAATCGACATGCGCGGGTTCAGCGCCGTATCCGCCATCTGATAGATCATCTGAACCTGACGCAGCTGATCTTTGCTGCGCTTGCGATAGTCGGGCGGCATCACCTCGCCATCGACCAGGATTTGCCCAGCCTTGGGCGGCAAAAGCCCCGTAATACAGCGCGCCGTCGTCGATTTGCCGGATCCACTTTCACCCACAACAGCCACGGTGCGGCCTTCATGCATGTCAAAGCTGACGTCATGCAAAACAGGGACGGTCCCATAAGCCGCATCAACGTTTTGCACGCTGACAACGGGGACGGACCCGATTTGAACAGCCGGTTTTTGCGGGCGCTCGAAACTGCGGACCGCCCAAAGTGATTTGGTATATTCCTGCGTTGGCGCGGACAACATCGACTGGGTGTCAGAGGTTTCAACCTCATCACCTTTCAGTAGAACTTTGATCGTATCGGCCATCTGCGCCACAACGGCCAGATCGTGGGTGATGTAGATCGCGGCGGTGTTGAACTGTTCGACGATATCCCGGATCGAGGCCAAAACCTCAATCTGCGTTGTCACATCCAGCGCGGTTGTTGGCTCGTCAAAGATAATCAGATCAGGACGGCATGACATCGCCATCGCCGTCATACAGCGTTGTAGCTGACCACCAGACACCTGATGCGGATAACGGAAACCAATCTGATCAGGGTTGGGCAGGCGCAGCTTGCGATAAAGCTCCATCCCGTCTTCTTCACTGTCTGACTTGCTCATCACCGCATGTTGCACCGGCCCTTCAACATGCTGATCCATCAACTTGTGGGCAGGGTTAAAGCTGGCAGCGGCAGATTGGGCGACATAGGCAATACGCTTGCCCAACAACTCACGTTTGACCGCGGCTGAGGCTGTCAGCAGATCAATGCCGTCGAATTCAACCGAACCTTTGCTGATGCGCACTCCGTCTCGGGTGTAACCCATTGCGGCCAGACCAAGCGTGGATTTCCCCGCACCGGATTCACCAATCAGGCCCAGCACCTCGCCGCGCTTCAAGGTCAGATCGACGCCGTTGATGATCGGGTTCCAAGTCTCATCGCTGCGGCCTTCCAGCCAGACATCACGCATTTTAACAAGGATGTCGTCGCTCATTCTTTCAGTCCCGAAGATTTATGCAGCATCCAGTCGACCACAAAGTTCACAGCGACGGTGAGCAGTGCGATGGCACCCGCGGCCAGCAGCGGCGCAGTCGCGGCCATTGGCGCAAATTGGGCAAAGTTCACGAAACCACCCAAGTCGCGCACCATCGTACCCCAGTCAGCCAGCGGTGGCTGGATGCCCACACCAAGGAAAGACAAGGCGGCAATGGTCAGGAATACAAAGCAGAACCGCAGCCCAAATTCAGCCAAGAGCGGGGCGGTGGCATTCGGCAGGATTTCCTTGAAAACAAGATAGCCTAAGCCCTCACCGCGCAGTTTCGCTGCTTCAATATAGTCCATCACAACGATGTTCTGACCAACAGCGCGGGCAAGGCGGTACACGCGTGTGCTGTCAATCACAGCAATAATAATCACCATGAACACGGTCAGCGGAATACCCAGCTCTGGCGCCCAAACACTGGCGATGGTCATCAACAAAAGCGCGAAGATCAGCGACGGGATAGCCATCAACACATCAACCGAACGCGACAGCAACTGGTCCAACCAACCACCCAAGGTCGCCGCCAAAAAGCCAAAGGTGCCGCCCAAAAGAAAGGCGAGAACTGTTGTCGCAAAGGCAATGCCAACGGTGTTTTGCGCGCCATAGATCAGGCGGCTAAGAATAT
Organism: Pseudomonadota bacterium; assembly: GCA_038533095.1. Lineage (GTDB taxonomy): Bacteria > Pseudomonadota > Alphaproteobacteria > Rhodobacterales > Rhodobacteraceae > Yoonia. The sequence continues at coordinate 76,926 of JBCAZI010000001.1, forward strand.
CGCGGCCAATCTGATCGGTCCCCAGCGGAAAGTCAGGGTTGCCGCCCACCGCAGGATCACCACCAGGAATGACATTTGCCGCAACGCCCGGAATAATCTCTTCCTGGCCATAAGGCGCGATAGCACCGGCGAAGATCGCAAAAAGTGCATAAATCAGGATTGTCAGAATCCCGAATGAGGCGGTTAGCGGCATAGAACGAAACAGTTTCTTACTGCCGGCTGTGCCAACAGCCCGCCCAATTAGACGGAACAACCACGCCGCTACGGCAAAGATGATGAAACCTTCAATCGCGATGCGCAGGAAGAAGAATTTATTCGCAACGGCCGGATCAGAACTGCGACCCTGCATATAGGCCCAGACCAACCATGCCAGAACCGCAACACCCAAAACGTACCCGTAGGCCACGCCGTAGGGCATATCGCGGAACTTTGGCGCGTTACCCGTAACAGCCTGCCCCGCAAAGCGAAAACCCCAGGCGATGGCTGCCATGCCCACAAGTGCAGCTAGAAACCAGATCATTTCGGATGCCTCAGACGGGGGTTGGACAGGATCGACATGATGTCAGCCGTCAGGTTGAGCAGGATAAAGGCGCTGGCAAAAATCAGACAGCAGGCCTGTACCACAGGGATGTCGCGGATTTTCACACTATCCACAAACAGCTGCCCAATGCCGGGATAGACAAAGACGACCTCAACCACGACCACACCAGTAATCAGATAGGCAAGGTTGAGCGCAATCACGTTGATGATCGGGGCCAGCGCGTTCGGCAGCGCATGCTTGACGATCACGCGCATCGGCGAGAGGCCCTTTAGCCGCGCCATCTCGATATACGGGGATGCCAGAAGGTTGATGATCGCAGCACGGGTCATCCGCATCATATGCGCCGTGACCACAAGCGTCAGCGTCAGCGCGGGCAACATTGATTTCTCAACCCGTTCGCTGAAAGGCATGCCTTCAAAGATATTCGACAAGGACGGGAAGATCGGGTTCAGCACCGCCAGAAACAAGATCAGGATGTAGGCCAGAAAAAACTCTGGGCTGGAAATTGAAGACAGCGTGAAGATGTTGGTCGCGCGGTCAAACACTGTGTTGCGGTAGAGGGCGGCCAAGATGCCAAGGATGATCGAAAATGGCACCGCAATTGCCGCGGTGATCATCGCCAGGAACATTGTATTGCCAAAACGCGGCGCGATCTGTTCGGCGATTGTCGTCGCACCCGATGTCGTACCGCTGAAGCTGGCGAAATTGGCCTGCGCAAAGCTGGTCCCCAGATCACCCCGCAAAATGCCGCCTAGCCAGTCAAAGTAGCGTGTGATCAAAGGGCGATCCAAACCAAGGTCTTCCCGGATCGCTGCGACAGCTTCTGGCGTGGCACCTTGACCAAGGATGGATTGCGCAAAGTCACCCGGCAGCAGATTAACTGCGATGAAGATGACAATCGACACGATCAGCAGTGTGAGCAAGCCAAGTGCCAGCCGCTGTAGAATAATCGTTAGGACGTTGCCCAAAACTTATGTTTTCCCCGTAAGTTGCATGAAAGCTTAACGGCATTTTTTCAGCTGTAAAGCCTAAAGCCCCAATGAATGCCGCTGCGCTGCCAACATATCCATCGTCCGCACAAGTTCTGTGCTAATGCCCGGTTCTGACAGCGCATGCCCAGCGCGACCGATGAATGTCAGCCGTGACTTTGGCCAAGCTTGCGACAGCTTATGCGCTGATACAGGCGGGCAGATCATATCATAGCGCCCTTGTACAATCACACCCGGCACATCTGCGATCTTGGCCATCTGATTAGGGTGCAGGATTTGCTGTTCTTCACCCAGAAAGCCGCCATGGTAGAAGTAATGGTTCTCAAGCCGTGCAAAAGCGCGCGCGTAGTCCGCAGGGCTGTCCCCCGTCACACCATCACTATCAATAGAGGCCAGCGCATTTTCCCAGGACGCCCAAGCGCGGGCATAACGTACCTCTATCCCCCGATCATCTGAGAACAGACGTCGGTGATAGGCGGCGATAAAGTCATCACGTTCATCCTGAGGGATCAGGGACGCGAAGCGATCCCAGAGATCAGGCCAGAATTTCCCTGCTCCGCCGCCATAAAACCAATCCAACTCTGGCTGGGTCATCAAAAAGACGCCGCGCAAAATCAATGCCGCTGCGCGATCCGGGTGCGCTTGCGCATAGATCAGCGCCAGCGTAGCACCCCATGAACCACCAAAGACAAACCAGCGATCAATGCCCAGCGTTTCGCGGATCAGCTCAATATCCGCGACCAGATGCCATGTCGTATTCGCCTCAACACTGGCATGCGGACGTGATCGCCCACAGCCGCGCTGATCAAACAGGATGATGCGGTACTGATTGGGATCAAAATACCGGCGCATCGCAGGACTACAGCCACCACCCGGACCACCGTGCAGAACAACGACCGGGATACCATCCGGATTTCCACATTGCTCCATGTAAATGCGATGACCGTCGCCGACATCCAGCATCCGCTGATCGAAAGGGTCAATCGGCTGGTAAAGATGCGCACCTGGGCGCTTTTGTCCTACGACTTTGTCCATAACCACCCTATATCGCGTGTTGACCCTAGTGACCATGACGCGGAGCGATGAAAATGTCGGCAACGAACACAGTAGACCCCAGCGAAATTGCCAAATTCGAGGCGATGGCAGCCGAATGGTGGGATCTGAAAGGCAAGTTCAAGCCATTGCACATGATGAACCCCGTTCGGCTGGACTATATTACTAGTCAGATTGCGGCAGAGTTCGGACGCGATCTTAGCCAGCCTGACGCCTTCAAGGGCCTGCGCATTCTGGATATCGGCTGCGGAGGTGGTTTGCTCTGCGAACCGATGGCACGGCTAGGTGCGACCGTCGTTGGCGCTGATGCGGCCGAACGGAATATTCCCGTGGCCAAAATCCATGCGGAACAATCAGGGCTTGAGATCGACTACCGCCACACCACAGCCGAGGCCATGGCGGAGGCCGGCGAGCAGTTTGACGCGGTGCTGAATATGGAAGTGGTCGAACATGTGGCCGATCCGCAGGGATATCTGGATGCCTGCCAGCAGCTGATGAAACCGGGCGGCATTCACATCTGTTCAACCATCAACCGCAACCCGAAGTCTTTTGTGATGGCAATTGTGGGCGCAGAATACATCATGCGGTGGCTGCCTAAAGGCACGCATGAATGGAATAAGTTCATCACCCCGGATGAATTGTTTGGCTTTATCGAAAAAGCCGGGATGACGCCGGTGGACAGGAAAGGTTTTGTCTTCAATTTCGCCAAATTCACCTGGTCAATTTCTGACCGGGATCTTTCGGTAAACTATGTGACAACTGCGACCAAGCCGATTGCCTAGTCATCTTCGCAAGTTTTACTATTTCAATCTAGACTCTGCCTCATCATATTGCGCTCGAAGAGTCTCGCATTCCTGAGCCAAAGGCCTGTCATCATGAAAAATCCTATTGGGGTCCTGCGTCGGAAGTTGCGGCGTAGGCTCTTTGGCGATCCGCGCGCAAAACGAATCTATCAAGGAAACCATGATGCCTTTGTCCGGGCTGGTGTAGATCCGATTGCGTTCAGGGTTTTGCCATCGAAGGAACAGCAAACCGCAACAGATGTCATTTTGCGCAAAGAAAAGGGCGGCCTGATTGCCCTTGTCCGTACAGACTGCAGCTGGAAATACGTCAGTAAGACGCTCTCTAAGATCGCGCCATGTGTCTATTGGTTTCATCAAACCGATGAGGACATACGCGAAATCATCTTCAATGCCTCAGACGGTGACCATCCCAGCATTGCAGATTTCCGGTACTCTGGCACATCTGAAAAACAGGTTCTTTTGCCCGATCCACATTTCTTTCGAGACCGCGGTTATGCCAACACGGATGCTTTCGCAGCAAATAACCCAATAGATTGGAACGCGCGTTCTGATGATATTATCTGGAGAGGGGGCGCAAATGGCCTCGGCCACTGGACTGTGGATGAAGCCACTGTGACCTTGCCCGGTGTGATGCAACGCCTGCATATGGCGCATAAGTGTACATCCTTGGACATCGATTTTCGCTTCGTCACAAAACCTGGCCGTCATGACTACCATCCGCTGAAACGTGCCGGGTTTATTGGTGATTACGTGCCGTCCCATGACTGGGGCGCCAAGAAATATGCAATTGATATTGACGGCTATACCAACGCGTGGAGCAATTTCATGCAAAGGTTAAAGCTGGGATGTTGTGTCCTTAAAGTTGATAGCCCGTTCAAATATCGGCAATGGTATTATGACCGTATTCAACCTTGGGAACATTTTGTGCCGATAAAATCAGATTTATCAGACCTGCAACAGCAAGTTGACTGGGTCCGAACCAACCCCGAGAAAGCACGCGAGATTGCAAGCAATGGGCAAAGTTTTGCACGCGCACTGACTTTTGAAAGCGAAAATAGCTATGCCATCAAAGCAATTGAAAAGCATGCGTTAAGCACGTGACGGGTTGGCAAGAAAAAACCGTTGCCATCGCGGGCGGTGCAGGATTCATTGGCCAGCACCTTGTACAGGCTCTGTTGAATGCCAATGTACGCGTTCATGTTATCGACAACTATTCGACAGGGCGCAGGCTAGAGGTGCAGCCGCGCAGGCCGCATCAACTGACCACACAAGAACATGATGTCTGTATGCCTGCCGCCGTTCCAAAGGCAGACGTCATCTATAATCTGGCAAGCCCGGCTTCACCGCTGCACTATCAAAGCGACCCGATCCAGACATGGAAAACCAATGTCTTGGGCAGCATGCATATGCTGGACCATGCGCTGTCATGTGGCGCGACGCTTGTTCAGGCCTCAACCAGCGAAGTCTATGGTGACCCGCTTTCGCATCCGCAAAAGGAAACCGATTGGGGCAATGTGAACCCGGTTGGCCCAAGGGCGTGTTATGACGAAGGCAAACGTGCCGCAGAAGCGCTCTTGATGGATGCGGTACGAACCAAAAATGCCGATATCCGGATCGCCCGCATCTTTAACACCTATGGTCCGGGCATGGCCGTGTCCGACGGGCGTGCAATACCCAATTTCGCAGCACAGGCGCGTGTGGGCGCACCGCTGACTATTCACGGCGACGGCACACAGACCCGCAGCTTTTGCCATGTCAGCGACACTGTTGAGGCCCTTCTACGACTTGGCATGGTCGATGCCGCAGAGGGCGAGGTTGTGAACATCGGAAACCCCACCGAAGTGACCATCCTAGACATTGCGCAGCAGGTAAATGCACTGTTTGGTGACAAAAGCGATATCGTGTTTGAGGGACGCCCTGTCGATGATCCGCAGCGGCGGTGCCCCGATATCGGCAAGGCAAAGCAGCTTTTGGGTTGGACACCGACCATGACGCTAAAAGATGGGTTGGCGACCATTTATCAGGCCACACCTGAAATTAAGTCGCAGGTTGCCAGCTGAGTTCTAGTCGATCTTGCTGAGCTTCAGGCGCATTTCGCGCAAAACAGGCAGAACCGCGCGTGCCTTATCCTGACCGACCTTATCGACGACATCGGCAATCACCGGGGCAATCGCGGCAAGTGCGGCATCGCGGGCGGCCAGACCTGAAGGACTGATCGCGACCATCTTGCGGCGCGCGTCATCCCAATCAGGGCGGACATGCACCCAACCGGCCCATTCCAGTTTGTGCAGCGTATTCGTCATCGCGCCGCGCGTCAGGTGAAAGGTTTTGGCCAGCTGCGCGGGGGACCGTTCCACACCCGCATGGGCCAGATGATTGAGCACCGAAAAATGCGAAAGCTCCATCCCTTTGGGCAGCACCCGCGCCACGCTGGCCCGCGCCAACTGATCAACGGCAAGGATTTCGCTGAACAAGGATACGGCAAGGTTATTGGCGGTGTCGGACATTAAGGGCCTTCGAAAGGGCGATCATGGCTGAGTGCCGCGATACGTTTGCGGCTTTGTGCCACTGACCTTGGGTCAAGATCAACCAACGCAATGCCCGGCTCTGTGCCTAAATCCGCCAAGACCTCACCCCAGGGCGAAATTGCCATGCTATGCCCGTATGTTTGGCGGGATTTGCCCGCTTGGGCAGCATGTGTCCCGGTTTGTGCGGCAGCCAGCACGTAAGATCCCGTCTCGATCGCGCGGGCGCGCAACAGCGGTTCCCAATGTGCGGCACCTGTTACGGGTGAAAAGGCCGATGGGACCAACAACACCTCAGCCCCTGCTTGCGCCAAAGCGCGATAAAGATAGGCAAATCGGATATCATAACAGACACTCAGCCCGATCTTGGCAAAGAGCGTGTCAGCCACGACGGCCAGTTCGCCCGGTCGATACCCAGAAGATTCACGATAGGTTTCGGTTTCGGAAACCGTGACGTCGAACATATGGATTTTATCATAGCGGGCCACGATCTGGCCCGCAGGATCAATCAGGAAAGACCGGTTGGCGAAACGCCCGTCAGGATCATGCGTCTTCAAGGCCAGTGACCCAATTGACAGCCAAATACCATGCCGGATCGCTGCCTCGCGCAGGCCTGCAAGCGTGATATCATCACCCTCATGCTGCAAAACACGGGCCTGATGCGCCCGGTCTTGCGACACGCAGTTCGTGACCTCTGGTGTCAGCACAAAACCTGCACCCTGCCCAGCCGCCTGCGCAATCATTGACACCGTCTGCCGCAGATTGGCAGCGGGATGATCGCTTGCGTTTAGCTGGACAAGCGCGGCTTTCATGCCGCCAGCAGTGCGTCCAATTTGCCGCCACGCTCTAATGCGAACAGATCATCACACCCACCAATATGAGTGCCGTCGATAAAGATCTGCGGCACGGTGCTGCCGCCATTGGCGCGCTGGATCATCTCGGCCCGGCGCTCTGGCTGTGCTGTAATATCCACCTCAGCAAAACTGATGTCCTTCGACAACAACAGCCGCTTGGCCATATGGCAAAAGCCGCAGGTGGGTTTGGTGTAGATTTCAATCGTTGCCATCGTGGGTATCCTTCAATCAGGTTTGTCCCTGATCTAGGCATCTTTCACGACTCTTGCCAGTGTAACAATCGACACGTTTGCGGCACCGGCCGCATGGGCCGCCTCTGCGCTGGCAGCAAGGGTCGCGCCAGAGGTCATCACGTCATCAACAAGGATTACCCGTTTCCCCGCAAGCTGGGTGATGCGCTTGGGGTTTGGGACAATAGCACCGGCAAGCACGGAAAAACGCGCATCGCGGCTGTGTCCCTCTAACGCACTTGTCTTTTTCGGACGCAGCAGAGCATCAAGACAAACAGAGACATCTAACAGTTTGCCCATCTCTTGGGCCAGTATGGCAGATTGGTTGTATCTACGTCGCAGAATACGCACCCAATGCAGGGGAACTGGGACAATCACGGTATCTTCTGTGATCCATGTCGCGATCTTTTGCGCCATCCATTGCGCCGCCGGATGGGCCAGATCAGTTCTATCGCCATGCTTCAGACCCAGCACCAACCGCCTGCCAACGCCATTGTAGATCAGCACCGCACGGCCACGGTCCCAGGGCCGCGCGATGGTCATGCAATCATCGCATTGCACGACTTCACCATGGTCTTCGCCCGGCAAAGGGGTACCGCATTTATCGCAGACCAAGCCACCGATGAACTGGGTGTCCCGCCAACAGGCCGCGCATAACCCATGGTCTTCCTCTGTATGTGCATCGCAGGCCACGCATTGTGGCGGATAAATTGCCCGAATGACGCTTTGCAACCGCATGAATGCACCCTAAATGACCCAGCATGACTATGCCCCAAATCACCGACCGCGCCGCATTGGCACGCAATCGCGCCCGTGCCCTGCCTGACGCAATGTTCCTGCAGGAACACGCCGCCGATGAACTGCATGAGAGACTGAACGAGGTTAACAGAACCTTTACATCGGTCGCGATTGTGACGGGCTTTCCCGATTTCTGGGCCGCGCGCTATCCCAATGCAACGATTGTGGCCGATGATGAGACGCTTGATCTGAAACCGCAGGCGCATGACCTGATCCTGCACGCCATGTGCCTGCATTGGGCGAATGACCCGGTGGGCCAATTAGTGCAGGCGCGCCATGCGCTCAAACCAGATGGGCTGTTGCTCTGTACGTTTCTGGGTGGACAAACATTGCACGAACTGCGCGCCTCACTTGCAGAGGCGGAGGCGGCAGTCACCGGTGGCCTGTCCCCCCGGATCGCACCGATGGGCGAAATCCGTGATCTAGGCGGGCTTTTGCAGCGGGCGGGCTTTGCCTTGCCTGTGGCCGATGCAACGCCGCTGACAGCCAGCTACGCCAATGCCTTCCACCTGATGCATGACCTGCGCAAGATGGGCGAAAACAATGCGTTAACCCAGCGCGTCAAACACGCGACCCGGCGCAATGTATTAACCGAAGCGGCCTGTATCTATGCCGCAAACTTTCGAAATGCCGATAATCGCGTCGATGCCACTTTTGAGTTCATTACGCTTACCGGATGGGCACCCGCCGACAGCCAACCGCAACCTTTACGGCCCGGCAGCGCGAAAACCCGCCTTGCTGACGCGCTAAACACGCAGGAAACGCCTTTAGATAGGTCCAATGATTGACGCAGCGCGTATCCCATTTAACTAACACAGAAATCGCGCTACCTAGAGGACAATGAAAATGTTCGATGCACAAGCCACGGCCGAAACGCGCCCAGCCACATGTCCTATGCATGCGCAGCCCGATCACCCGGCGGTGAAACCGGCGCGTGTTGGTATTCTGGTGGCTAACCTTGGGACCCCGGATGCAACAGACTACTGGTCTATGCGGCGTTACCTGAACGAATTTCTGTCTGACAAACGCGTCGTCGATTACTCGGCCTGGATCTGGCAGCCTTTGTTGCAGCTGATTATCCTGACCAAGCGTCCCTTTTCATCCGGTGCGGCATATAAGTCGATCTGGAACGAAGAAGAGAACGAAAGCCCGCTGCTGACGATTACCAAGAAACAGACCGCGGCCATCAAGGCGCAGATGGTCGAACGCTATGGTGATAACGTACGCGTTGATTTCTGCATGCGCTACGGCAACCCGTCCACGAAATCCAAAGTGCGCGAGATGGTCGAGGATGGGTGCACCAAAATCCTGTTCTTCCCACTTTACCCGCATTACGCAGGCGCGACCTCTGCCACTGCAAATGATCAGTTCTTTCGCGCCTTGATGGAAGAAAAATGGCAGCCTGTGGCTCGCATTGTTGAGCCGTATTTCGACGAACCTGCCTATATCGAGGCATTGGCCCAATCTATTGAACGCGCTTATGCCGCTGCTGAAACCAAACCGGAAAAACTAGTGTGTTCCTACCACGGTGTGCCAGAACGTTACCTTCGCGAGGGTGACCCCTATCACTGCCAGTGCCAGAAAACGACGCGCCTGTTGAAGGAACGCCTGGGTTGGGATGACACGCAGATTGTCACGACCTTCCAGTCGCGCTTTGGGCCGGAAGAATGGCTGAAGCCATATACGGTCGAAGAGGTGGCACGTTTAGCCGAAGAGGATGGCGTCAAGAACATCGCCGTTTGCGCACCGGCGTTTTCGGCTGATTGCATCGAAACGCTGGAAGAGATCAACGAAGAGATCAAGGAAAGCTTTGAAGAGGCCGGAGGTGAACACTTCACTTACATCCCATGCCTAAACGACGACCCGGCACATATCGATGCTTTGTCTGGCGTGATTGAGAAAAACCTCAACGGCTGGTTGAAATAGCCAATCTGCGCAGTTGGGCGCTCTGGCGGATAGCCTAAGCGGGGAATACAGTTTGCGTTATGAAGGTAACCCTGACAGACGATGGCGCAACCATAGATGCGCATGATCTTGGCCCGCTTTTGGGACTTGCCCCATCAGAGGTGCAAGCAAAAATGCGTTCGGGTGAAATCACCAGCCAATCCGAGGAAGGTATCGATGCTGACGCCGGCCGTATTCGGCTGACATTCTGGTATGCTGGCCAACGCGTTCGCCTGATTTGCGACACTGATGGGACGGTGATCAAGACCACGCGGATCAAGGCAACACGGTAAAGTGATTCTACCACAGCGCGACCAAGGCTATGTGAACGCTGGATTAATATCAGCTTTGCTTTGTGCAAAAATTAGCGCTAACGACCGAAAAAGGCGCGATTTGATGCCCGAAAATCATAACTTTTGGGCGAGGCTGCCGCAAAGGCAACATATTTCCATGACAAAAAATACGGTGTGAAAGTATATCGTTTGGATCGTGCCAAAAGGTGGTGCGACGAGTGTGGTGAAGATGACAGCAGTAACCCAACCGCAGGAAGAAACCGTCCAAGAAGAGCGCAGTGAAGCTCTTCCTGATGGCACGACCTTGCTTGGCGATCAGTTCACGATCAACAGAGCGCTCAGCAACGGCGGCTTTGGCATTACATATCTGGCAAAAGACAACTACCTCGACCGAGATGTTGTTATCAAAGAATGCTACCCTGAAGTATTCTGTATGCGGCAGGGCCAAAGTGTCATTGTGCGTTCCGATCAGCACGCCGCAAAATACCGTACGATCGTTCAGATGTTCATGCGCGAGGCACGCAGTATCGCCAAGATGCGCCACCCGAATATCGTGGGCGTACATCGCATTTTTGAAGATCATGGGACCGCCTACATGGTGCTCGACCTCATCCATGGTCGTGACCTACTCAGCATTATCAACGACAAGAATGATCCGCTTCCCCCCGATCAGATCAAAGAGATATTGATCAAGGCGCTGGATGCGGTTGATCTGGTGCACCAAAATGACCTGTTGCACCGCGATATCGCGCCAGACAACATCCTGCTTGATAAATGGGGCAGCCCAGTCCTGATCGACTTTGGCGCAGCCCGCGAAGAAGCCAGCCGTGAAACACGTGCCGTGTCATCCGTGCTGATCGTCAAAGACGGCTATTCCCCACAGGAATTCTATTTTGCGGGTGGCAAACAGGGGCCCAGCAGTGACCTTTATGCGCTGGGCGCGACGTTTTATCACCTGATCAGCGGCACGGCCCCGCCCAACAGCCAAACGCGGATGGCCGAATTTGCCGGCAATAACCCCGACCCATGCGAACCGTTGGCAGGGCGTTTCCCTGAATATGATCAAGCCTTCCTTGCGGCGATCGACAAAGCGATGCAGATTTTGCCCAAGGCGCGCCTGCAGTCCGCCTCTGAATGGCTGAATATCATCAACAAAGAAGGAAAACGTGTTCAGCAGCTTAAGGTAAGCTCTCGGTTCAACCTTGAAAAAACACTGACCCGCCTTGTGTCTGAAACAAACGAATACGTGCTGAATTCGCAACCGCGCGAAGCTGACAATGCACCATTGCAACTGAAGCCAGTGGACCCAAAGCCCACCAAGGCGCCGGGTTGGATTGATGAGTTCAATGAAGAAACAACAGCGACTTCAGTCGACTATGAACACGACGTAGAGCAGCGCGCCGTGCAAAAGGCCGTCGCAGATGTTGAGGCAGAGAAAGCACGACGTCAGGCAGAGATAGAACTTGCCGCTTGGAAGAAAAAGAACTGGTGGCGCATTGGCTTCCTAAAGAAATCACCGCCCACAAAACCAACCATCTGACCACTCAAATAAAAGGAGGCGCATCATTTGATGCGCCTCTTTTTTCCTTGGTTGGATCAATCCTCAGATCAACAAAACCTGCGTACCCACCTGTGTCAGCGCGTAAAGTTCCGCAATCTGTTCGTTATACAGGCCGATACAGCCGTTCGACGAACGTCGCCCGATCTTGCGTGTGTCATGGGTGCCGTGAATACGGTAATACTGCCAGGTCAGGTGCAAAGCATGGGTGCCAAGCGGATTGTCAGGACCCGGACCAATGAAATCCGGCCATTCTGGGTTGCGGAGTTTCATCGATGGTGTCGGTGCCCAGCTGGGCCCTTCAACCTTGCGCGTGATTGATGTGCGACCGGTCCGCGTCAGCTCTTCTGACAGGGGCACACTTGTCGGGAACAGTTTGTAGATCGATTCGTCTTCAGACCAGAAGTGAAGGGCGCGGGATTGGATATCGATCAGCACAGCACCTTTGTTCAAGTTGCTGAAGTAAGGCTCCCAATCCAAAGACCGAAAGCTGGCCACATTGCGCTTCACCGCAGCCGAGATATCTGCCTCAAGCTCTGTGCTGCCCGCGGTTTGCGCAACCACAGTCGTGCCAACCATAGCAGCCGATGCAGCCAGAAAGCCGCGGCGCGATAGGGTCTTTGTCATAACAGGTCTCCTTAACGGATCAGATGTCTTTCAAAAGTGACAGATAATGTGTCTGGCAAAGCTCTGCAATTCAAACAAATGTCATCCTTGGGCCTGTGTAGAGATGTGGGTTTGAAGTGTCACCTTATTCCCGCTAAAGAATAGCGACTAAAGCAAAGGCGAGTAGTGGAATGTTCCGACGCGACGTAGTTTTTGGGCTGGCAGCCCTTGGCCTTTCGGCCTGTAGTGGAAACACGGTCCGTCCCATTGGGCCCGATGGCCTGCCGTTGGACACCGCCTATATCATCAGGCCAGGCGACGAAGCTGCGATCCAATTCCGCATGCTGGACAGCGTGAATGCGCTGCGCCAGACCGCGGGCGTCCAACCCGTCGAACTTGATGCCCGGCTGAATGCTGCCGCTGCAACCCATTCGCGCGATATGGCCGTGCAGAACCGGCCATGGTTGTTTGGTTCTGATGGGTCCAGCCCACTGGACCGTGCCCGCCGTGTTGGGTTTCCGGGGCGGCTTTTAGGTGAAAACATCTCGGAATCATTCGAATCCGAACTGCAAACCCTTGGCGCATGGATGGCACAGCCTGACACCCGCGCGGTGATCCTTGATCCTGACGCCCGCTTTATGGGCTTTGCATGGTATCAAGAAGAAGAAGCAAAGCTTTGGTGGACCTTGAACATGGGCAGCGACCCAGAGGTCAGCCAACCTATCGTGGGCCTTGCGTTCTAAGCGTAGATATAGATCAGCGTTCCGGTGTTCACCATCGCGTAGACCTCATCCATTTCCTTATTGGTGACTGCGATACAGCCCCATGTCCAATCTGGCGTGCGTTCCCAAACCGGCGGGGTGCCATGGATAAAGATATCACCGCCAGGCTTTACCCCCTTTGCACGGGCATATGCGATATCGGCCGCATTAGGGTATGAAATGCCCAGCGACAGATGGAAGGAACTATTCGGGTTGCGCCGATCAATGCGGTACCCCCCTTCAGGGGTGCGCCCGTCGCCTTCCTGCACTTTGTGACCTACCGGCTGAAAACCAAGCTGCACATTATAAGACCGCAGCAAGCTGCGATGATGCAAAAGCTGCATGACGCGCTGTTCTTTCAGCACCTGAATACGGGTGACTTCCGGCCCGTTATATGTTGGCAACTGTCCAGTGCAGCCTGCAATACCGAATGCAGCTGACCCTGCAATCATGGAACGTCGTGAAATCATAATATCTGCCCATCGTTACGGTCTGCGCCGTTTTGATCTGATTACACCAAACAGCAGCTTCGCAAAAGGAAACCTGACGTTACCGGCGTCATTTCCGCGTGAATGATGCAACAACCTCGACATGGGGTGACCAACGGAACTGATCAACGACCTGAACCCAAGGCATTTCAAAGCCTGCATCGACCAAACTGCGCGCATCCCGTGCGAAGGTGACAGGGTTACAGGAAACCATTGCGATTGTGTTGATGTCTGATTCTGCCAGCGTTTCAATCTGTGCCTCAGCCCCCGCGCGCGGCGGGTCAATCACCGCCGCATCGAAATGGCGCAGCTCATCTGCCTCTAACGGGCGGCGGAACAGGTCGCGTGTTTCTGTCGTGACTCGCCGCAATTGATGGCCTTCGCGCCAACCGCGATCCAGCGCATCCAGCATCGCAGCTTCGCCTTCTACGCCATGCACCTCGGCCCGTTTGGCCAATGGCAAGGTAAAGGTGCCGCAACCGGCAAAAAGATCGATGATGCGCGTGGCTTTGCCGGTGATCTCCTCGACACCGGCCAGCAAGGTTGCCTCGCCATGTTTGGTTGCCTGCAAGAATGCCCCGGGCGGCGGCACGACAGCGGTTCCGCCAAAATCCTGCTTGGGCGGGTTGATCATCACGACAGGTTCATCGTTCCAAACCAAACGAGACAGGCCTAACTGATTGGCCAGCGCCGCAAGTTCGACACGCAATTGCGGTGTCAGCTCTTTATCGGTTTCAACCAAGACATCCGGGCCAACATCTGCTTCGGTGACCATCAGGTCGATCTCGCCCTTACGCGAGCAGGCAAGAACGGTCAGCCCCTCAAGCGCGGGAAAGCTGGCGATCAGGCTGGGCGTCAGCAATTGGCAATGAGGAACCTGTACCAATGTATCAGAAGCACGCGTATGAAACCCGACCAACGCTCCCTTTTTGGTCCGCCTGCCAGACAGTTTTGCCCGCCTGCGCGACTGGGCCGGTGAGGTCGCAATATCGCGAAAAACAGTGTCTAACCCGCGCGCTTGGACAGCTTTGACAACGATATCCTGTTTCCAATCTGCGACAAATGCATCCGTCGCATGCTGCATCGCACAGCCGCCGCAGGATTTGAAATGCCGACAGGGGGCCGCGACCCGATCAACTGACGGTGTGACAATCCGCACGGTGCCATCCTGCGCAACATCCACCTTTTCCCCCGGCAGAACACGCGGCAACAAGGACTGCCCGTCAGAGGCACGCCCCATCCCCAGATGGGTCAGGCTTTCAATGGTCAGCATTTATTCCGCCGCATCTTTCACGTTGATGAAGCCACCAGACTGGCGGTTCCAATAGCGCGCATAAAGCCCGCCTTCGGCCAGCAGCGCATCATGGGTTCCTTCCTCGACAACGCGGCCAACGTCAAGCACGACGATGCGGTCCATACGCGCCAAGGTGGACAGGCGGTGGGCGATCGCGATCACGGTCTTGCCTTCCATTACAGACTCTAACGCACCTTGAATGGATGCTTCGACCTCAGAATCCAGCGCGCTTGTCGCCTCATCCAGCACCAGAATTGGCGCGTCCTTCAAAATAGCGCGCGCAATCGCGATGCGCTGGCGTTGCCCGCCAGACAGCTTCACACCACGTTCACCCAGATAGGCATCATACCCGGTGCGCCCTTTGTGATCTTTGAGCGTGACGATAAATTCATGCGCTTCGGCCTGTTGGGCTGCCGCTTCAATCTCTGCCTGCGTTGCATCGGGTTTGCCGTATTTGATGTTATCGCGGGCAGAACGATTAAACATCGCCGTTTCCTGCGTGACCATCGCAATCTGGCGGCGCAGGCTTTCTTGGGTCACACCCCGCACATCGGTGCCATCAATCTGCACGCTGCCGTCCTCGGCATCATAAAGCCGCAAAAGCAGGGCAACCAAGGTCGATTTACCGGCACCAGACGCGCCCACCAGCCCCAGCTTTTCGCCAGGTTGTACTGAAAGGCTTACGTCGTTCAGGCCGCCAGGGCCGCCGCCGTAGCTGAATGAAACGTGATCCAGTTGGATGCTACCCTGATCTGCGACCAGATCTGCGGCATCTGGCGCATCGGTCAGCGTATGTGCGGGGCTTAATGTATGCATCGCATCCTCAACCTCGCCCACATTCGCATACATGCCCATCAGCGTGAAACTGACCCAGCCGGTCATCTGTGCCAAACGCAGCGAGATTGCACCAGCGGCAGCAATATCACCGGCCGAAGCCGACCCAACGCTCCAAAAATAGAGGGTCATCCCCACCAGGATCACAGGTAACAGCCCGCCCAGCGCCATCAGCCAAAACCGGAAAGAGGCGGACAGCCAGCCGTATTTGACGGCAGTGCCCCAATAATTCTCCATCGCGTCGATTGCGGCGCGGTCTTCATGGTCGTCATGGGCAAACAGCTTGACCGTCTTGATATTGGTGACTGTATCAACCACTTGCCCGGTCACCATCGCCCGGGTCGCAGCACGCGCCTTGGACCGTTCGCGGATGCGCGGCATGAAGAAACGGATCATCAATATATAGGCGATGGCCCAGACGGCCAGAAGGCCTGCAGACCGCGCATCAATCGTGAACAGCATGATCACGGATCCAATAAGCGATGCCAGGGCAAAGGCCACGGTATGGATCATATCGACTATCAAGTCGGTCGTGGCCCGTGCCGCCTGCATCTGCTTTTGCGCAATGCGCCCGGCAAAGTCATCGTCAAAGAAGGTCACGGACTGGCCCAGCGAGTGACGATGCAACCGTGACAGGATCAGATTGCCCAAAGACGGGCCGACGGCGACAGCCTGCATCACGCCAGAGATACCCAATATGACAGGGCGCAAAATAATGAAAAACACGGTCACGCCCAGCAGAAGCAAGACGTTTTCAGAAAAATACCCTTCACCAGATGATGACAGGGCGGCATCAATCACCCAGCCCAGCATCAGGGCCGTTGCGACCTCTAGCGTGCCCGCCAAAGCAGAGACTAACCCGGCCCAAAGCGTGACTTTTGTGCTGCCTTTCAAACACCACCGCAGAAACGCCATCAGGGTTTGCGGCGGTGGTCCTTCGGCAGGTTCAAAAGGGTCAATCCAGCGTTCCGGGGTCATTCAGCTACCTTGTCGCTTTGCCCCAGAAAGCCCCCTGATTGGCGCGCCCAGAACCGTGCATATTGTCCATTTGCCGCCAGCAGTGCGTCATGTGTCCCGTCCTCGATAATGCGCCCCTGATCCATCACGATGATCCGGTCCATCTGAGCAATCGTTGACAGGCGGTGCGCGATGGCAATGACGGTCTTGCCTTCCATCATCCCGTAAAGTGTCTGCTGAATTGCGGCCTCGACCTCACTATCTAGGGCACTGGTCGCCTCGTCCAAGAGCAGGATGGGCGCGTCTTTCAGGATCACGCGCGCCAGGCTGATGCGCTGACGTTGCCCACCCGAAAGTTTCACGCCACGCTCACCCACGCGTGCGTCGTATCCCTTGTTTCCCTCGTTGTCTTCTAGCCCGAGTATGAATTCATGCGCTTCGGCCTTACGCGCCGCCGCGATTATTTCGTCCTCGGACCCTGCCGGATTGCCATAAAGGATGTTTTCCCGCACGGACCGGTGCAGGAGGGCACTGTCCTGCTGGACCATCCCAATAACACTGCGCAGACTATCCTGGGTGGCGAATTTGATGTCTTGGCCATCGATCTGGATTTGGCCTTGCTCCACGTCATAGAACCGCAGCAATAGTTTAACCAGCGTCGACTTACCCGCACCGGATTGGCCGACTAGACCTACCTTTTCGCCCGGCGCGATGGTCAGATTGACGTTGTCCAGACCACCAGTTTTCTTACCATAGTGGTGGGATAGAGACTGAATTTCGACAATCCCACTCGAAATCTCTAGCGGCGCAGCGTTCGGTTGGTCCACCAGGGTCACAGGCTGCGAGATCGTCTGCATCCCCTCCTTCACGACACCCAATTCGCGGAAGAAATCCGTCATCGCCCACATGATCCAGCCGGACATCGCGTTCAGACGCAGCGCCAGCGAGGTAGCCACTGCCACGACACCGACCGAGGCGGCGCCCTGCATCCACAACCAGATTGACCATCCGACGATACCCACAACAAGGATGCCATTCAGCAGCATCAGCCCGGCGTCCATGATGGTGTAAAGCCGCATTTCTACTTGGAACGTGCGTCGCGCTTCTTCGATCGCTTCCTTGGCGTAGTCGATTTCGCGGTCGTGATGCGCAAACATCTTGACCGCATGGATGTTGGTATAGCTGTCCACAACACGGCCTGTGACAGCGCTCCGCGCATTCGACGCCGCCTCTGATGCCGGCGTGATCCGCGCAATGACCCAACGCAGCAAGATCAGGTAAGGGATCAACCACATCAACAGCGGTACGATCAACCGCATGTCGGCCTGCCCCAACAAAACAGCCGCCGCGACAACATAAGCCACCGCGAATGTCAGCGCATCGAAAAGCTGGAACACCACGGCCCCCGCCGCAGGCGGCGTTTGCATGATCCGGTTCGCAATGCGCCCCGCAAAATCATCCTCAAACCAGCCAACGGACTGGCGCAACACATGCCTGTGCGCACGCCAGCGGACCAAAGTGCCAAAGTTCGGCAGGATCGTATTGTTCAGCAGCATGATCTGCAGCATGTGCACCGCGGGACGCAGCGTGAGGATCAGGACAGCAACCAGAATAAACTCTGCCCCGCTTTGCGCCCAAACCTGCGCCGGTGTTCCGCCCGACAGGATATCAATCAAACGCCCAAGGTAGCCCAGCAACCAAATCTCGACGATTGCAATAATGATCGCCGTAATGCCCGTAACCCAGAACACAGCTTTAAACGGTTCTGCGTAATCTCGCAGAAACGGATAGAGCCGCTTGGGCGGCGTGTCGGTCTCTTTGTATGGCACATAGGGATCGACAAGACCTTCGAAAAATCGAAACATCGGCTTGCCTCTTGGGGTTATGCCTCAGCTATAGCAAAACTTGCGTCAGAGAAAAAGCAGTACTGAAAAACCAACCAGTGCAAGCGCCATGATGCGCATAAAGATGCGCCAAGCGGTGGTGTTGGTCAGCAGGTAAGATAGCAAGCTGCCCGCAAGCGCCCAAAAGGTGCAAACGCCAAGGTTGATTGTCGAAAATGTTGCCGCCAATGATACGGCCTGTTGCACCGGCGCAAGCGTTGCAACATAGGCCGTCGCGCTAAGCGCCACGGCCCAGACCTTGGGGTTCACCCATTGGAACAGAACAGCCTCGATGAAGGTGAAAGGCTTGTCAGCCTCTGTTTGTTTCGCGGGATCGGCGCGCCAAAGGTTATAGGCCATCCACAAAATCCATAGGCTGGCAACGATGGTCAGCACCAAACGCAGTGCAGGCTGCGCGGCGATCAATGTGCCAATGCCAATGCCCGTCACGGCTGCAATCACACCAACACCCAGGGCGACGCCAATGATATGCGGGATCGTGCGCTGAAACCCAAAGCGTGCGCCGGACGCAGTGATCAGGATCACGTTTGGCCCGGGTGAGAAGAGGCCAAAGAAGACAAAACCAATCAGGGGCAGGAATTCAGTCAACCAGCTCTGCCTTCGTCAACGTAAACCCCGATGCGATCCAGCGCGCCTCGGCCTTTTTCAAAGCGATGCCCAGCGCGGGCCCGCTTAAGTCGGGCATCAGATCGGCTGCTTTCAAAGGAAAGACCTGTTTTGCTGCATGGTTGATTTCCTCTAACGCCTCTCGCCCGACAGGTTGGCCCAAACTTGCCGCTTCAAAGAAAAGCGCGTCTAGCCCGACATCAACACCAAACCGATAGGCAAGTTCTGCGGGTGCGGCATCGCTATTGATCTGCTCAATTCGCCGTATCTGCGTGTTGGACAACCGCAGGCTTTTGGTGGGTTCACCGCCCAGCAAGGCGAGGCGCAACATGATCCGCGGTGCCAAACCCGCTGCTTGTTCCAGATGCACCAGGGTCGCCATTGACCATGTGTTGGCCCCGGGAAGTACCTGTGCCAATGCGCCGGTGGATGCCATGCTGGCCAAAGCAGGTGCCGGGTCTGGCGCGGCAAGCAGTTTGAGCAGCTCTGCTGTGACCCGCTCGGCCGAGAGTGATTGCAAACCTGCGATGTTTTCAGCGCAGGCCGCGAGCCCATATGCATCGGGCCCTTCGCTGACATCACCATACCACGCATAGAACCGAAAGAATCGTAGTATCCGCAGGTAATCCTCTTTGATGCGGCGATCGGCGTCTTCGATAAAACGCACCCTGCGCGCGTGCAGGTCAGGCAGGCCACCCAAAGGATCAGCGATTTGCCCATCCGGTGCGGCGTAAAGCGCGTTCATCGTAAAATCACGGCGGCGCGCATCATCGGTGATGTTGTCGGAAAAGGCGACGGTGGCGCGCCTGCCATCGGTGGCGACATCCCGGCGAAAGGTTGTAATCTCGAAAGGCACATCATCGACGACAAGGGTCACCGTGCCATGATCAATCCCGGTTGGGATCGCATGCATGTTGGCTGTTTTCGCAAGCTTCATCACAGTCTCTGGCGTGGCGTCGGTGGACAGGTCCAGATCTGCAACAGGTTCATTCAGCAGTTCATTGCGAACGCAACCACCCACAAACCAAGCCTGAAACCCTGCATCCGAAAGGAGCTTGCAAACCTGTTGCGCGGCATCATCCTGTAACCAAGATGCGGAAATGCGGGTCATGCCATCCGCTCGGCGAAAGCGCGCAGGATGCGAGCGGTCGCACCCCAGATGTAATAGGGGCCAAAAGGGACGGTGTAATAGAGCCTACGACGGCCCTGCCACCGCCGCCCTTCGATCAGGTAATTTTCGGTGTTCACCAGATGGGCCAGCGGAACTTCGAAGACTTCGCTGACCTCGCCTGCCTCTGGAACGGGATCATAGTGCCCCGCGATTAAGCCCAGAACAGGAGTGACCTGATAACCCGTGACGGTTTGATGCGGTGGCAAATGCCCCAGCACCTGAACCATTTCGGGCGGTAGTCCGATTTCTTCACGCGCCTCGCGCAGCGCAGTGTCAGAAAGGGTCGAATCGTCCGGGTCCTGCTTACCACCCGGGAAAGCAATCTGACCGGGGTGATGTTTCAACCGAGCAGAGCGTTTGGTCAGGATAACAGTCTCTAACTTTGCCCGAATGCCTAAAAGTACCGCGGCTGGGGTCAGCTTACCGTCAGGCACTTTCACATCTGCATTCAGGTCAAAATCAGAAGACGCGCCGCCCGGTTGGGCCAGCGCGTCTTCCAATCTTTGGCGTAGGTCAGGCACTGGCATCCTTCGCCTCGAACCCCAGCGTCTCGGGCGCGAAGGTATAATGCGCGCCGCAGAACTGACAGTCAGCTGTCACAGTGCCTTCGATCGTCACCATCGTCGCAATTTCCTTGGCAGAATAGATCGACAGGCTTTGGCGTACCTTATCCTCAGAACAGCTACAGCCGAATTTGATTGCCTGCGCATCATAAACGCGGGGCTCTTCTTCGTGGAACAGGCGCACCAGCAGATCGGTCGGGGACACGGTCGGCCCGATCAATTCCAGCTCATCCACCGTATCCAGCAGCACATTCGCACGGTTCCAGTTTTCACCTTCATCGGCATCAAGAATATCGCTGGCATCCAGCAATCCTTCCTCGCCAGACCCACCTTCGCTCGTCACATGGGGTGAGGCTTTGGGCATATGCTGCAACATCACGCCACCCGCACGCCAGTGCGTGCCCTCGCCAGGCAATTGCGACAGGCCGTGCGTCAGCTGAAAGCGGGTGGGCAACTGTTCAGATTGCGCAAAATATGTCTCTGCACAGGCAGAAAGTGACCCACCAGCGATTGGCGTGATCCCCTGATAGGGGGCCATATCCTGACCTTGGTCAATCAGAATAGCAAAGTAACCGTTGCCAAGCTGGCTGAACGGATCAGCGCTCTCATCCAGCGTTTCGGCATCATAGGACGCATAGGCGCGAATGCGGGCGGGCTGACCGTCTTCGGTCGGACCATAGTAATCCGTCGCAATCAACCGCGCAGGGCCAGAGCCGCGCACCTGCAAAGACAGCTTCCACCGCAGCTTGATGGTTTGACCAATCAATGCGGTCAGCAAAGCCATCTCGGCCACCAACCCTTCGATCATCGGCGGGTAGTTGTGCTGCTTGAGCACCTGTTCCAACACGCCATCCAGCCGCGCCACCCGGCCACGGATGTCGGATGCATCAAGTTGAAATGGCAGGACGGTATCGTCCCAGGCGATTTGGGTGCCCGTGGTCATGGTCTTTCCTAACACGTTTCGGGGTGGCATACCGCGCCTATATAGGTGGGGCAAGATGGCGTCCAAGGGGGCAAGCTATGATCAGACGGTATGGCGAGGTGCCGGTAGCTGGGCAACGGTACAAACACCGGGCAGGTGTTTATGCGATTTTGCCTTTAAATGGAAAGCTGCTGCTGACCTATCAGGGTGATCCGCATTTTGAGATTCAATTGCCCGGTGGCGGGATTGATCCGGGCGAGCATCCGTTGAACGCGCTGCACCGCGAGGTGTTTGAGGAAACGGGCTGGCGGATCGCAGCACCACGTAAGCTGGGGGTATTCCGGCGCTTCACCTTCATGCCGGAATACGACATGTGGGCGGAAAAACTCTGTCACATCTATATTGCGCGACCAGTGCGCCCACATGGGCCACCAACCGAGCCGGGGCATATTGCACTTTGGTTAGGGGCAGAGGATGCGGTGCGTGAGTTGTACAATGATGGGGATGCGGATTTCGTGGCGGCATTGATGGTGTAAGGGGCTTTGCCCCCGTCGCTTCGCTCCTCCCCCAGGATATTTCTGGGCCAATAATAGACGGGGCTGCAGCACTTCTTGCCCCTGTTGGGAAAAACCTTTATCGCGCGGATCGAAAGACATTGACGCAAAGGCGTACTCCTATGACCGCTCCGAAGAAAGTTGTTCTGGCCTATTCTGGTGGCCTTGATACCTCGATCATCCTGAAATGGTTGCAGACCGAGTATAACTGCGAGGTCGTGACCTTCACCGCAGATCTGGGTCAAGGGGAAGAGCTGGAGCCGGCGCGCAAGAAGGCCGAGATGATGGGGGCAACCTCCATCTACGTCGAGGACCTGCGTGAAGAATTCGTACGCGATTTCGTTTTCCCAATGTTCAGGGCCAATGCACTGTATGAGGGGCTTTACTTGCTGGGCACCTCCATCGCACGCCCCCTGATTTCCAAGCGTCTGGTTGAGATTGCGGCAGCCGAGGGAGCCGATGCTGTGTCCCACGGTGCGACCGGCAAGGGGAATGACCAAATCCGCTTTGAACTCGCCGCTTATGCGCTCAATCCTGAGATTAAGGTTGTTGCCCCTTGGCGCGAGTGGGATTTGGGCAGCCGGACCAAGCTGATCGAGTTTGCGGAAAAGCATCAGATCCCGATTGCCAAGGACAAGCGCGGGGAAGCACCGTTTAGCGTGGATGCCAACCTGCTGCACACCTCATCCGAAGGCAAAGTGCTGGAGGACCCGGCGGAGGAAGCACCAGATTACGTCTATCAGCGTACTGTTTCGCCGGAGGAGGCCCCGGATACCCCCGAAATGGTCGAAATCACCTTTGAACGTGGCGATGCCGTCGCGATCAATGGTGAGATGATGTCGCCTGCGACGGTTCTGACCAAACTCAATGAGCTGGGCGGCAAGCACGGCATAGGTCGCCTTGATCTGGTGGAAAACCGTTTCATCGGGATGAAGTCGCGCGGCATCTACGAGACGCCCGGCGGCACTGTTCTGTTGGAAGCGCACCGCGGGATCGAACAAATCACGCTGGATGCAGGCGCAGGCCATCTGAAAGACAGCATCATGCCGCGCTATGCGGAGCTGATCTACAACGGTTTCTGGTTTTCGCCCGAGCGGGAAATGCTGCAAGCGCTGATCGACAAGAGCCAGGAGCATGTCTCGGGCACTGTACGCGTGAAGCTCTACAAAGGGTCTGCGACAACTGTTGCCCGTTGGTCTGATCAAACGCTTTATTCCGAAGAACATGTAACGTTTGAAGATGACATGGGCGCATATGATCAATCGGATGCGCAGGGGTTCATTCAGTTGAATGCATTGCGGTTGAAGCTGCTGGCGGCGCGGAATCGGAAAGCTTGAGATCAGTGGGGGCTTTGCCCCCGACGCTAGGCGCCTCCCCCAGGATATTTTTGGGCCAATAATAGGATGGACCTAGAGTTTCTGTAATCTGAGTCTTTCGTAGAACGGAAGCGCAAGAGCGAGCATGTCTTGAGAGTCTTTACCCAATACAGGTAGCGGCCCCTCCGCCCCCGCAAACCCCGTACTCTGATGCACGGCACCATACCAATGCGCGGCCCAGACGCCGTCTTCAGCGCGCGGCCCGGCAGGCCATGACAACATGGCGGGATCGAAGGGCAGGTGGATGGCATCACAAAGCTTGCGCAGCATGTCTTCGGGGTTGGCGCGGATATCGGCGCTGTCGATGACTAAACCGCCAATCTTGTCAAACAGCGGCGCTTGCTGCGCAAAGCCAATATCCTCCAACGTCATCTGATCCCGCTTGGCCCCATAGCTGGCAATCACGCGTGCGGGATGCCGGATCAGGTGGATGTTGATACAGTCTTTTGCCCAGTCCAACGGGAAACCATCGATCATGTGGTGGGGCATATGTTTCATGTAGAAATGTGGCTTTTGGGCCCGAATAGTGTCGATGCAGCGCTGTGCGACGACCATCGGATCGGTCTCATGCGTCGCGATGATCTGATCCCGCATCGGATGATCGGCGCCGGTGGCTTTGAGATAGGGCGCGTAGAAGGGTTCATCCCAGACCGCAAAATCAGCGCGGTTCCCGAAGGCAAACATCATCGCTGTCGACAGGTTGCGCGGGCCTGACCACATGGCGATCCTCATGAACGATCAACAAGGTCTTTGTAGAGGTCGCGCAGGCGTTTGGTCATCGGCCCAAGCTCACCCGTGCCGATCGTGCGTCCGTCAATCGTACTGACGGGGGTTTGCGCCCCGAAAGTGCCGGTGAGAAAGGCCTCATCCGCAGAATAGGTATCGACCAAGCTGAAATTCCGCTCAAACACCGGAATGTCGTTGGCACGGCAGAGGTCGATCACCTTCTGCCGCGTGATCCCGTTCATGCAGTAGTCGCCGGTGCTGGTCCAAACCACCCCATCACGCACGATGAAAAAGTTGCAGGCGTTTGTCGTGTTCACGAACCCATGCACATCCAGCATCAGCGCCTCATCCGCGCCTGCCTTTTGCGCAGCAATGCAAGCCAGGATGCAGTTGAGCTTGGAGTGGCTATTCAGCTTGGGGTCTTGCGTCATGGGCAGGCCGCGTTGATGCGGCACCGTGGCCAGCGTGATGGGGCGCGGGATTTTGGGGCGCGAATGTTCCATGATGATCACAAAGGTGGGCCTGGATTGTGACAGGCTTGGGTGCTGGAAAGGCCGCACCTTAATGCCGCGTGTCACCATTAGGCGCGCATGGGCATCTGTCGTCATTTGATTGGCTTTTTGCGTCTCTAACAAGGCAGAGATCACCTGTTTCTGGTCCATCCCGATATCTAGATCAATGGCCTTGGCCGCCGCGAACAAGCGACCAATATGCTCATCCATGAAGGCCCATTTCCCGTCATAAAGCCGTAACCCTTCCCACACGCCATCGCCCAGCATAAAGCCGCTGTCATAAACGCTGACCATGGCTTCGTGTTTGGGCACGATACGCCCATCAACGTAGATCAGGATGTCTTCGTTGCGCGCGTCATCTTCTGCTTGATGGGTGGTGACTTCGGTCATATGCAGTCTTTCTTCGGTAAACACCCTGCCCGCGCATCATATTTGAAACGCTTGCACTTCTGACAGATCAGGGATCACATCGGCGGTGCCGTGACGTGTGACCATCAGCGCCCCTGCCTTGGTTGCTTGTTTGATCGCCTGTGCCATGGGCATGCCGCGATCCAGCCCCGCCACGACATAGCCGGTGAATGTGTCGCCCGCCCCGGTGGTATCGACAGGGTCAACCTTTATGGCGGGGAAATGATCGTGTCCGTCCGTCCCATACCAATCAGCGCCCTCTGCCCCGCGGGTCACAATCACATCGCGCACTGGCAGATCGCCGGGGGCCTGGCCTGTGGCGGTTTGTAGTTGTGCAGCCTCAACCGCGTTGAGGATCAGAAAATCAAGGTAGGGCAGCACCGCCTGCACCCTGTCTGCGTCAAAGGGTGCGGCGGCATAGGCCACTCGCAAACCCAGCTTTTTACCCAGCTCTGCGGCGGTGCGTTGCAGGTTGGTTTCGTTTTGGATGATCAGCCTATCGCCTGTTTCCGCCTCGGCCATCGCGGCCTGCAAGGTGACCTGTGGCACCTCCGCATTCGCACCCGGATGTAGCACGATTGCGTTTTCGCCTGCAGGGTCCACCATGATGATTGCTTGGGCTGTTTCAGTGTCTAACACAGCGATATTGCGCGTATCGACACCGTATTCCAGCAAGCGCTGAATGGCCCAGCGCCCATCTTCGCCAACTGCCCCGATATGATGAACGCGGGCTGCGGCACGCGCGGCCGCGACAGACATATTCGCGCCTTTCCCACCCAGAAAAACCTGCCGTTCCGTCGACGACAGCGTTTCGCCTGGTGCAGGGATATGCGGCACGCGATAGACAAAATCCGCATTGATCGAGCCAAGGTTCCAGATCGCCATCAGTCAACCTTGCATGCGGCGATCACGGCCATGTTCATGATATCGTTCACGGTCGATACGGTTGAGCAGATCTGGATCGGCTTGCCGATACCCGACAGGATTGGGCCGATCACAGTTGCCCCTGCCATTTCCTGCATCAGCTTGACCGAGATTGAGGCAGAGTGCCGCGCCGGAACAACCAAAACATTCGCAGGCCCCGTCAAACGCTGAAACGGATAGTTTTCCTGCGCTTGCGCATTCAACGCGACATCGACAGTCATTTCGCCTTCATATTCAAAATCAGCCTTGCGGGCATCCAGCACACGCGGCGCCTTATGCATCTTTTCGGCCCGCTCAGATACCGGATAGCCAAAGGTCGAGAAGGACAAGAAGGCAACCCGTGGTTCCAACCCCAGTTCACGGGCGACAGCGGCACCACGCTCTGCAATATCGGCCAGATCGGTTTCATCAGGCCATTCATGCACCAAAGTGTCGGAAATCAGCACGATACGGCCATTGTGCAGGACGGCGGTGACACCAACAGCCCCATCATGAGGTTCCGCATCAAAGACGTGGTTGATCAATTCCAGAATATGCGCCGATTTCCGTGTGGCCCCAGTGACCATCCCGTCCGCATGGCCATGGGCAAGGATCAATGCCGCAAAAACATGCCGGTCGCGGGCTGCGAGCCGATGCACATCCTGCGCGTCAAACCCTTTGCGTTGCAGACGGTTGTAAAGGAAATCCTTATAGGTATCCAAATGTGGGGTCGTGGCCGCATTTACGATTTCCAGCTCGTCATAAGCTTCGGGCAGGCCCTCGGCAGCCAGTTTTTCTTTCACATCATCCGCGCGTCCGACCACCAGCGCCTTACCCATGCCAGAGCGTTGATACATCACAGCAGCGCGCAAGACGCGTGGATCGTCGCCTTCGGCAAATACCACGGTCGATTGGTTAGCGCGCGCGCGGGCATTCAGGCTGCGCAAGATCGACTGCGTCGGATCCATACGGGATTTCAGCGAGAGTTCGTAGGCGTCCATATCCACGATGGGGCGGCGCGCGACACCGGTTTTCATACCTGCCTGCGCGACCGCGGTAGGGATGCGATGGATCAAACGGGGATCAAACGGCGTTGGAATGATGTAATCGCGCCCGAAGGTCAGTTTTTTGCCGTATGCCATGGCAACTTCGTCTGGCACATCTTCACGCGCTAGTGCGGCGAGTGCTTCGGCACAGGCGATTTTCATCTCGTCATTGATGGCGCGCGCGTGGATATCCAGCGCACCCCGGAACAGGTAAGGAAACCTAAGACGTTGTTGACCTGATTCGGGTAATCGCTGCGCCCGGTGGCAACGATGGCATCTTCGCGCACGGCATGGGCATCTTCGGGCGTGATCTCAGGATCAGGGTTGGCCATGGCGAAAATAACGGGGTTTGGGGCCATGTTAGACACCATTTCCTGGGTCACTGCCCCTTTCGCACTGACCCCCAGAAATACATCACAGCCTTTCATCGCGTCATCCAGCGTGCGCGCCTTGGTATTGGCGGCATGGGCCGATTTCCATTGGTTCATCCCCTCGGTCCGGCCTTGGTAAATGACGCCTTTGGTATCGGCCATGATGCAATTGTCATGTTTCGCACCCATCGCCTTGAGCAGCTCAAGACAGGCGATACCCGCAGCACCGGCCCCATTCAGCACGATCTTGACGTCTTCGATCTTTTTGCCAGACAGATGCAGCGCGTTCAGCAGCCCAGCGGCACAAATCACCGCTGTACCGTGCTGATCATCGTGAAAGACTGGGATGTCCATCTGCTCTTTCAGCGTTTGTTCGATGATGAAACACTCAGGCGCTTTGATATCTTCGAGGTTGATACCACCAAAGGTTGGGCCCAGCAGTTTGACCGCCTTGATGAATTCGTCGGGGTCTTCAGTATCCAGTTCAAGGTCGATCGAGTTCACATCGGCAAAGCGTTTGAACAGAACGGATTTGCCTTCCATCACCGGTTTACTGCCCAGCGCGCCCAGGTTGCCAAGGCCAAGGACCGCTGTACCATTTGAAATGACGGCCACAAGGTTACCCTTATTGGTATAGTCATAGGCGGTTGAAGGGTCCTCAGCGATCTCCTCACAAGGGATAGCCACGCCGGGGGAGTAAGCTAGCGACAAATCGCGCTGCGTGGTCATCGGCACAGTGGCCTGAATTTCCCATTTGCCGGGGCTGGGCTGCATGTGGAATTGCAGCGCATCTTCGCGTGTGAGTTTATTCTTGGACATTCTTTTCCCCCTGCTAGAACACAAGACATAGCGGGTTCCGACATCAACCCGCAACGGGTTCATTTCAGGGTTTCGCCGCTAATCTGGCCTGCTAATGTGCGCGGGATGATCCGGGGGGATGCATGAGCAGCACCAAAAGCACCACAACGCCCATGATGGCGCAATATCTGGAGATCAAAGCCCAGCATCCAGATGCTTTGCTGTTCTACCGGATGGGCGATTTCTACGAGATGTTTTTTGATGATGCTATTGCCGCGGCAGAGGCGCTGGATATCGCGCTGACCAAACGCGGCAAACATGATGATCAAGATATTCCGATGTGTGGCGTGCCGCATCATGCGGCAGAAGGCTATTTCCTGACCCTGATCCGCAAGGGGTTTCGCGTTGCCGTTTGTGAACAGATGGAAAGTCCGGCAGAGGCAAAAAAGCGAGGCTATAAGGCCGTTGTAAAACGCGAGGTTGTGCGGCTGGTCACACCTGGCACCTTGACCGAAGATTCATTGCTTGATGCGCGCAGGCATAACTTTCTGGCCGCGTTTCATACGGTGCGCGACGACAGCGCGCTCGCTTGGGTCGATATTTCGACCGGTGCATTTCACGTCATGCCCTGTTCAGGCGCGCAACTTGGACCAGAACTGGCGCGACTGACCCCGCGCGAAGTGATCGTCGTGGATGGGGCTGAGGGCGATTGGGCCGCTTTAGTGTCTGATACTGGGGCAACACTCACCACGTTGGGTGCTGCTGCCTTTGACAGCACATCGGGCGAAAAGCGTCTGTGCAGTCTTTACAAGGTCGGATCGCTAGATGCCTTTGGCAGCTTTGGGCGCGCGGAAATCGGCGCGATGTCTGCCGTGGCCGAATATCTGGATATCACCCAGCGCGGTAACCTGCCTTTGCTGCGCCCCCCGGTACAAGAAGGCCAATCTGCCGCGATGCAGATTGATGCGGCAACCCGCAAATCGCTGGAACTGACACAAGCGATGAGCGGTGGAAAGCAAGGGTCGCTGTTGCACTGTATTGATCGGACGGTCACCGCTGGTGGTGCGCGATTGTTGGAGCGGCGCTTGGCATCGCCATCTTGCAGTGTTGAGGTGATCGCCGCGCGGTTAGATTCGGTGTCTTATCTGACAGACAATACCCGTTTGACCGAAGATATCCGCGACACCCTGCGCGGCGTGCATGATCTGGATCGCGCTTTGTCACGGCTTGCGCTGGATCGTGGCGGCCCGCGCGATATGGCCGCTATTCGCAACACAATTAGGCAAGCAGAACAGCTTGCACAGCGGTTGCCGGACGACATGCCGCAGATTTTGGCGACGGCTGCAAAAGATCTGACCGGGCATGATGATCTGCTCAACCTGTTAGATGAGGCTTTGATCGCAGAGCCGCCGCTGTTGTCGCGCGACGGCGGGTTCATTGCGCCAGGATATGATGCAGAACTGGATGAGGTGCGGACGCTGCGCGATGAAGGCCGCTCTGTCATCGCCGGCATGCAGGCGGAATTCATCGAAAAGTCTGGTGTGCCGTCGCTGAAGATCAAGCATAACAACGTTCTGGGCTATTTCATCGAAACGACAGCGACCCACGCCGACAAGATGATGGCCCCGCCGCTGAATGAGATCTTCATTCATCGTCAGACGACCGCCAATCAGGTGCGGTTTACGACGGTAGAGTTGTCGGAGATCGAGACGCGTATTCTGAATGCCGGCGGACGCGCGCTGGAGATCGAAAAGCGGCTCTATTCCAGCCTAACTGAGGCAATAACTGCGCAAGCAGGTCCACTTGGTGCATTGGCGCGGGCTTTGTCAGAGATTGATCTGGTCGCTGCACTTGCCCATTTAGCGGTGACCGAAAACTGGGTGCGGCCCAAGGTGGACGACAGCCGCGCGTTTGACATCGCGGGCGGGCGGCATCCTGTGGTCGAGGCGGCGCTTCGAAAGGAAGGCGCACCATTCATCGCCAATGACTGCGGCCTGACAGATGCGCATATCTGGCTGCTAACCGGGCCGAACATGGCCGGTAAATCAACGTTCCTACGCCAAAACGCCCTACTCGCGATTTTGGCGCAGATGGGCAGCTTTGTGCCCGCAATAAAGGCCCATATCGGGATTGTCAGTCAGATTTTTAGCCGCGTGGGCGCATCGGATGATCTTGCACGTGGGCGGTCAACTTTCATGGTTGAAATGGTTGAGACCGCAGCGATCCTCAATCAAGCAGATGACCGGGCGCTGGTGATCTTGGATGAAATCGGTCGCGGCACGGCCACCTATGACGGTCTGTCGATTGCCTGGGCGACGTTAGAGCATTTGCACGACGTAAACCGCTGTCGTGCGCTGTTTGCCACGCATTATCATGAAATGTCAGCGCTTTCGGCTAAACTGGACGGTGTGGACAACGCGACTGTTGCGGTCAAAGAATGGGACGGCGATGTGATTTTCCTGCACGAGGTGAAACGCGGCACCGCCGATCGCAGTTACGGGGTGCAAGTCGCGCGTTTGGCTGGGTTACCGCCTGTTGTGGTGGAACGAGCCAAGGTGGTTCTAGACGCGCTGGAGAAGGGAGAACGCGAAGGCGGCGGGTCACGCAAGGCAATCGTTGATGACCTGCCCTTATTCGCAGCGACCCCTGCACCCAAACCGGCAGAGACAAAGACATCTGCAGTGGAGGAAGCGCTGAAAGAGGTCTTTCCCGATGATCTGACGCCGAAAGAGGCATTGGCGCTGCTTTACGAGTTGAAAAACAAGCTTTGATTACCAGCTGCCGCTGGCGCCACCACCGCTCGACCGCCCGCCCCCGCGGCTGCCGCCACCGCGGGACGACGAACTTTTGGTTTTACGTGGGATCGTTTTGGTAACCGAGTAACGCGCATCGCAATGGTGGCAGTGATAGTCGGTGCGCCGCAGCCCGGATGACGAATAGGTGGCCGCTTGCACAACGCGACTATCCCCTTCCACGGTACGGAAATTGCATTCGCGGCAGGCCCCATAACGGGAAAACCACGCGCGGTAGCCTTCGATTGTCACATGATCACAGCTGTCGCAGTACCAAACATCATAATCGACGCTTTCAAGCTGTTCTTCCATCAATTGACCGGGGGACAGGCTGTCATCCTCTGTTTCTTCCAGATAGCGACGCATGCGCGACCCGTCAGTTGGGCAAATCCTGGGTCGATTGCGTTTGATGCGGCGGATCAGGCGCGCGACATAGGGGGCAGCAACGGCGAAAGGCGCCAATAGCCACCATCCAAAGTTGGTGATGAAGCGTTTGACGCCAATCCAGGCCTTCTGGAGCGGCGAAGCATCGTAGTTGCCGGGCAATGCGCCCACGACTTGATAAATCACCTCTTCCACGCCCGATTGGATACCATCGGCGTATTCATCCAAGCGGAAATTCGGCACGATCTTGGTGTCAATCACACGTCCCATCGGGTCATTCAGCGTGTCACCATAGCCCGCGCCAACCTCAATCCGCAGCTGGCGATCAAGGTGCGACACCAAAAGCAGCAAACCATCGTTGCGGTCGGCATCGCCGATGCCCCAAGTGTTGAACAGACTTGTTGCGAAGCTTTCGATGCTGCCACTATGCCCATAATCAGACATGCGTTTGATGGTCAGAACAGTGAATTCAATGCCGCGTTCGGTGTAGAGTTCGTCAAGAACCGCGCGCAGTTCTTCTTCCTCACTGTCAGTCAGCAGGTCTGCAAAATCATTGACGTAGAAATCAGTGTCTTCGGGAAAGCGTTGCGCAAATGCTGTACTGACCCAAAGGCATAAAACCCCCGCAAGGAAGTATCTGATCAAGACGCCGGTGTGGATGAAACACCAACCTGCGCGGGACGCAGCAGACGGTCGTGCAGCATGAAACCTTCGGCGGCA
Organism: Pseudomonadota bacterium; assembly: GCA_038533095.1. Taxonomy (GTDB): domain Bacteria; phylum Pseudomonadota; class Alphaproteobacteria; order Rhodobacterales; family Rhodobacteraceae; genus Yoonia. Next base: position 109,210 of record JBCAZI010000001.1, read on the forward strand.
ACCTGAATGATGTCACCTGCTTTGGTATCAGGCAGTGGGGCTTCGAACATCGCCTGATGCAGCTTGGGATCGAATTTATCACCAACTTCCGGTGTAATAGGGTCGATACCATGCTTTTTGAACACGCTGATCAATTCGCGCATTGTCAGCTCAACGCCCTCTAGCAGTGCTTTGTTCACGTCCTTCTCTGCTTCCGCAGCAGACTGTAGCGCACGGCGCATATTGTCATAGACAGGCAGCATATCGCGGGCGAGTTTCGAACCGCCGTAATCTTCGGCCTCGCGCCGATCACGCTCGGCCCGTTTGCGCAGGTTTTCGGTATCCGCAAGGGCACGCATGAATTTGTCACGAAAATCATCACGCTCGCCGCGTAATGCTTCGATTTCGTCAAAGCTGGCTTCAGCCGCATCAAAATCAGGCTCATCACCTTCCGCGGCGAGTTCATCAAGGCTTTGCAGTTCTTCGTCTTTCTCAGACATCAGTCTTCCCTTTAAGAGCGGTCAGCGATCATTTTGCCAACCAGCTTTGCGGTATAATTCACAATCGGCACGATGCGCCCGTAATTGAGTCGTGTTGGCCCGATCACACCGACCGCACCAATAATCTTTCGGTCGGCGTTCATATAAGGGGAAACGACAAGAGATGAACCCGATAAAGAGAACAATTTGTTCTCTGAGCCGATAAAAATGCGCACGCCTTCGCCTTCTTCGGCCAGATCAAGGAATTGGGCGATGTCACGCTTGCGTTCGAGGTCGTCAAAAAGGGTTCGGATTCGTTCCAGATCCGCCTCATTTTCACTGTCGCCCAACAGGTTGCCGCGACCACGCACAATCAGACGTTCGGTGGCCTCGCCTTCGTTTTCCCAAAGCGCGACGCCATCTTCGACCAGGGCGGCGGCCAATTGATCAATCTCTTGCCGCCGCGTTGCGATTTCGCGGGCGATGACGGCACCCAGTTCGGACAGCGTATGCCCTTCGGCGATGGCGTTAAGAAAATTGGCGGCTTCACGCATGGAAGATGGGGTTTGGCCGGGTGGCGGTGTGAAAACTCGGTTTTCTACATGGCCATCGGCGAAGACCAGCACGACCAGTGCGCGATCTTGCGAAAGTGAGACGAATTCGATGTGTTTGATGGGCGCTTCGTGTTTGGGGGTCAGCACCAGACTGGCACCATGTGTGACGCCGGACAGCGCAGTGCCAACTTGGTCGAGGACCGAAGTGACATCCTGGTCATTCGTTGTCAGCGTCCGGTCAATCTTTTGACGGTCTTCGCCGTCCAGATCACCAACTTCGAGCAGACCATCCACAAACATACGCAGGCCAAGCTGCGTTGGAATGCGCCCCGCGCTGACATGCGGGCTGCCCAAGAGACCCAAAAATTCAAGGTCCTGCATCACATTGCGGATTGTTGCAGCGCTGACCTGTTCAGAAAAATCACGGGTCAATGTGCGCGACCCGACAGGTGCGCCGCTTTCAAGGTATCCTTCCACCACACGCCGAAAGACTTCGCGTGAGCGATCATTCATTTCGTCAATATTTGGCGGTTGCTGGGTCATCTGTTCCTCGGTTGAAGGCGTGGCAATTAAAACGAAGTTCAGGGCGGCGTCAATCGGGGTTGGATTTCATATGTGGGCAGCGTATCCCACCCCTGCAACCGATAGGAGAGACCCGATGCGTCCATCAGGCCGTCAGACGAACGAAATGCGCGAAGTTTCCATTGAAACAGGTGTCACTATGCATGCTGAGGGCTCTTGCCTGATTAAATGCGGGAATACCCATGTTTTATGCACAGCCACGATTGAATCGCGGTGAGCTCGCTGACACCTTTCTCCGCTAAATCAACCAGCCCATCCATTTGCGCACGCGTAAAAGTC
>JBCAZI010000002.1:0-74715 GCA_038533095.1 Pseudomonadota bacterium
GTGAACGCAAACGCATCCATCGATGACGACAAGTTCCTCAAAGAGGGCTTTGAGATGCTGTCGAACAACGCAGGCGGCGGTATCATGCAGTTCTTCGACCGTGACTTTGATGCGGAAATGGCATCTGTCGGCATGGAAGGCCTGCAGGAGTTCATGGTGTTCCCAGACAATCTGGATGACATCCTGGCACGCCTCGAAGAGACACGTCAGCGTATCTACAACTAAAACGTAAGGTGGGTTTCAACCCACCCTACCGCGCCCACCCACCAGCTGGGTGGGCGCAACCCACCACCCGCAGCTTATTCGCAAATCTAGGCATAGATTTCCGCATGTGCTGTCCGCAGGGGAGACAAGATCATGGCATCGACCGATACCAACCGTAGCTGGTACAAGCGCAACGAGATCGCGGTCACACCGTGGCTGTTCCTGTTGCCCGCGATGATCTTTTTCGCGGTCTATGTGATTATTCCAATTGGCCAGTCATTCTGGATTTCTTTTCATGAATGGGATGGTCTTGGCGAAAAGACATGGGTTGGCACCGCCAACTATGAACGCCTGCTGGGCTGGGGTGACCAGAATATGGACCGGAAGTTTCAGGTCTCTTTCTGGAACAACCTCAAATGGCTTGTCCTTTATCTGCTAGCCATCCCTGCGGGTCTGTTTATCGCGCTGTTCCTGAACCAGACCGTGACAGGCATCCGCTTTTACAAATCCATGTTCTTCTTCCCCTTCGTCATCAGCCAAGTTGTTGTTGGTCTGGTGTTCAGCTGGTTCTACCTGCCACGTGAAGGCCTATTGAATGCAGTCCTGGGCGTTTTCGGCGCCGGCCCGGTCAATATTCTGGGTGATCCTACACTGGCCACCTATGGCATCATTGCCGCCGGTCTTTGGCCGCAAACGGCATATTGCATGATCCTCTACCTGACCGGCCTGAACGCTGTTGACCCTGAACAGGTCGAAGCTGCCCGTCTTGATGGTGCAAAAGGGCGCAAGATGCTGTGGTATGTGATCCTGCCACAACTGCGTCCCGCCACCTTCATTGCGGTCGTCGTGACAGTCATCGGCGCGCTGCGGTCGTTTGACCTGATCAGCGTCATGACCAACGGGGGCCCGTTTGGCTCAACCCGCGTGCTGTCGTTTTATATGTTCGAGGAATCCCTGTCTGAATTCGGGTTCCGCATGGGCTATGGCGCGGCGATTGCGGTGGTACTGTTTTTTATCATGCTGGGGTTCATCGCCTACTTCCTTTACTCCATGTACCGTGACGAAAAGGGAGCACGCTAATGTTTCCGACACCCATCGAAAAAACCTCCCGCCAGTGGCAGATTTCATATCAAGTGCTGTTGCCGATCATGTTAATCGTCTGGCTGTTGCCGCTGATCGCTGTGGCCAACTTCTCGATCAAGCCAGAGGCGGACTTCGTGAACGGCAACTACTGGGGCATCCCCAGCAGCTTTGACGCCCTCAACAACTACGGCAAAGTGTTCTTTGAATCGAACATGCCGCGGTATCTGTGGAACTCGCTTCTGATTACGGTGCCAACGGTGATCGGTGCTGTTGCCCTGTCTTGCATGGCGGGCTTTGCATTGGGGGTCTATAAATTCCGTGGCAATCTGCTGATCTTCTTTATCTTCATCGCGGGCAATTTTGTGCCTTTCCAGATCCTGATGGTCCCTGTCCGCGATCTGACGGTCAGCATGAACCTTTATGATACCAAGACCGGGCTGGTGCTGTTCCACATCGCCTTCCAAACCGGGTTCTGTACGCTTTTCATGCGCAATTTCATCCGCGCGCTGCCCTTCCCGTTGATCGAGGCGGCGCGGGTCGAAGGCATCGCTGAGTGGAAGATTTTCCTTTATGTTGTCTTGCCGCTGATGAAGCCCGCGCTGGCCGCTTTGGCCGTGTTGATCTTTACCTTCATCTGGAACGATTATTTCTGGGCCGTCGTCCTGACCCAAGGGCCAGAGGCGCAACCTGTCACCGCTGGGATCACCGAGTTCAACTCGCAGTTCCGCGCGGCCTACCACCTGATGAGTGCGGGTTCCATCGTGGCAGCTTTGCCGCCTGTGGCCATGTTCTTTTTGATGCAAAAACACTTTATCGCGGGTCTCACCCTCGGAGCTGTAAAGTAAGCGACCATGAACCGAACCTATCGTATCGACGATGGCCGTCAGACCCTTGTTCTGGCGGCCCGTAACGACCGCCTGCCCGAAGCCGTCTATTGGGGTGCACGCCTACCGGCCGAGGAAAACCTCGACACGCTACATGCCGCCCATATGATCGATGTCACAGGCGGGATGCTGGATGAAAATCCAGACCTGTCGATTTGCCCAGAAGCCACACGCAGTTTCCCCGGCCAGCCGGGCCTAATCGTACGTGACAGCGACGGCACACCGCTTTTGCCGAAGTTCTGCTTTGAGAACGCAGAGCAAAACGGCACGCTGATCCTGACCTATGCTGACAAAGCCAATGGGCTGACCTTAACGGTCAGCTTTATCAGCGACCCTGATACGCATATCATCACCTGCCAAACCACGCTGGACGCAACCCGCCCCGTCCACCTGCACTGGCTTGCCGCCCCCGTCCTGCCCGGCCCGCAACAGTCGGACGAGATGATCGACGTCTCCGGTCGCTGGTGTGGCGAATTCCAACTGTCGCGCACCGCTTGGGCGCCGGGCATGCGCTACCGCGAAAACCGCACTGGGCGCACAGGGCATGAGCACTTCCCCGGTCTGATCGTGCCTTGCCGGGGTGCCACCAATACCGAAGGTGAGGCTTATGCCTTTCACTACGGCTGGTCGGGTGGTCACAAGATGATCGCGGAGGAATTGCAGGATGGTCGCCGTCAAATCCAATGGGGCCATGCCGCCCGGATGGAGACAGAGGCCGCGACCCAATTCAAATCAGCCCCGCTTTATATTTCTTATTCCAACACCGGCCTGAACGGCTGTGCGGTCGCTTTCCAACGCCATCTGCGCGACCGCATCGTGACCTGGCCCAAGCCAAATGCGCCGCGTCCAGTGCACTATAACTGCTGGGAAGCTGTGTACTTCGATCACAAGCTGCCGGTTTTGCAGGACATTGCCGATCGCGCCGCTGAATTGGGTGCGGAACGCTTTGTGCTGGATGACGGCTGGTTCGGCAACCGCGATGACGACACACGCAGCCTGTCGGATTGGACGGTTGATCCACGCAAATACCCCGACGGGTTGAACCCGTTGATCGAGCATGTCCACGGGCTGGGCATGACCTTTGGCATCTGGTTCGAGCCCGAGATGATCAACGAAGACAGCGACATTCATCGCGCCCACCCTGATTGGGTTCTGGGCAGTGAAGACCAAACGCTGGGTCGCCAACAAAAAGCGCTGAACATGGCCCTGCCTGCGGTGCGCGACTACCTTTATGAACGGATGTCAGCGATCCTGCGTGATCACCAGATTGATTACATCAAATGGGATCATAACCGTGTACTGCCTATGCCCGATGCGTCACAGACGCGCGGGTCCTATGCGTTGATCGACCGGCTGCGCGCTGATTTCCCGCATGTGGAAATCGAAAGCTGCGCCTCTGGCGGCGGCCGCATCGATTTTGGCATTCTGGAACGGACCCAAAGGGTCTGGCTGTCCGACAGCAACGATGCGCTGGAACGGTTGCGGATTCAACATGATGCCGCGTTGTTCCTGCCATTGTCCGTCACCGGCAGCCACGTGGGCCCGCGCCATTGCCACACGTCGGGGCGCAACCTTGATATCTCATTCCGCGCATGGGTCGCAGCCCAGCGCCATATGGGGTTCGAGATGGACCCGCGTGAATTGGATGAAACCGAAGCCGCCACCTTGAAAGAGGTCACAAACTGGTGGAAGCAGAACCGCGCATGGCTGCAAGCAGCGGATATCCTACGCCTCGACAGTGCTGATCCGGCTGTCATTGCCGAACAGCAATTGGCCCGTGAAAAGGACCGCTTTGTCGTCTTTGCAGGAAAGGCCGCAACCAGCGCACAAATCGCGCCCCGCCCTTTGCGTCTGACGGGGCTAGAGCCCACGTCGACATATCGGATCAATCTGACGAACCGCAATGCACTTCATAAGCTATCGCGCGGCACCACAGCGCTAAAGCAAGACGCGCTAGAACTGTCAGGGGCCTATCTGATGCGTCACGGCGTGACACTGCCATGGTCCTTCCCTGAACGCATGTGGGTCTTGGAAGGGGCACGTCTATGAACGCAACATTCCATGATCTGGCCGGGGCGTCCGTGTTCATCACAGGTGGCGGCAGCGGCATTGGTGCGGCGCTGACCGAAGGGTTCGTTGCGCAAGGGGCCAAGGTCGCCTTTATCGACCTATTGGATGCATCTGATCTGGTGGCCAAGCTGAAAGCAAACTACGGCACAGCACCTTTGTTTATCCAAGGCGACATTACAGACACCAAAGCGCTCCAAGCCGCAATGGTGCAAGCCGTCGACGCGCATGGAGCGTTGAACGTTTTGGTCAACAACGCCGCGAATGACATGCGCTACGACTCGCTGGAGATCACCGAGGACGATTGGGATGCCCAGCACGCCGTCAACCTCAAAGCCTATTTCTTTGCCTGCCAAAAAGCGGTCGAACTGATGGCGCCCAATGGGTCGATCATCAACTACTCATCCATCACCTACATGTTTGGTGCGCCTTGGATGACCCCATATGTCAGTGCCAATGCGGGCATCATAGGCATGACCCGTGCGCTGGCCCGGGAATGGGGCCCAAAGGGAATACGCGTGAATGCAATTGCGCCCGGCTGGGTGCTGACCGAAAAGCAGGAAACCAAGTGGGCCACACCCGAGGCCAAAACGGCCTTTATGGAACGGCAATGCCTGCGTCGCTTTATGAAACCCGAAGATATGATCGGTGGAACATTATTCTTAGCCTCTTCCGCCTCGGCTATGATGACCGGACAAACCATCGCAATTGATGCAGGCGTAGTGGGCACGGGATGACGCAAAGCACGATCATAGCAGATTGGATCGCCGTCGATTGGGGCACAAGCAATATGCGCGCTTGGGCAATGTCTGCGTCTGGGACTGTCTTGGCCGAGGCGACCTCTGGTCAAGGCATGGGCCAGCTGGACCGCGACGGGTTCGAGCCTGCTTTGCTGGCCGCCATTGGTGAGTGGATCAAGGGGCCCACCACGGTTTTCGCCTGCGGCATGGTCGGATCACGGCAAGGTTGGATCGAAGCGCCCTATGCGACAGTGCCCTGCGCAACACTGCCCGAAGGGTTGGTACAAGCGCCAACAACCCATCCTGACCTGACCGTCCATGTCATCCCGGGCATCAAACAGATGAGCCCTGCCGATGTCATGCGCGGCGAAGAAACCCAGATCAGCGGCTTTCTGGCGCGCAATCCCGGTTGGGACGGGGTGATCTGCTTGCCCGGCACCCATACCAAATGGGTGCATATCAGCGCGGACGAGGTCGTCAGCTTTCAGACCTTCATGACAGGCGAGTTATTTCAGACGATCGCGACCCAGACGGTGCTGCGCCATTCAATCACCCCAAAGGGTTGGGATGACGCAGCCTTTGCCGAAGGGTTGGAGATGAGCCTGTCACGCCCCGAACGGCTGGCCGCGCGTCTGTTTTCCCTGCGCGCCAATGGCCTTCTGAATGACGTGTCTGGCGATGCCGCACGCGCGCAACTCTCCGGACTTTTGATCGGGGCAGAGCTGGTTGCGGCAAAACCCTATTGGCTGGGCCAACAGATTGCAGTGATTGGTGACAGCGGGTTGTCAAAACTCTACATCGACGCACTCAAGACCCAAGCCGTGCCTGCAACGCAAGTGAACGTCGCAGCGACGACGCTTGCCGGGCTCACCGCCGCCTATAAGCGCCTGAAAGGATAACCAATGGACCGTCCACTGATCGCCATTTTGCGCGGTGTCACACCACCCGAAGCAGCCCCAATGGCCGCCGCCTTGATCGCCGCCGGCATCACCAAAATCGAAGTGCCGCTGAATTCGCCTGATCCTTTCGACAGTATCAAAGCGATGGTCGATGCGCATGGCAACGACGCATTGATCGGTGCAGGCACTGTGCTGTCGACGGATGATGTGGGCCGCGTGGCGCAGGTGGGTGGTAAGCTGATTGTTTCACCCAATGTTGATCAACGGGTGATCGTCGCCACAAAAACTGCCGGGATGGAAAGCTGGCCAGGTGTGATGACACCGTCTGAGTGTTTTGCCGCCCTGAAAGCCGGGGCAGATGGGCTAAAAATCTTTCCTGCCAGCCTGCTGGGCCCCGATGGAATTAAGGCGATCCGTGCGGTGCTGCCACCGGGCACGCAGGTCTATGCTGTGGGCGGTGCAGGTGCCGATAACTTTGCCCAATGGATGGCGGCCTCTGCCGATGGGTTTGGCATCGGGTCCGCGCTGTATAAACCGGGGTTATCGGTGGCTGACGTCAGCGCGCGCGCGCGCGACATGGTCGCAGCCTATGATGCGGCACGCACATGATTTTCGATGAGACACAATGCACACTTGGCGAAGGGCCGCTGTGGCACCCTTTGCGCAAGCAATTGTTCTGGTTCGATATTCTGGGCAAACGCCTGCATACCAAAGGCCAACATTGGCAGTTCGACGATTATGTCAGCGCAGCTGGCTGGACCTCTGAAACAACGCTACTGATCGCCACCAGCAACGCATTGCGCCATCTCGATATCACAACCGGAGATCACCATGTGATCACCTCGCTTGAGGCTGATAACCCCGTCACGCGGTCCAATGACGGGCGCGCTGACCCGCAGGGCGGGTTCTGGATCGGTACGATGGGAATTGACGCCGAGGATGGGGCGGGCGCGATCTATCGTTACTACAAAGGCGAACTGCGCCAGCTTTTCGCCCCCATCACAATTTCAAATGCGATCTGTTTTAGCCCTGATGGCAAGACCGCCTATTTCACCGACACTCCGACGCAACAGATCATGCGCGTCTCACTCGATGATGATGGCTGGCCCCAGGGCGATCCCACCTTGCACATCGACCTGCAAGGCACTGATTTCCGACCTGACGGCGCAGTTGTTGATGCAACAGGCAATCTGTGGAACGCACAGTGGGGCGCAGGTCGCGTTGCCGGTTACGACCCGCAAGGGGGTTTCATCGAAAGCTTCAGCTTTGCCGCGCGCCAAACCTCTTGCCCTGCCTTTGGTGGTGACGACCTGCGTACACTCTATTGCACCAGCGCCGCTGTCGGGCTTAATGGCCCCGAACAAGGCAAGACCTTCACCACCCCAACCCGCTACACTGGCCAGGCAGAGCATCGGGTTATTCTCTAAACTGCTCCTGCCTTCATCTTGGCCAAAAAACTCAAAAGGGCTCAGCCATGAAACGCACGCTTGGCGTTTGTTATTACCCCGAACACTGGCCCGAAGACCAATGGGCGGCCGATGCCGCGCAAATGGTTGCGGCGGGGCTCACTTGGGTGCGTATCGGCGAATTTGGTTGGAGCAGGATGGAGCCAGCTCCGGGCAGGTTCACGTGGGACTGGCTCGACCGCGCGATTAATGTGCTTGGTGATGCGGGGCTGAAGGTAATCCTTGGCACCCCAACCGCCACGCCACCACGTTGGATGATTGACAAGCACCCTGACATGCTGGCCGTTGATACAGAGGGACGCGCGCGCAAGTTCGGGTCACGCCGCCACTATGATTTCAGTCATCTGGGCTATCGCGACGAATGCCGCCGCATCGCCCGGTTGATGGGCGAACGCTATGGTCAGAACCGCCATGTTGCGGCTTGGCAGATCGACAATGAATATGACTGCCATGACACCACACTGAGCTATTCGGATGCTGCGCGGAAGGGGTTTCAGGATTGGCTGGCGCAACGCTATCAGTCCACCGATGCGCTAAACCGCGCCTGGGGCAATGTATTCTGGTCGATGGAATACGATAGTTTCGACCAGATCGACCTGCCCAACCTGACGGTGACCGAACCCAACCACCCGCATCAGCTGGCGTTCCGCCGTTATAGCTCTGATCAGGTTGTGGCCTTCAACAAGGTGCAGGCGGATGAGCTGCGCAAATACACCGACGCCCCGCTGATCCACAACTATATGGGCCGGATTACGAGTTTTGATCATTGGAAAGTGGGTGCGGACCTCGATATCGCGTCATGGGACAGTTACCCCATTGGCTTTCTATCAGACCGGCTGGAAGGCACGCCCGCATTTAAGCAGGCCTTCCTGCGCCAGGGCCACCCTGATATGCAGGCCTTTCACCACGACCTCTATCGTGCTGTTGGCAAGGGCCGCATGTGGGTCATGGAACAGCAGCCCGGCCCCGTAAACTGGGCGCCCTATAACCCCGCCCCCCTGCCCGGCATGGCCCGGCTTTGGGCGTGGGAGGCCTTTGCCCATGGCGCCGAAACCGTTTGCTACTTCCGCTGGCGACAGGCACCCTTCGCGCAAGAACAAATGCATGCGGGGCTGTTGCGGCCCGACAGCGCGCCGGCGCCTGCACTGGCCGAGGCGCGTCAAGTTGCCGATGAAATCGCGGAGCTGCCAGACGTTGGCACCGCGCAGGCCAAAGCTGCATTGGTTTTTGACTACGAAAGCGCCTGGGCCTGGGATGCCCAACCCCAGGGCGCTGATTTTGAGATGTTCCGCCTGGCCTTCGCCGCTTATTGCGCGATGCGCCGTTTGGGGCTGAACATCGATATCCTACCACCTGAAACAAGCGATCTGTCGACCTACAAACTGGTGATGGCACCTGGCGTCATGCGCTTGTCTGACCCGCTGCGACAGGCGCTGGCGGGTTTCAAAGGCATCGCCCTGATCGGCCCGCGTACCGATACGAAAACCGATGAGTTGAGCATCCCCACACCATTGGGTCCCGACCTGCCCGGTGTCGATGTCAGTGTCAGCCTGACCGAAAGCATGCCGCCTGATGATGCCATCGCCTTGGCCGATGGTGGGGCATTTGTACATTGGTTTGAACATCTTGAAGGCACCGCAAAGGTTCTGGCTGTAACCAAAGACGGCCAACCTGCCATCATGGGGAACGGTAATCTGCGCTATCTAGCGGGCTGGCCTGACCCTGACAGCTTTGACCGCATCCTGCGCGATATCTGCGCCGAACTGGAGATTGCGACCCAACAACTACCCGAAGGGCTACGCATCAGAGACACGGCGACCCATCGCTTTGTGTTCAACTACGCCAAACACGCGCAAGACTGGAATGGCACGACCATTCCCGCCGCTGGCGTGCACTGGGAGGCTTTGGAATGACCACTTTCGGCAGAACGCAAACCGGCGAAAGCGTAGAACAAATCACGATTTCTGCTGGCGATATCTCGGTCAATATCCTGACCTTTGGCGCCATTGTGCAGGACATACGCTTGGCCGGCGTCAGCCATGGGCTTGCGCTTGGGTCAGAGCACCTTAGCGATTATGAAAACACGATGGGCTACTTCGGATCCATTGTTGGCCCGATTGCAAACCGGATCAGCACCGCGCGCGTCCGACTGGACGGCATGATGTATGAGCTGGAACGCAATGAAAATGATGCGGTGCATTTGCATTCCGGCAGTGAAGGCGTGCATCGGCAGGTTTGGCGGGTCACAGCGCAAGCGGCGGAGTATGTCACACTTGCGCTGACCTTGCCGGATGGCACTGCTGGCCTGCCTGGCAACCGTGTGATCACGGTCACCTATCGCGTCAGCGCCCCTGCGACGCTGACCATGACGATTGATGGTACCACCGATGCAGCAACCTGCATGAACTTTGCCAGCCATATTTATTGGAACCTTGATGGGTCAGAAACATGGGCGGGGCATCAGTTGCAAATCGCGGCAGATCACTACCTGCCCGTGAATGAACGCACCTGCCCAACCGGCGATATCGCATCCGTTGCTGGTACTGACATGGATTTTCGACAGCTGCGGAGGCCACAACCAGGCAACCCTGCGCTGGATCACAATTTTTGCCTGTCTGACGGCAAACGGCCACTGCGCGAGGTGCTGACACTGACCGGGACGTGCGGGGTCGAAATGCGCCTTGCCACAACAGAACCGGGCGTCCAAATTCATGACGCGGCCACGTCACATCGCCCAAGCAAGCCCTGCTACGAAGGTCTGGTGATTGAACCGCAGTGCTGGCCTGATGCGCCCAATCACCGCGGGTTTGGGTCCATCGTAGTCCGGCCAGATCAGCCCTATCAGCAGATCACACGCTGGACATTCGCGCGCAGCGTGAACTGAAAAACCGCCGAAAATAGCCCGCCTATCAAGCATTTGTTGCGCCGCTAACCAGTGCCGCGTTGCAATCTTTCGCACGCGTTCATTTTGCCAAAATTTGCCGCGCTCTGCTGTCGCACCCCCCATGACCCTCGCTGCATTGCAGCTATATGGGCCTCAAGAGCACAAGCGCTCAGAAACTGAGGCATTGAATGGAACTCGAAACACTGCTTTTGTCGCGGATCCAATTTGCGGCAAACATCTCATTTCACATCCTATTCCCAACGATCACCATCGCTTTGGGTTGGGTGCTGCTTTTCTTCAAACTGCGCTACAACCGGACAGGTGAAGAGCGCTGGATGGAGGCCTATCGCTTCTGGGTGAAAATCTTTGCCCTGTCTTTTGCGATGGGCGTTGTTTCGGGTATCACCATGTCGTTCCAGTTCGGCACCAACTGGCCCGGTTTCATGGAAAAAGTGGGTAATATCGCAGGCCCGTTGTTGGCGTATGAGATCATGACCGCCTTCTTCCTTGAGGCGGTGTTCCTTGGCATCATGCTGTTTGGTTTCAGCCGCGTGCCCAATTGGGTGCATACATTGGCCACCTTCCTTGTGGCTTTCGGCACCATGATGTCGGCCTTCTGGATTATCGTGCTGAATTCCTGGATGCACACACCCCAAGGGTTCGAGATGATTGACGGTGTCGCGCATGCGACCGATTGGTCGGCCATCATATTCAACCCGTCGATGCCGTATCGCTTTTCCCATATGGTAGTCGCCAGCTTCCTGACCGTCAGCTTCCTGATCGCCGGCGTCAGCGCGTTCCGTTGGTTGATTGGCGGGCGGACTGAAGGCGTACGCGTGGCGTTGAAAACTGCCGTGATTGCAGCCGCGCTCTTGATCCCCGTACAGATCCTTGTGGGTGACATGCACGGGCTGAACACCAAAGAATATCAGCCTGCCAAGGTCGCAGCTATGGAAGGGAACTGGGAAACAGATACGGGTGTGCCGCTGATCCTGTTTGCGATCCCGGATGAAGAAGCACGGGAAAACCGGTTTGAGATTGGTATTCCTAAGCTGGCGTCTTTCATCCTGACCCATGACTGGAATGGCGAGGTGAAAGGGCTGAATGATTTTGTAACCGAAGATGGCGAGGTGCTGCACCCCCGCGTGTCACCCGTATTCTGGTCGTTCCGGGTGATGGTTGGCACCGGGCTGTTGATGCTGCTGGTCAGCTGGTCGGCCACTTACATGATCATGCGCCGCAAGCGCGGGGTCGAGGGGCTGCCTAAACCGATGCTCTACGTCTTGGTTGGCATGAGCTTTAGCGGCTGGCTGGCCACTTTGGCTGGTTGGTACACCACCGAAATTGGACGCCAGCCTTGGCTGGTTCAGGGTGTCATGACCACAAAAGAGGCCGTGGCAGAGGTGCCAGCGCCCTTGGTGCTGTCAACGCTGATTGCTTATCTGGTCGTCTATGCTGCATTGCTGGCCGCCTATATCTTTGTGATCTTCTATCTGGCGCAGAAAACCGCGCGAGGTGAAGCGATTGGCACCAGCATTGTACCGGCGCCCGCTCTGGCACCCAAAGCGATGCCAGCGGAGTAGTCAGATGTATTATTTTGGTGAACCAACCGTCTGGCTGCCCTTCGTCTTCGCAGCCCTGATGGGTGTGTCCATTCTGATCTACGTGATCTTGGACGGGTTCGATCTGGGTGTCGGCGTGCTGTTTCCCTTTGCGGAAGATGACGAAAAGGACCGCATGATCGCCTCAATCGGGCCGTTCTGGGACGCGAATGAAACCTGGCTGGTTTTGGCGGTGGGCTTACTGCTCGTGGCCTTCCCATCGGCGCATGGGGCCATTCTCACTGCGCTTTATCTGCCAGTCGCAATCATGCTGATCGGGCTAATCCTGCGCGGTGTCGCTTTTGAATTCCGGGCCAAGGCCCCTGCGCCGCACAAGCGACTATGGAACAACGCCTTCTTTGCCGGGTCACTCATGACATCGCTGAGCCAGGGTTTCATGCTGGGCATGTATGTGATGGGGCTTGAATGGAGCTGGATCAACTTTGCCTTCGGTATGCTGACTGCGGTGTTCTTGACCGTGGGCTATAGTTTTATCGGCGCCACCTGGGTGATCCACAAAACATCCGATGATTTGCAGATCAAGGCGGTCGAATGGGCCAAAGGCGGCATCTGGGGGCTGGTGCTGGGGATTGGTGCGATCTCGCTCGCGACACCATTCGTCAGCACGCGTATCTTTGACAAATGGTTCAGCTGGCCAGAGGCGCTGTATCTGTCGCCCCTGCCGATCCTATCGGCCCTACTGGTATTCTGGCTATGGTCGATGCTGCGCAAGATGCCCTATGCAGGCGATCGGCGGTCCTGGCAGCCATTCGCAGCGGCAACGGCATTGTGGGTCATGGCATTTGGGGGGATGGCTTATAGTTTCTACCCTTACGTGGTGCCTGAACAGATCACGATCTATGAGGCAGCAAGCGCTCCGGAAAGCCTGTTCATTATCCTGATCGGGACCTGCATCGTTCTGCCCACAATCATGGGATATACCGTGCTGTCTTACTTCATTTTCCGGGGCAAAGCGACCGAGCTGCGATATGACTAGGGGTGGGTGGGTCGCGACCCACCTTACATGCTGAACAGTTGCGGAACGTAAGGTGGGTTTTAACCCGCCCGACCAGCAGAATCGGTTTGACACCCCTGCCCCCTTTGCTTAATCGGTCCTTCGTGGAATGGCGCGGTAGCTCAGTTGGTTAGAGCGAACGACTCATAATCGTTAGGTCGGGAGTTCAAATCTCCCCCACGCCACCACCACCCACTAACGTCTTTGCGCAGTGTTGCCGATGGTTTGGGCCGTTGGGACCCGACTTACGGGCGTTTGGCTGCGCCAAGCCACCCTGAGTGCGGGAGTTCAAATCTCCCGCACGCCACCACCACCCTGCAAACTAGGTCTGAACAGCACTGCACATAGCATGCTTCCCAACCAGCACATTTGCATGGCACATTGTGCCTATGACCAATCTCCCACCCCACACAACCGTCACCACGCAACGCCTGCGTCTTGAACCATTCGCGCCCGCGCATGCCAGCGCCCTGAACGCGATCAACAACGAACCCGCGGTCATGGAATTCCTAAGCGAGGGCGTGCCAGAGACGATGGAAAGGACGCAAGACGCCATCTCAAGGGTCAGGGATGCCTGGGCCAAGCTGGGTTACAGCTGGTGGGCCATCATCGACAGATCAACCGAAGAGGTCATCGGGGCCGCCTGCGCCCAGCATGTCGCCCGCAAACCAGAGGCCGAGATCGAGATCGGCTGGCGTTTGGCGACCGCGACTACTGGCAAGGGCTTTGCCACCGAGGCAGGCCGCGCCGCCGCGCGCTATGCGTTTGAGGTGATCGATGTTGATCACGTGGTCGCGGTCGCGCATCCTGACAATATCGCATCGCATAAGGTCATGCAGCGCATCGGGATGACATTTCGGGGCATTGAAACCCACTATGACGCAGACTGTACCACTTACGTCCTGAACCGCACCGACTTTGATACCTAAGGCGCGGAGATGCCTTTACCTGCAGTTCACCCTCGCTACAGTGCTGCGCAAAGTAGTGGGGGTAACATGACCGTCCTTGACCAAATCGCCGTCGCTATCGGGGCTGACCGTATCCTGACCGGCGCAGATGCAGCGCCCTATGGCAAGGATTGGACCGGGGCCTATACCTCAACCCCCCTCGCCGTCTTGCGCCCGACAAATACGGCAGAAGTCGCAGCCATCCTCAAGATCGCAAATGCCACCAAAACACCGGTTGTGCCTGCGTCAGGACGCACTGGGCTAACCGGGGCCACGCTGGCCGAAGGCGCATTGATGCTATCGGTTGAGCGGCTGAATACCATATCAGAGATCAATGTCGCCGGGCGCACGGCCACCGTGGGTGCTGGTGTGATCCTATCGCAGCTGCATGACGCGGCGGAGGCACATGACCTGATCTTCCCACTGACCCTTGGCGCGCGCGGGTCCGCCATGATCGGTGGGCTGTTGTCGACCAATGCAGGTGGGTCCAACGTGGTACGTTACGGCAGCACACGCGGGCTTTGCCTGGGGTTAGAGGTCGTGATGGCCGATGGCCGGATCATGAACCTGATGAGCGCGTTGCACAAAGACAACTCAGGCCTTGATCTGCGCAATCTGGTGATTGGGGCTGAAGGTACGCTGGGGATCATCACCGCAGCCGTGTTGAAACTGTGCCCGAAACCCCAAGCCTATGCGACAGCAATGGTTGCGGTCGCATCGCTGCCCGACGCGCTGCAACTGTTGCATCGCCTGCAAGATGAAACCGGCGGTGGCGTTGAAGCCTTTGAGTACATGCCCCGCAGCTATATCGACAAACACAAGCAGCTGTTTCCGGATGTACCACCCCCTTTTGAGGAAAGCTATGATGTCAACATCATGATTGAGGTGGCCGCGACACAGGCCAAAGACGCAGTGCCAGATAGCGACGGCAGCCTGCCAGTGGTGACCGCCCTCGAACAAACGCTTTGGGGGATGCTGGAAGAGGGCACCGTCCTTGACGCCGTCATCGCGCAAAACGATACGCAACGTAGCGAGATCTGGAAACGGCGCGAGGACGCAGGCGAAGTGGCGTTCTTTGGCGGTGTTTTCGTGAATACCGATGTGGCCCTTCCGCTGGATAAAGTCGCTGCTTTTGAAGAGGCGCTTACTCCGCGGATCAAAGCGATCGATCCCGACGCGAGCGAAGTCATTGTCGCGCATCTTGGTGACGGCAATATCCACCACACCAGCTATATCAGCCGCAACGACCCGGCGGTAATGGATGCACTCGTCGAAGCGGTGGAAGACGTGGTGCAGGAACTGGGCGGATCCTTCAGCGCCGAACACGGCATTGGCGTGTCAAAGCTGGACACGATGAAGCGGCGCAAAGATCCGGTCGCGCTGGATGCGATGCGCGCGATCAAGGCGGCGCTGGACCCTAATAATATCCTCAATCCCGGCAAGGTTATCCCCGGCGCCTGAGCAAGAAAATTCGAGAATTTTCTTGCGCCTAAAGAAGGAATTCTGCGAAATTCCTTCGCGGCCTAGAAGAAGTTGGGGCCCGCCTGCGCTAACAGCTTTGCCGCCATCGCACGCCCCATCTCCGCGCCATCCTCGATGGCACCGCACATGTCGTCGGCATAAACCTCGGTCCCATCGGTGCGCAAAATCTCTCCGCGCAGGCGAATGGACCCGCCATCCAACTCAGCCAAGCCGCCGATCGGCGTCTCGCAAGACCCATCCAAATGCGCGAGGAACGCACGCTCTGCGGCCAGCCGCTGCCCTGTCGGGCCATCATGGATTGCTTCCAGCATTTCAGCGGCGCGGCTGTCATCACCTCTGCGCTCAATCCCAATAGCGCCCTGCGCGACGGCGGGCAGCATATCATCTGGCGCGACAGCCGTGCGCGGTACTTCCGCCATGTTCAGCCGGTTCAAGCCCGCCATAGCCAGAAATGTGGCCTCGGCCACGCCATCACCCAGCTTCTTAAGCCGCGTCTGCACATTGCCGCGAAACTCGACAATATTCAGGTCAGGTCGTTTGGCCAGCAATTGTGACCGACGGCGTAAGGACGAGGTGCCAACGGTTGCCCCTTGGGCCAAATCATCCAACCCTTTGGCATTCAGCGATACGAATGCATCGCGCACATCTTCGCGTGGCAAATAGGTATCCAGCAGCAGACCACCGGGCTGTTCAACAGGCATATCCTTCATCGAATGCACGGCGATGTCGATGGACCCATCCAAGAGCGCCTCTTCAATCTCGCGCGTGAACAGGCCCTTGCCCCCGATCTCTTTCAGCGGACGATCCTGAATGGCATCACCTGTCACCTTGATCACGCAAATCGCAAAGGCCTTTTGCGGTAGATCAAAGGCGGCCATCAGGCGCGACTGGGTCTCATGCGCTTGTGCAAGGGCAAGCGGTGAACCACGTGTTCCGATGTTGAAAGGCTGTGCGGGGGTGGGCATTGAAAGTGTCATGTTTGGATTGTTAGACGTGTCAACCTAGCCTGACAACTCCCTTGACAACATCTTCTGCAATTGGGACCACAGAGACGACATAGAAGGACTTCCCATGGCGCAGCAAAAGACCATCCTCCGGGCCCTCGCGGGCGAGACACTTCCCACGCCCCCAATCTGGATGATGCGACAGGCCGGGCGCTATCTGCCAGAGTATAAGGCGACCCGCGCGCAGGCCGGCGATTTCCTGTCACTTTGCTATAACCCCGAGCTTGCAGCCGAGGTCACGCTGCAGCCCATTCGCCGCTATGGCTTTGATGCCGCTATCCTTTTTGCCGATATTCTGCTGCTGCCGCAGGCCCTGGGCGCGGACCTTTGGTTCGTCACGGGCGAAGGGCCGCGTTTGTCGACGATCACCACCGCGGATGAGCTGGCAAAGCTGAAACCGACAGAGGCAATCCACGACACGCTGAACCCAGTTTACGAGACGGTGAAAATCCTGTCACAAGAGCTGCCGGATGAAACCACATTGATCGGTTTTGCAGGTTCGCCCTGGACAGTTGCAACCTACATGATCGCGGGCCAAGGCACCCCAGATCAAGGGCCGGCGCATGCGCTGAAAGCCGAAAACCGAGCGGTGTTTGAGGGTATCCTTGACCGGATCGCCGAAGGCACAATTGCCTATCTGTCAAAACAGATCGAAGCGGGTGCTGAATGCGTCAAGCTGTTCGATAGCTGGGCGGGGTCATTGCAAGGTGACGACTTCCAAAACTACTCCATCAAGCCAATGCAAAAGATCACAGCGGCACTGAAAGAAAAGCACCCCGGTGTCCCAGTCATCGCGTTCCCGCGCGGCGCTGGCACCAGCTATGCCGGTGTACATGCGGCCACAGGTGCGGATTGCGTCGCGGTCGATGATGGTGTGGACGCGGCATGGGTGGCCGAACACGTGCAAAAAGATGGCTGTGTGCAAGGCAACCTAAAGTCATCGCATATGGTCACAGGAGGTGACGCCTTGATCAGCGAAACACGCCGCATTTGCGATGCGCTGTCAGCTGGGCCGCATATCTTCAACCTTGGCCATGGGATCACACCTGATGCCGACCCTCAAAATGTCCAACTGATGATTGATACGGTGCGCGGGTCCTAGGGTCAGGCCCCAATAATCCTATGCCGTCAGCGGCGTTTTCACGAAATAACAGCGGTTTGCGACGTGCAGGCCATAGTTGTTCTACGGACAAGCGGCGCAGGCCGCTGAGATAAAGTGAAAAGGCCGCCCTTCGGGTTTGGCGGATTGACCCGGTGGACTTCGTTGCAAAGCCTTGAAATAGAACCACTATTGCTGCGTCTTTGCGCCTCGCCACCGGGACAATCTGTCAAACTGACGGTATAGGATTATTGGGGCCTGACCCTAGAATTGCCGCAATGGGCGGCCAAAATATGTGGCGGATGAGAACGATATCGTGAAAATGCCGTTTACATTGCGACTGGCCTACCATGGCGTCCGCGCGACAGTGCGGGCGGGTCTATTGTTCTTGTTGGCGTGGATTTTTCTCATCCCGGCGTCAGCTGCTGAGGTGACAGCCCTTGGCGCACGCGAAGGCAATACGTATCCGCCTGGCCTGCGCATGATGCGCGCTGCCAAAGTCGTGGTCACCCTCGCCCCAGACCGCACCTATGACATGATGGCCTTGGTCCTGCCGCAGGACGTATCCCCCCTGATGGTGCGGATCGCCATGACGCAAATGGCTAATGGCTATGTCTTGCCTGCCTCTACCCGTGTTGATCCAAACGCACCGCCACCCAGCGCGCGCGATATCGAAGGACCGCGCTTTATCACGGTCGATTAGGTCAGACCCATTTTGCCAAAGGTGGCAAGCTCATCAACACCGCATTGGCATCATGCCCTGTCGCCAGACCAAATTTCGTCCCGCGATCATAGACCAGATTATATTCAGCATAGAGCCCGCGATGGATAAGCTGCGTATCCTTGTCAGCATCCGTCCACGGTGTATCACGCCGCTTTTCGACCAATGGCACATAGGCCGGCAAAAAGGCTTTGCCGATATCCTGTGTCAGCGTGAAATCAGCCTCCCAATCGCCGGTACAATAGTCATCCATAAAGATGCCACCCACACCACGGGCGCGGTTCCTGTGCGGGATATAGAAATACTCATCCGCCCATTCTTTCAACTTGGGATAATGGTCTGTGCCATGCGGATCGAGATGGGCTTTCTGCGTCGCATGGAAATGCGCCGTATCCTCATCATATTCAATACAGGGGTTCAGGTCAGACCCGCCGCCAAACCACCAGGCATGCGGTGTCCAGAACATGCGGGTGTTCATATGCACGGCGGGCGCATGTGGGTTTTGCATATGGGCGACCAGTGAAATGCCAGAGGCCCAGAACCGCGGATCATCCGCCATACCTGGCACGCCGCGGGCGGCCATCGCCTGCTGCGCCTGCGCGCCCAACTGACCATAGACCTCAGATACGTTCACGCCGACCTTTTCAAACACGCGGCCACCGCGCATGACAGACATCAACCCCCCACCAGCATCTGATCCATCGTCAGAGGTGCGTTTGGTCTCTGTCACTTCGAACCGGCCAGCCGTGCCTTCACCATTGTGACTGTCCTCCAACCCCTCGAAAGAGGCGACGATCTCATCGCGCAAACTGCGGAACCATGATGATGCTTTGCTTTTTTCCGCTTCGAAACCGTCTGACATTCCGCGTCCTTGTGCCTTGATATTGAATATCATGTTATCTTTGTCTTTATGCACCATAGCCATCGTGCAACGATGATCCAGATCAAAACCGGAGACAGCCATGCGCCCCGCCCTTATCCTTCTGCCCCTCGCGCTTCTTGCGGCCTGCGCGACACCACGCGAACAATGCATCGCCGATGTGACACGTGACACGAAAGTACAGCGCAGCCTGATCAATGAGGTCCGGGGCAATCTGGAACGCGGCTATGCCTTGGACCGGCAAGAGCGGGTGCGCACCGTGCCTAAGACATGCCGAGGCGAAGATGAGGATGGCAATATTTTCCGCTTCCGCTGCGATGAAACCCGCACCGATACGATTGTCACGCCTGTCGCCATTGATCTGAATGCGGAACGGGCGAAACTGGCATCACTGGAAGAACGATTTGCACAGTCACAAGCCGCATCCAATCAAGCGGTTGCACAGTGCATTGCGGTGCACCCTGAATAATCAGTGGGCGGCGACAGCTGCGGGATCAAGCAAGGTCCGCCCGCCATCTACCGTGATGATCTGACCGGTGACAAAGGCGGCGGCATCCGAGGCCAGATATTGCACCGCGTCCGACACCTCGCCTGGGCTGGCGATACGCTGCAATGGTGTATTGTCGACGATCGCCTCGCGCACATCATCTTGATCTTTCAGTGAACCTTTCAAGCTGGCGCTCATCACGCTGCCAAAGGCCACGGCATTGACGCGGATGCCATGTGGGGCGAGTGCGACAGCCAGTGACCGCGTCATTTGATCAGATGCCGCCGAGCTGACAGAATAGGCCAGCAGATCAGGGTGGGTCCGGCGCGCGGCGATTGAGCTGAGGTTTACAATCGACCCAATCGGTTCACCCGTCACACCATCCGCCTGTTTGATCATCCGGCGCGCCACCGCTTGGCTAACACGCAGGGCAGTCATAGCGTTTTGCTGCAGAAGTTCTTCAACGGAGGTATCATCGGGGTCCAGCGGGTCTGTTTCCAACACCTGCCGCGATGCGTTAACCAAGATGTCGATACGTTCAAATGCATCAATCGTCGCAGAAAGCAGGTTCGCGATGGTCAGTTTCTTGCGCAAGTCACCGGCAAAGATGCGGATATTCTCTTCCTTCTTTGCCTCTTCACCAATCTCATGGCAGAGCGTTTTTTCGTCCATATCCGCAAAGACGACATTTGCGCCCATCTTCACAAAATGGCGGCCGATGGCTAGCCCAACACCATTGGCGGCACCTGTCACGATCGCAGTCTTTCCGGAAATCGAAAATGACATCAGAACTCTCCCTCAGGCCGCTAGCGGTGCGGCCGGTTGGCGTGGAATACTTTGAATGCACCATTGCTGGTGATCATGTCCACATTGCGGAAACATTCGGTCAGTGTTGCCTCATAAGGCAAATGGCGGTTGGCGACCATCCACAGCTTGCCATGCGGGGCCAGCAGGCGGGCCGCCGCTTGAATGAATGTACGGCCCAAGCCGGGGTCAGAGGCGCGACCACTATGAAACGGTGGGTTCATGACAATGCCATCATAGGCCGCCGCATCATGGCGTGTTGCATCGCCCCAATGAAAGGAAGCGCGCGGGTCATCCACGTTCAATCTGGCGCATTGCAGCGACAGCGCCTCTGCCTCAATCAGGTCCAGCGACTTAACGCAGTCGCGCGCCAAAACGGGTGCGGCCAGATAGCCCCACCCAGCCCCGAGATCAGCCATGCGTGCAGGCAGTTTCTGGGGCAAAGCCTCTGCCAATAGCGCCGATCCGGCATCTATCGCGCCATCTGAAAACACCCCGGCCGTCGTGAAATAGCCATGCGCGCCCTGTTCCGGCGGCGGCGCTGCCCATTCAGCGAAAGCATCTGTCGCCGCGAACCAGAAAATGCGCCCATGCCCTTTCGTCATCGACGGCAGATCGCCCAAGGCCTTTCGGCAAAGCTTGAACAGACTGTCCACACCATCGGTCTTTTGCCCATCGACAATCACCAGGTCCGCCTTGGCGCAGGCATCTGCCACCATCGCGCGCGCCAGCGCTTTGGCGCGGGGCACAACAACCACCGCAACGGATACCTTTGGCAGGTCTTGCGACACGGGATAACCCGCACCTTGCCATGCGGCATAGTCTGCAAAGAAACCGTGCACGACTTGGACATGGTCACGCGGCAGGGCCGAGACATCATAAGTCGCAGGTGGGCGCATCAAGGCAATGTTGCCCTCAGGCAACGCAATCAGCCCATCTTCAAGGGCGGTGCTTAAGCGGGATTGGGACATCAGGGGGCGAACAGCGGCAGGGCGCTATTCTTTCTCCATCGTGCATTGGAGGGGGTGCTGGTGGCGCTGTGCGAAATCCATCACTTGGGCGACTTTCGTCTCTGCGATCTCGTGACTGAACACGCCAACAACAGCGACACCTTTCTTATGCACGGTCAACATCAACTCAAACGCTTGCGCATGCGACAGGCCAAAAAAGCGTTCCAACACATGCACAACAAACTCCATCGGCGTGAAATCATCGTTCAAGATCAACACCTTATACATCGGCGGGCGCTTTGTCTTTGGCTTGGTCTCAAGCACGACACCGACGTCACCGTCGCCATCGTCCTTTTTATCCGCCATCATGTGATGCATTGCGCGCATTTGGTCTGCCTTGTTTGGGTTGGCGTTATATATAAGGCACAGTGTGCACATGAAAACCCCATGAAACCACAATCGTCACGGCCAATCTGGGCATGAAAATTCACCTATCTTGCGTAACGGCAGCCACCCGCAACTAGATATTGAGAATCTTGGTGATAAACGCCCTGAAAGTCTTTGAATTTAGGGTATTTTCTGAAAACCCGACTTATGCTAGCGTCCTTGCATAATAAAAGGCCACCGGAAAAATTCGGGGCTGTTGAGGCAGAAAAAGAGGCAAGCGACGTGACAAGTCGTATGGGACAGTGGGCCCTCCACGGGCTATTTCTTTGTGTATTCTTGGTATCTTTGCTGGTGGCACCCATGCGTGCGACAGCGGCGCCCTATGCCGCCATGGTGATGGACGCACGCACAGGTGAGGTTTTGCATTCGCGCAACGCCGACACCCAGTTGCACCCTGCATCGCTGACCAAGATGATGACGCTGTACGTGGCGTTTCAGGCAATCGAGCGTGGCGAGATCACGCTGGACACACCCGTGCGTATCAGCCGCCTTGCCGCATCAGAGCCGCCTTCCAAACTAGGCCTGCGGTCCGGCCAAACCATCCGCCTGCGCTTTCTACTGCGCGCTGCGGCTGTGAAATCGGCCAATGATGCCTCTACCGCTATTGCCGAAGCGATCTCTGGCTCGGAAGAGGCTTTTGCAACCCGCATGAACCGCACCGCCCGCGCGATGGGCATGCGCAACACCAATTTCCGCAACGCACATGGGCTGACACAGTCGGGTCACCTGTCGACGGCGCGTGATATGTCCATTCTTGGCCGTCACGTCATCTATGATTTCCCGCAGTATTATAACCTCTTCTCGCGTCGTTCCGCCGATGCGGGCATCGCACAAGTCCGCCACACGAACCGCCGTTGGCTGGACAGCTATGCTGGTGGTGACGGCATCAAGACAGGCTATACCCGTGCGGCTGGTTTCAACCTTGTCGCCTCTGCCCAACGTGGGCAGGAACGTATTATTGCGACCGTCTTTGGTGGTTCGTCTACTTCGGCCCGTAACGCACGCATCACAGAACTGATGGACATGGGCTTTAACCGCGCCCCGTCACGCGCCACGATCCGGCGCCCTAATCCGCCTGCGGCGATGCTCTCCAGCGCGACCAGTAGCGGTCAGGTGAACCCTGGCAAGGTTGTCCGCGTCAGTGGACTGGTCACGCGCAGTGTGCGCCCAACCGCGCGCCCAACAGCAGCGCCTGTACCAGAAGAGGTGCTTGTCGCCGCTGTTGATACTGAAGTGATCAACGCGGCCATCAGCGATTCAGTCAATGCAGCTTTGGCCGAAGCGCTGGCAACGCCCGCGCCTGCACCAGCGCCTGCCCAAGTCGCCGTTGCAACCCCGCCTGCTGTCACGCCGGTTGCACGGCCGAACAGCGAAACACAGGTGGCCGCTTTGGCACCAGAGACCACAATCGAAGACACCGGCCCAGAGGTGGTGACCCGGATCTCAACCTCGGGCGGGCGCCATTGGGGCGTAAACGTCGGGCGCTACAATTCGCGTTATGATGCCGAACGCGTGCTACTGCGTGTCGCCTTGAACGAGATGAGCACGCTTGACGGGTCTTTGCGTCGCGTTGTGCAGCGGTCCGGCGGGTTTGACGCGAATTTCATGGGGCTGACCCGCGATGGTGCAGATCTGGCCTGCCGCCGTTTGCAGGCGCGCGGCACCACTTGCTTTATGATCGGGTCCGACGGTTAAGGTGCGCGCGTCAAAGCTGATCTGAGCAACCCCACACCGGCTGCAGCAAACAAGGCGGCAACGGCGCTGTCAATCCAGCGCCTTGCGCGCTGGTAGCCGCGCATGAAGCCCGCGCGCGAAAACGCCAATGCGTGACCTGCGTAGTTCAGGAAACCCAGTGCCATGCAGATCAGCGTCGCCGCCAGCAATCCGCCGATCGCATCCCCTGCCCCCATGCCCATCGACAAGGCGGCCATCCAGGCCACAACAGCCTTCGGATTGGACAGGTTCAGGATCAGTCCTCTGACAAACCAGCGTCCCTGTCCATCAGCCGCGATCTCTTCCGATTGTGGGGTCCTGGCCGACCGCCAAGACTGCCAGGCTAACCAGAGCAGATAGAGCCCCCCGAAAACCTTGAGCACGGTCAAAAGCACAACAGAACTTTGCAAGACCGCCCCCATCCCGGTGGCCGCAACACCGCCCCAGAAGGCCAGACCGACACCCAGCCCCATGCCAAACCGCATTCCAGCGCCGCGCCCATTGCGCATTGCAATGGCCGCCACGGCGATATTTGCGGGGCCAGGTGAAACCGCAACGATGAAGAATGCGAAAGCAATCGGAGCGAGGTCAAACAGAAAGGTCATGGTGGTGCCTGAGCTGGGAGTATAGCCCAAAGCTTGCACGAACAGCACCTGCCGTCCAGCAGCTTTGGATTATGCGACCTTGCCTTCGAAAGCTGCAGCCATCAGCGCACGCGTATATTCGGTCCGTGGTGCATCAAAGATGGCGTCGGCATCCCCGGCCTCGACCACATCGCCTTGTTTCATCACCATCACCTTGTGGGACAATGCGCGCACCACCTTCAGGTCGTGACTGATAAACAGATAGGCCAGCCCGTTCTTTTGTTGCAATTCGCGCAGCAACTGCACGATTTGCACCTGTACGGTCATATCAAGGGCCGAGGTTGGCTCATCCAGGATCAGCAGTTTGGGGCGCAGGATCATCGCACGCGCAATCGCGATGCGCTGGCGCTGCCCACCCGAGAACTCATGCGGGTAGCGGTCCATCAGGGATGGATCAAGACCGACCTCGCCCATGATCTCGCCCACCATATCGCGCCTGTCACGGCCCGGCTCCACACCATGCACGCCCAGGCCTTCGGCGATAATCTCAGCCACCGTCATGCGCGGGCTGAGTGATCCGTAAGGGTCCTGAAACACGATCTGCATGTCACTGCGCAAAGGGCGCATCTGGCGTTGGTTGAGGTGATGAATGTCAGCGCCTTGAAAGGCGATCCGCCCCTCGGACCGGATCAAACGCATGACCGCCAAAGCAAGCGTTGTCTTGCCAGACCCGCTCTCACCGACAACACCCAGCGTTTCGCCGGCACGCACGGTCAGTGTTGCGTCGTTGACAGCTTTGACGTGCCCCACGGTGCGCTTAAGCAGCCCACGCTGGATTGGGAACCAGATCTTTGCGGCGTCGGTTTGCAGCACGACGGGTGCATCGGGGCTGACGGGCGCAGGCACACCGGTTGATTCAGCGGCCAGCAGCATTTGGGTATATGGATGCTGTGGATTGGCAAATAGATCGGCCGTTGGCCCCGTCTCGACAATCTCGCCATCCTTCATCACACACACCCGATCCGCGATCTTGCGCACGATGGTCAGGTCGTGGGTGATGAACAGCATCGACATGCCTTCACCACGTTTTAGATCCGCCAGCAGGTCCAAAATCTGCGCCTGAATGGTCACATCCAGCGCCGTCGTCGGCTCATCCGCGATCAGCAGCTCCGGTCCATTGGCCAATGCCATCGCGATCATCACGCGCTGACGCTGCCCACCTGACAGCTGGTGCGGATATGACCCAAGCCGGCTTTCGGCATCACGAATGCCGACACGGTTCAAGAGTTCGATGATACGTGCGCGCACAGCCGCACCGCGCAGGCCCTGATGCAACTCAATGCTTTCGGCGAGTTGCTTTTCCAGCGTGTGCAGCGGGTTAAGCGAGGTCATCGGCTCCTGGAAAATGAAACTGATGTCATTGCCACGGACCCGGCGCAGGGCGACTTCATCCGCGCCCACCATTTCTTCACCGTCATATGTGATGGATCCGGCCATCACAGCGCTGTCGCCCAACAATTGCACCGTTGAAAGCGCGGTCACCGATTTGCCCGACCCGCTTTCGCCAACAAGGGCAACAGTTTCGCCCTTGTTCACTTGAAACGAGACACCACGGACCGCATGCGTTGTATCGCCATCCTGGCGAAAGGCCACGCGCAGGTTTTGCACATCAAGAACAGTGGTATTCATCGTCCGTCTGTTCCCGTCGCCTGTGTTTCGGGCGCCGCTTCGAACACCGTTTCATCCATGATGACATCGCCATCAGCGACAAAGGTCTTGCGCGGGTCAAAGGCATCGCGCACCCCTTCGAAGATAAAGACCAACAGCGACAGCATGATCGCGAAGGTGAAGAACGCTGTGAAACCCAGCCATGGCGCTTGCAGATTCTGCTTGGCCTGCAATGTCATCTCGCCCAGCGACGGGGCCGAGGATGGCAGGCCGAAACCAAGAAAGTCGAGTGATGCCAGCCCGCCAATCGCACCTGTCACCAAGAATGGCAGCATCGTCAGCGTTGCTACCATCGCATTGGGCAACATGTGGCGGAACATGATCGTGCGGTCGCGCACGCCCAGCGCTTTGGCCGCACGGACATATTCCAGATTGCGCGCGCGCAGGAACTCGGCCCTGACCACCCCGACAAGGGCCGGCCATCCGAACAGCACTGTTAAGAATACAAGGAGCCAGTAACTTCGCCCCAATATCGCAAAGACAATGATGATGACATACAGCGACGGCATCCCTGTCCAAATCTCGATAAAACGCTGGAACAGAAGGTCAGTCCAGCCGCCAAAATACCCCTGCACCGCACCTGCCATGATCCCGATGATCGAGGCGGCAATCGTCACCGTCAGCGCGAATGTTACCGATAATCGGAAGCCATAGATGACGCGGGCCGTGACATCGCGTTTGGTGTCATCCGTGCCCAACCAGTTCTCGGCGCTTGGCGGCGCTGGGGCCACGCCAGAGACATCAACGATGGTGTTGTAGGAATAGGGAATGATCGGCCATAGCATCCAGCCCGCCTGAAAATCACCGTCCAGCGTTTCGCCCGCATCAACGGCGGCAATCAGCTCTTCTGGGTTATCAAAGCAATCCTCCAGCCCGCCCGTGACGATCAGACAATCAACCTCAGGTTCGCCATAGCCTGCCTCGGTCGGGAAATCGCCGCCGAAATCACGCTCGGAATAGAAGCTGAAGATTGGCATCTTGATCTCACCGCGGTAGCTGACGGCGATGGGTTTGTCGTTGGCGATGAACTCGGCAAGGATCGACAGGCCGAACAGGACGCTAAAGATCACCAGAGACCAGAACGCGCGCCTGTTCCTGCGGAAATTCCGCAAGCGGCGCTGGTTCAGCGGTGACAGAAAAGGACGCTTGGCCATCAGTTTCGCGCCTCAAAATCAATGCGCGGGTCGATCAGCACATAGGTCAAATCCGTGATGATCCCAACAACAAGCCCGATCAAAGAGAAGGCAAAAAGCGTGCCAAACACGACCGGATAGTCGCGTGCAACCGCTGCCTCAAACCCCAGACGCCCCAGACCATCCAGCGAGAAGAGCGTTTCGATAATCAGCGACCCACCAAAGAACACACCGATGAACAGCGCCGGAAAGCCCGAGATCACGATCAGCATCCCGTTGCGGAACACATGGCCATAAAGCACCCGCCGCTCTGACAGGCCCTTGGCGCGGGCGGTGATCACATATTGCTTCTTGATTTCATCCAGAAAGCTGTTCTTGGTCAGTAAGGTCAGCGTCGCAAAGGCCGAAATGGTCGAGGCGAGCACCGGCAGCGTGATGTGCCAGAAGTAGTCCAAAACCTTCCCGATCAGTGACAGGTCTTCGAAATTGGCCGAGGTCAGACCGCGCAGCGGGAAGATGCGGAAATATGACCCGCCTGCAAACAGCACAATCAACAGGATCGCAAACAGGAACCCTGGGATCGCATAGCCCACGATGATTGCACCAGAGGTCCATGTATCAAAGGGGGTGCCATCTTTGACGGCCTTCTTGATGCCCAAAGGGATCGAAATCAGATAGGCGATCAGCGTCGACCACAGGCCCAGCGTGATCGACACCGGCATCTTTTCCATCACCAGATCAAACACGCTGATCGAGCGGAAATAACTCTCGCCGAAATCGAAGCGCATATAATTCCACATCATGTTCAGGAAGCGTTCAAGCGGGGGTTTGTCGAAACCAAATTCGCGTTCAAGCTCTGCGATGAACTCGGGAGGCAGGCCGCGCCCACCAACATAGTCACTGTCAGAACTTTGCCCCACATCGGCATCACCGGCGCCGCCAGAGATACCCTCGAACACATCACCCTGCCCTTCAAGATTGGCGAGGATTTGTTCAATCGGGCCGCCCGGCACGAATTGGGTCAGCGAAAAATTGATGATCATGATGCCCAACAGCGTGGGGATCACCAACAGTAACCGCCTGAGGATATATGCGCCCATCTGCGTGACTTACTTGAAGGCGCCTGCGGCGATCAGATCGTTGTATTTGTCCTGATTGACCCACCAGTAATCAAGATGGCCCAGACCAAATTCCGGCAGGTTCTCAGGGTATTCGTAGAAGTCGTAGTAAGCGACCCAATGCTTGCCCAAGTACCACGTTGGGATCACGAAATAATCGTAGCGCATGATACGATCAGCGGCGCGCACCAAGGCGGACATCTCTTCATAGTCGTCCGCTTTCGGGATCAGTGCGCCCAAGGCGTCAATCGCTTCAGAGCAATAGCCGGCCGGGTTAAAGACATCGTCCCGTCGTTCGCATCCGTAACGCTGCAGAAATCCGGTGCCTTCCTGCAAACCGTTCGAATACCCACCAAAAATCATATCATAGTCTTTGGCCTGACGCCGCGCCTGATACTGCGACGGATCCACGCGATTGTAGGTCACGTTGACGCCCAGCCGCTTAAGGTTTTCGATATAGGGGTTAATGATCCGATCAAACGACTGACGCGTTTCCAAAAACTCGACATCCAATGAATTGCCATCGGCATCACGCAAGAGCCCATCATCGCTGGTTGTCCAACCGGCCTCTTCCATCAAGGCCAAAGCACGGCGCAGGTTGCCCCGATCAATGGGGCGATCACCGGATGTATGCGGCAAAACTGCCGGTTCGGTCAGGACCTCGGAGGGGATCATATCACCCAATGACTGCAAAATCTCCAACTCGCGGCCTTCGGGCACACCAGCTGCTTTCAACTGGTCATTTTCCCAAAAGCTCTCGCGCTGTTGAAACAAGCCGTACTGCAGGTTCTCATTCGTCCAAGTGAAATTGTAGACAAGCCCGATTGCTTGGCGAACGCGGCGATCTGCAAACTTCTCGCGCCCCATATTGAACACAAAACCCGTGGCACCCGGCAGCGTGCCGTCATCCAGCGTTTCTTGCACAACCCAACCGTTGTCGATTGCCGGGAAATCATAGGACGTGGCCCAATTGATCGAACTGCTTTCGCGGCGGAACGTGAACTCGCCGGCTTTAAAGGCTTCAAAAGCGGCAGAGGTATCAGAAAAATACTCGATACGGATCGTGTCATAGTTCCCGCGCCCCACGCTCATCGGTGCATCTGCGCCCCAATAGTCCGGGTTGCGGACATAGGTTACCTTGCGGCCCGGATCGACTTCGCCAATCATATATTCGCCCGTGCCAGGTGATACCTCTAGGCTGCTTTCATCCAAACGAGCGCCGGTTTCTTCAAACCACGCCTTCGACATGGCCAGCACTGAACCCATTTGTGGGATACGTGCACGCTGAGGGGCATCCTCGGCAAAGGTGAACTTTACCGTAAAGTCATCAAGTGCTTCATATCCGATCACCCGTTCCTGCAGGCTGACGCGCAGCGAGGGCGTGCCTTGTTCGCGGAAGAGTTCGTGCGTGTGGATCAGGTCATGCGCCGTCATCTGGGTGCCATCAGAAAAGAACACATCGTCACGCAGGTTGAAAATCACCCAGGATTGATCTTCAGGATATTCCAAGGTTGTGCAAAGCACGCAATAGTAAGACCCCACCTCATCGGAGGTGATGTCCATGATCCTCTCATACATCACAAACGACAGGGCCGCAGGTGTGCCAGTCAGTGTCGCAAAAGGGTTCATGCTGTCAAAGGACCCGGTGGTCGAAATGCTGATCTCGCCCCCGAGTGGCGCGTCCGGGTTCACATAGTCCAGATGCGGAAAGTCGGGCCCGTATTTCAGATCGCCATATTCGTTAAACCCGTGGCTTTCGATGATTACCTGATGGCTCTCTGCAAACAGCTCTGACCCTGCCCAAAGCGCACCGATACCGACCAAAGCTCCCAGGGCCCATTGTTTGAACAGGCTGGTCCGCATGTCACGGCGGGCTGCGGTGGCACGTGCATGAGGGCGATTTGGCATTCTGGTCTCCGGGTTGAAAAAACTCTTAAACTGCATACATGAAGTAAATGGGCAGTTTGGCAAACTTTCAAGTTGAGTTTGCGTGATCATCGGGTGACCACACTGTAACATTCCACAAAAAAGGCCGCCCCTAGGGACGGCCGCTTTTCGTTAGGTTGTATGGCTTAGCCGCCGATCGTCTCGAGGTAAGCAATCAGGTTTGCCCGATCTTCCACATCCCGCATGCCATTATAGCTCATCGCGGTGCCGGGGGCGTAGCCACGTGGGTTTTCAAGGAAGGCATTCAGGTTTTCCGGTGTCCAAACATCCGCCGCCTCGATCAATGCGCCAGAGTAGTTGAAATCATCGTAAAACTGCACTTGGCGGTTCACAACACCAGCCAACGCAGGGCCGGTGCCGTGCTGACCCGCTTCCAGCGCATGGCAAGACCGGCAGCCGCGCCACAACCCTTCGCCGTCTTCCGCACTGGCAGAGGCGAACACGACAGAGAATGGCACTTCTTCCACGGCTTCTTCAGCTTCACCGCCTGCATCTTCGACTTCAATGACGTATGCTTGCTGATGATCTTTGCCATGGCCACCGCTGTGATAAATCTCTTCCGAGAGCCACGCACCAAGCAGGAAAATAAGAAGAGTACCGCAAAGACCGCCGATCGCTTTGGTCATTGTCATTGTGTCGAACATGTCGCGTTCCATTCAGTTCAAAGTTTCGTGGCTATCTATCCGCTTCCCACACCGGGTTGCAAGGTATACTGCCGCGACCAAACGCCCATTTTTTACGGCTGGCAACACGGAGGTCACAGTGATGTCGCAGAAAATCGCATTTCAAGGTGAATTAGGTGCCTATGGGCACGAGGCATGTGTGACCGCGCGCCCCGATTTTGCACCTCTGCCCTGCGGTACGTTCGAGGCCGCAATTGATGCGGTACGTTCCGGTGATGCTGACCTTGGGATGATTGCCGTTGAGAATTCCACCTATGGCCGGGTTGCGGATGTGCACTCGCTTCTGCCGGAAAGTGGTTTACACATCGTTGATGAAACCTTTGTGCGGGTGCATATCAATTTGCTTGGCAAACCTGATGCCGCCCTATCGGACATTAAAGAGGCGCATGGGCACCCCGTGATCCTGCCGCAATGTGGCGCGTTTCTGCGCAGCAATGGCATCACAGGGCGGACCAGTTCCGACAATGCCCGCGCCGCGCGCGAAGTGGCGTCAGGCGATGACCCCAGCGTTGCGGCACTCGCGTCAGAACTTGCAGCAGATATCTATGGTCTGAAAGTCCTCGCGCGCCACATCGAAGATCACGCGCGCAATACCACTCGGTTCCTGATCATGGCCCGCGAACCCGATTATACGCGGCGTGGCACATCGGGCATGATGACCAGCTTTGTCTTCCGCGTGCGCAACATTCCCGCGGCGCTCTACAAAGCGATGGGCGGATTTGCGACCAACAGCGTGAATATGACCAAGCTGGAAAGCTATATGGTGGGTGGCGAATTCACAGCGACCCAGTTTTATGCTGAAATCGAGGGGCACCCGGATGATCACAACGTCACACTAGCGATGGAAGAGCTAGGTTATTTCACCGACCATCTGCATGTGATGGGGGTTTATCCGGCGGCGGCCAGACGGCATGAGAAAGCTTAGAGGTTGGCGGGTTTCCTGGCCTGATGGGCCTGCTCGATTCACTTTTGTCAGAAGCTTGTTAAATTGGTCTGACTTAAGTCCCAGCAACATTTTTTGCGCCGGAAATGAAATGTACTGCGCCGAAAGTCCGCTTTGCGATCAAGCTATTTTGATGCCAGCTCAAAACGGTCGCGCCACTGTCGATTGATATCGTCAGCGAGCTTGGCGGTCGGCGTTGGTATATCGTGCGCAATTGAGCCATCTGCACCGAGTGTATCGAGTATCCGTGCCAACTGTTTTTGTGGCTCGCTTGAAAGATTCTCATAGGAGACTTCCAGAGGCACCACCGACTGTTCGTCGAACCAAGACCGCCAAGCAATATCGAAATCGACAAACTCCTCCGCCTGTGATCGTATCGCTTCGGGATCGTAGCCCTCCTCCCGCCGGGGCTCTAGTCTTTCGAGATCAGTTCCATCGGCTCTGCGATGCCAAAGACCGGTTTGTTCCGCGCGAATACACGAGATCGCTTGTTCCAGCTTATCTTGTCGCGAAAGGTAAATGAATAGCGTCGGACCGAAAGCTGCTTCGACACGCCCTACGTCCGAAGTGCAATCGGGATACAGAAATTGTAGCTGTTCCATGAAGAAAGCGAAGCTCCCACCCTGAAGTCTTACTCCAAAGACGTCGGTTTTGCCTTTTCCGCGCGCCTTTGCTGCTTCGAAAATGCCATCCAACATATCACGTCTCGTCGAAAAGTCGGCCATGTCGAGATCGTAGTAATCCAGCCACGCATCAATCGACGGTTCGTGAAAAAGGGAGCCGGGTTTCCCAGCAACTTTGGTCTCCGATAGCAGCTCGCAAAGCATGGTGCTGCCGCTACGTGGCGATGTGCAAATGACATAAGAACTATAAGGTTGACCTGACATAGTGTCCCTTCAGGAATGCAACCACTGACTAATAGCTGACTTTTGTAAAAGTTGCAGCATCGGGGACTCTGTGCTCAAACCTGTCATGCACAGCCTGTTGAACGATAGTCGGCCGCGCAAATTGCCAGTCTTTTCCGACAATCCTGTCTCGAAACGCATAAACTCATTTGACCGCTCGTTCTACGTACCGCGTCGATAGTCGTCTTCCACATTCTCGGCATAATCCAGCACGCGTGCCTCGAACCTTTTGTTCATCTTGGCCTTGGCGAGTTTCAGGGATTGCAGCAGCAACCGTGCTGTCAGCGTTTTCGCCCGCATATCGAATGACACCAGTACCCTGGTCCGCGTGGCTGACAGTGCGACCAAATCGACCTTTGTGATCGCCGTCAGCCCGTCAGACTGGCTTTCAATCTCTATCGCTTGTTCCGGGTCCAGCTTTTTGAGTTCGGCAACGACTTTGCGTGCGCGTCCACGAAACTCAAACCCAATGTCCCAGATCGTACCGACCGTTGCTGCCCCCTGCGTGCGGCAGGATACATCAATGCCTTGGCGCAATGCGCGGCGTTCAAAACTGGGGAAATCGCTGACCCGTTTGTAGACGTAGCCTATGGGCGCTTCGATATCTTCACGTGTGCTGAACTTCATGGGTTTTGCTCCCTATCGCCGCCTAATCAAGCCGATCCGCCAACCAGGCCTCAAGCAAGAAATGCGCGATCGCACCTTTGCGTGCCGGCAATATCTTGGGGTGGGTGCCGGCAAAGGCATCTGCCATCTCTTCGCGGGTGACCCAGATCGCATCTTCGATCTCTTGCGGATCAATGGTTAATTTTGTGTTCAAGGCCTCGCCGGCACAGCCAAACATCAATGACGCCGGGAAGGGCCAAGGCTGGCTGGACAGATAAGAAACCGCGCCCACGCGAATGCCTGCCTCTTCAAAGACTTCACGGCGGACCGCTGCCTCGATCGTTTCGCCTGGTTCAACAAAACCTGCCAGCAGAGAATACATGCCCTCTGGCCAACCCGGTGAACGCCCAACCAGCACCGCATTGCCATGGGTGATCAGCATGATCACAACCGGATCCGTGCGTGGAAAATGATGTGCGCCGCAGGCCGCGCAATCGCGCTGCCATCCGGCCATCGCCATCGTGCTTTCCGCCCCGCATCTGGCACAAAAACGGTGTGTGCAGTGCCACTCCATGACGGCCTTTGCCGTCGCCGCCAGTTCTGCATCACGCGGAGACAGACGCGTCATCACCGCGCGTAACTCGGCAAAGACTGCGCCGGGCACCGCGGGATGCTCCTGCTGCGACGGATCAAGGAAATTATTCAAGGTTTCGACGTTCAGATCGCTGGGTTCCCAAGCAGAAAGATTGGCCGCAAAGATTGGCGTGTCATTCTCACGACCCAGCAGAATAAGATCGGCAGAAGCATCAGCCAAAACAGGGTGATCCATTGGTACGCGCAGTAATTCATCACCAGAAATCATAGGCTTACCGCGCCACAGCAGCACCGTACGGGCGCCTGCCTGCAGCTTCAATTCATCCGCCCGCGCACGCATTTCAGCGGCACGATCCAGACCTGACCCACCAAATGTCACTGTTTCTGCAATTTTCATCGCGCCCGCATGCCACGGACCCTGCATAAGTGCAATTTTTTCCGACATCTTGGCATGGTAGGCGGTATCGTTTCTCGTTAGGGTTGTGGCATGACAGCACCCCTCCCACAGTTTGCTAAAGGCCCCACTGGTCGGTTGCGGGTGCTAGAAACAACCGATCTGCATATGCAGTTGCTGGACTATGATTATTTTGCGGATCGACCTGACCCATCCATCGGACTGATAGGACTGGCCGATCAGATACAGGCCTTGAAGGCAGAGCAGGGCATCACAACGCTGTTGTGCGACAATGGCGATATGCTGCAAGGCAACCCGCTTGCAGATCACCTTGCCGCGCAGGCTTTGGCAGACCAGACCCACCCGATGATCGCGGCGATGAATCTGCTGCAATATGATGCGATCACGCTGGGCAATCACGATTTTGACTATGGGCTGGGGTTTCTGCGCGATGCCTTGGCGAAAGCCGCATTTCCGGTGGTCAGCGCTAATGTCAGCTGTCTGGACGGCGGCGCGCTGGCCGCACCTTTTGCGATTTTGGATCGCGATATTCACTGTGATGACGGCCTCACACGTGCCATCAAGATCGGTATCATTGGGTTCGCACCACCCCAGATCGCTGATTGGGATGATGCCACCAGCAGTCGCGGCGTGACGGTGGACGATATAATCACGACCGCAGATGTGACCGTCCCTCAAATGAAAGCGGCAGGCGCCGATGTGATCATCGCGCTTTGTCATTCGGGCATCGGCGCCGAAGACCAGCTGCCGCGGATGGAAAACGCCGCTGTTCCATTGGCAAAGGTCGAAGGCATTGATATTTTGCTGCTTGGCCACACACATGAGGCCCATCCCGATACAACACTGGCTCAGGCTATGGGTGCGGTCGATTATGCCGCTGGGCAGATACATCGCAAACCCGCCGTGATGGCCACGTTTTATGGCAAATCCTTAGGTATTGTTGACCTAGAACTGCGCTTGCAGGACGACTGCTGGCAGATTGCGGACCAAAGATGCGCCTTGTTACCTGCTAAAAAGCCGCAGCAGGACAGCCCCCTGCGCCAGCAGCTGCGCAGCTTGGTCAGCGCACCGCATACCGCGACCCTTACAAAAATGCGCGCCCCCATCGCGCAGACAGACCTGCCTATCACCAGCTACTTTGCGACCATTCAGCCCGATCTCAGCCGGCAGCTTTTGGGGCAAGCCATGCAGCGCATAGTGGCAGATGCGCTCGAAGCCACAGCACAAGCAGAACAGCCCCTTTTGGCAGCCGTCTCGCCCTTTCGGTTCGGTGGTCGCAGCGGGCTGGGACATTACATCGACATTCCACCGGGGCCAGTGACCCTGCGCGATGCGGCGGCAATCTTTCCATTCGCTGATGGCCTATGTGCGGTCAAACGAACGGGTGCGCAATTGCGCCTTTGGCTGGAACGCGCGGCGGCCCATTACAATCAAATCCAGCCCGGCCAATATGATCAGCCGCTGATCAATCCGCTCAGTGCCGGATATAATTGCGATACGATCCACGGCCTGCACTACCAAATCGACCTGACACAACCTGCGCGGTTCAATGTGCATGGCGTCGAAATTGACCCTGACGCCAGACGCATTCGCGACCTGCGCTATCTGGGGCAGCGGGTGGCCGACACAGATGTGTTCGTCGTGGCAACAAATAGCTTTCGCGCGAAAGGGGGCGGCGGCTTTCCTGAAATTGCGCCGGAAGATTTGATCCTGACCACTGCGCAGCCCTTGCGCGCACATTTGATCGACGACCTGAGGGCGCTGGGAAGAATTGAAACACCCGTTGAGGCAACATGGGGCTTTGCAGCGATCCCGGAAACGGCGGCCCGATTTGCCAGCGCACCCGCCGCCCGCAACCATCTTTGCGGCCCGATCAAACACATCGGCCCCGCACAGGACGGGTTTGAGACCTATCAGATCAGCTTCTGACGGCTTGCGAAGGCTAGGCACACCGCTTATATGGAATTTGAGAGGTTGGCGCGGGCGAGCGCCTCGCCAACCTGGTCAGGTCCGGAAGGAAGCAGCCACAACGAGCCCCGCTTGGGTCGATGTCCAGCCTCTCACCCCAGCGTTTGCCCTTGGCAAACGCGACGCCCGACAGAGTGAAATTGCGCAGCAATCTCACTGAGTCGGATAGCCTATGGAAACCATCCGACAAAGGAGGATGTTTATGATTGTTGCACAAAACACCCTCCCGGTCCGGGTGCGCTGACGCTATTTCCGCCCCCTCGTCCGGTTCCCGCTGACACCCCTGTGCCAGCGCCTGACATACCTTTGACGAGGATAGATCATTGACCGAACTGACACGCGACGCCCTTGGCTGGTCGCCCTATTATATGTCCCAACTTGAACTGGAAGAGTTGGAAACCCTCACCGCTGCCCGCATTGCCACGGTCCACCGCGACCGCGTTGTGGGTTTTTCCGAAATCGGCACGCTCGAGCTGACATTGGACCCTGGCATCACGACCGCGGCAGTTGCTGTGGGCGATTGGGTGCTTTGCGCGCCAGAACAGCACCGGCTGGTCCGGGTCTTGGACCGGCAAACAGAGCTGACGCGCGGAACCGAGTATCATACAGGCGACAAGCAGCTGATTGCCGCCAACCTTGATACGCTATTCATCACCTCATCTTGCAACAATGACTTTAACCCAGCACGGTTAGAACGCTACCTGGCCCTTGCCCATGACGCCATGATCACGCCGGTGATCGTCCTGACCAAGGCGGATCAAACGGAAGACCCTGACAATTATACCGACCAGGCACACGCGCTCGGACGCGATCTTGAGGTGATCGCGATGGATGCCAAAACAGGTGATGTGCCCGCATTGCTGGCGCCTTGGTGCGGCAAAGGGCAGACGGTGGCCTTGGCGGGCTCATCCGGCGTCGGCAAAACCACCATCGCAAATGCGCTGACCGGCGGGAATGCCGCCACGCAGGCCATCCGCGAAGATGACGCGCGCGGGCGGCATACGACGACGGGGCGGTCGCTGCACCGCATGGGCAGTGGCGGTTGGCTGATCGACACACCGGGCATGCGCGGGCTGGGGGTGGCGGAGGTGGCCTACGGGATCGATGCCACTTTCCCTGAGATTTCGGAACTGGCCGCACAATGCAAATTCCGCGATTGCGCACATGAGACGGAGCCAGGTTGCGCGGTACAGTCTGCGATTGCGCGCGGTGAGGTCGACCCTGAACGGCTGCGACGGTTCAAAAAGCTCAAACGCGAGAATGAACATGCAACCGAAACGATTGCACAAGCTCGTGACAGGTCACGCAAGCTGGGTAAGGTGTATCGGTCTGCTGTGAAGAAGAAGGGAAATTAAGAAAACCATGGCGCAAGACAGCACGAAAGCGGCCAAGCAAATCACACTTCTTTTTGCCTGCGATGACAAATTTGCTATGCCAATGACCGTTGCGGCCCACTCCGCGCTGCGACATATGCGGCGGGATGTCGACATTGATATCTACGTCGCCGATGGCGGCATCACACAAGCAAATCGCGCCAAGGCGACCACGATTTTGCAAAGGGCTCACCCTCGTACACGTTTGCACTTCGAAACATGCGACCTGTCTGCCTATACAGATTGCGATCGCAAGAGGCTGACCCTCAGCGCGCTATCACGGATTTTCGTGGCACAGATCGTTCCACCGGAAACGGAACGCGTGCTTTATCTAGATAGCGATCTGGTCGTCACCGATGACATCAGCGCGCTGTGGGCGATTGATCTTGGCGATGCCCCGGTCGGGGCAGTGCGCGATTCAGTGCCAAAATCCTACGCCACCCTCTTTGACTTGCAAATTCCTGGTGTCAACGTCGCACCGGGCACACCTTATTTCAATTCAGGCGTGATGCTTTTCAATCTACCTGTATGGAAATCGCAGGGTTTTGAAGCAAAGACAACCGCCTGGCTAGACAGCCACGGTGGAACCTTTCTGCTGCCGGACCAAGACGCTTTAAACGTGGCCTTGATTGACGCATGGTGCCCGCTTGATCCATCCTGGAATAATCAGATGCATTGGCCCGCGATGCCGCCAGCAACCAAAGGGATCACACATTACACATTGGCAAAACCTTGGCAGAACCACTTTGATAACAAAATGGCGATGCTGTTCTTTGGCGCCTATCTGCGCAGCGGTTGGGACCCTCCGATAAAGGCGCTTTCTTTTGTCGGCAAACGCGTTTCCGCGCAGCTTTACTGGCGCTTGGCTCGTGGTATCGCGGCCATCCAGACTGACACGTCATCGGGCTTCGGACACCAAATATCCAAGCTACTTCGCGCAATGGTGCGACGTCAGATACGCGGCTGGCAGCGGATTTTCAGGGCATTTGGTTTGCGGAGGCGCTGATAACGCCTAAAGATCATCAAGACCGCGTTGTGCCCAGCGCATCTGTTCATCCGTTTCAACAGCACAGGGACGCACCATGCGCAGTCGTGCCAACGCCGCGTCGACCTCTTCACCCGCAGCGATCATTAATCGCAGCACCATCATCCCCGACCGCCCACAGCCGCCAAAGCAATGCACCAAGACGCGACCACCTTTTTCCAGAACCGCCAGCACCTGGTCGCGCACGCACGGCCAATCCAGATCATCCAGCACCCCAAAATCGGCCACTGGCAGATGAAGCCATGCAATCCCTTCATTGGTCAGATCACTACCTAACGTCCCAGCCCCTTTCCGATCCATCTCTGCCTGGGTGGTCATCGTCAGCACAAGATCAGGTCGCCATGCCATCAGATGCTGCCAATCTGCGTGATAATGCCGTGTCCGCCCTGGCATCGGAGAAAGCGCCAATTGGCCTTTCCCCACAGGCAAACGATAAATCGCAAATTCAATCATCTTTTGCGCCTCTCCATTGCGGTGGACCATTTCCTATCACCTGCTTACTCTGACGTAGCGCGCGAATCCCAATCCAAGGCCACTATGACCGATCAGCCAGAATACCAAGTGCTCGCCCGGAAATACCGGCCTGAAACCTTTGCCGATATGGTGGGGCAGGATGCGATGGTGCGCACGCTGAAAAATGCGTTTGAAGCGGACCGGATCGCGCAGGCCTTCATCATGACTGGCATTCGCGGCACCGGTAAGACCACAACGGCGCGGATTATCGCGAAGGGCATGAACTGCATCGGCCCTGATGGCAAAGGCGGCCCCACGACCGAACCTTGCGGCGTTTGCGAGCATTGCACAGCAATCATGGAAGGCCGCCATGTTGATGTGATGGAAATGGACGCAGCCTCGCGCACGGGCGTGGGCGATATTCGTGAAATTATCGACTCAGTCCATTACCGCGCGGCATCGGCCCGCTTTAAGATCTACATCATCGACGAAGTGCATATGCTGTCCAAGAACGCCTTCAATGCACTGTTGAAGACGCTGGAAGAACCGCCAGAGCATGTGAAATTCATCTTTGCGACCACAGAGATCAGGCAAGTGCCTGTCACGGTTCTGTCCCGCTGCCAACGCTTTGATCTGCGCCGGATTGAACCGGAAACCCAGATCGCCCTGTTGCGCAAGATCGCCACCGCCGAAGGGGCCGAGATCACGGATGAGGCACTGGCCCTCATTACCCGTGCCGCTGAAGGATCGGCGCGCGATGCACAATCCTTGCTCGATCAGGCCATCAGCCATGGTGCGGGTGAAACCACCGCCGATCAGGTCCGCGCTATGCTGGGGTTGGCTGACCGGGGCCGCGTGCTGGACCTCTTCGATATGATTCTGCGTGGCGAGGCGGCTGCTGCCTTGACTGAACTTTCCGGCCAATATGCCGACGGGGCCGACCCGATGGCTGTGCTGCGCGATCTGGCCGAGGTCTGCCATTGGATCAGCGTGATCAAGATCACGCCAGAGGCCGCCGAAGACCCCACGATCAGCCCAGATGAGCGCACGCGCGGACAGGCCATGGCTGCTGATCTGCCGATGCGCGTGATGTCCCGGATGTGGCAAATGCTGCTCAAAGCGCTGGAAGAGGTCGCTATGGCCCCAAATGCGATGATGGCCGCCGAAATGGCGGTGATCCGGCTGACCCATGTCGCCGATCTGCCCAGCCCAGAAGAACTGGTGCGCAAACTGCAAGACGGGACACCACCACCCGGCGGGCCATCAGGCGGCAGACCAGCCCCTCAAGGTGGCAGCACAACGGCAACGCGTAGCACGCCTGCGCCCACACATACAGCACCTAACGGACCAACCGCCTCTGGCGCGCAAACGGCGGTCGCTTTGGAAACGGATGCGCTGCAACATTACGCCCGCTTTGAAGATGTCGTCGAACTGATACGCACCCATCGCGATGTGAAACTATTGGTCGAGGTCGAAACCGGGCTGCGTCTGGTCAGCTACCAACCGGGGCGGATTGAGGTGAACCCAACGCCCGATGCCGCGCGCGATCTGGTGGGACGTCTAGGTGCGCGTCTGCAAGCCTGGACCGGCAATCGCTGGGCCATCAGCGTGGCCGATGGTGGTGGCCCGACAATTGCAGAAACACGGGATGCGGCTGAGAATGCGCTGCTGCAAGAGGCGCAGGAACATCCGCTGGTCAAGGCCGTGATTGCCGCCTTCCCCAAGGCCAAGATCACCGAAATCCGCACCGAGGCCGAAAAAGAACAGCATGCGCTGGAAGATGCGCTGCCCGAAGTGGATGATGAATGGGACCCATTCGACGAAGACTGATCTGGGGTGCGGCTTTCCTTGCGCCAGCACCCGCATGGGCAGAGGTCTGTGACAAGATGCGCCCAAATTGGGACGGCAATCCCGTCACATCATTTGAAGAGCTACTCTATGCTCTGCAAACACCAGTCGTTCTGCTGCTAATCGTCGCTACCGCACTCACTGTGCGGTTCCGTAGTGAATGGGGCGGGTTGGTCGTTGTTGTCGGCTGGAGCCTGACCACATTTCTGGCAACCGGCTGGGGCGAGATGGAAGCTATAAAAGCAGCCGAAATTGCAGAAGGCTGTGCCGGCAGCAAAACACTCTTCATCATTTTTGCCGCACTGGTGTGTGTGGGCGTAGTGCTTTACACTGCCCCGTTGAAACGTGACAAAACTGACGGGAGTTGAGTGACATGCTCAAAGGACTTGGCGGGCTTGGCGATATGGCCAAGATGATGAAGCAAGCCCAGGAAATGCAGGGCAAAATGGCCCAGATGCAAGAGGACCTGGAAACCATGATGGTCGAAGGCGTCAGCGGTGCTGGCCTGGTCAAGGCAACGGCAACGGCCAAGGGCGAATTGAAGGGGCTGGATATTGATCCATCCATCTTTAATGGTGATGACAAAGAGGTGGTCGAAGACCTGATCCTTGCCGCAATCAAAGACGCGCAAAGCAAAGCGACCGCGCGCGCGCAAGAAGAGATGAGCAAGATGACCGAAGGGCTGGGCCTGCCGCCGGGTATGAACCTGCCGTTCTAGGATGGCGAAGGATTTTCGCATGAAAATTCTTCTGACAGAATGCATTTCTAGAAATGCGTTCGCCAAAACAGGCGCAGCATGACAAACGGCACCGAAGACCTCGACAATTTGATCGCGCTTATGGCCAAGCTGCCTGGCCTTGGGCCACGCTCGGCCCGGCGCGCCGTGTTGCATTTGATCAAGAAGCGGTCGCTGGTGTTGCTCCCTTTGGCCGATGCCATGCAACGCGTCGGCGAAACTGTGCGCGAATGCCTGAACTGCGGGAACATCTGCACGACCGACATTTGCGATATCTGCGGCGATGAGAGGCGCGCCACTGGCCAGATTGCCGTGGTTGAAGACGTCGCCGACCTATGGGCGATGGAACGCGCGCAGGTCTTCAAAGGCCGCTATCACGTGCTGGGCGGCACTTTATCGGCTCTTGACGCCATTGGCCCGGATGAGCTGCGCATCCCCAAGCTGATTGATCGCATCAAAACTGAAAACGTGACCGAGGTGATCCTTGCCTTGGGCGCCACAATCGATGGGCAAACCACGGCGCATTACATCGCCGATCAATTGCCCGGCATCACTGTGACATCACTGGCGCAGGGCGTGCCCGTCGGCGGGGAATTAGACTACCTTGATGATGGCACAATCACCGCCGCGCTGAACGCCCGCAAAGCCCTGTAAAGGCACTGACCCATGACCAAGAATTGCCACATCTTCG
The DNA here is from genome assembly GCA_038533095.1 of Pseudomonadota bacterium. GTDB lineage: Bacteria > Pseudomonadota > Alphaproteobacteria > Rhodobacterales > Rhodobacteraceae > Yoonia. The sequence continues at coordinate 42,148 of JBCAZI010000002.1, forward strand.
TACCGGGGCTTGCCCCAATCGCGCATTACGCGGACAGTGTAACGAGGGGGTTTGATTTCGATGTCCAATGATCGACGCCAAGAAGACTTTGCAGAGCGGCTGAGCCGCATTTCAAAAGAGCGCGGTGGCGCGGGTGGCAACGCAGGCCCGGAACGCGATATGTCAGATTTTGACTATAACGTGGAACGCGGGTCGCATCCTATTCGCAATGGTATCATCTGGGTTTTTGTGCTGGCAGGTTTGGGGGCCGGCGGGTTTTATGGATGGCAGGCGCTGCCAGAGGATTTAAAGGCCATGGTAACGGGTGGTGCAGGAGAGGTGACAGCAAGTGATCCCCAAGACATCGCCGAAACCGATACGATGTCCAACGCGGGGCCCATCTTCCCCACGCCTGCAGTTCTACACGCAGGGGACGCACCACTGACGCTGACGGATGTTGCAACGCAGGTCAGCCTGCCCACCCAAAACACGGCGACCGGTGCTATCATCCCAATTGCGCGAAACAGTGACTGTAGTTTGCGCAGCCCCGCGGAGGGTGAAAAAGTGATGGGCGTGCGTATCGAAAACGCCATGTTGCCCGGACCGCTACACGCGTTTTCAGATGCACAGATGGTGGATCAAGTCTTGCAAAATGTTGAAGCGGTCACGCAAGACGGTGCGGACATCACGACGGGCATGGCACTTGCAGGCACCAAAACCTCACTTGATGTGTTCCTGACCGATACATCCGCACCGCTTTATCTGGTGTTGCAGAACATGGGCGATGGTATTGTCTGGAACCTGCACGCCGCCGCGGATGTCACCATCGCGCATGTTGCACTGATCGGCGCGGATTTTTCCGGTGTTGCCAACCTGCCCGCTGATACATCGGTCGAAGCACTGTTGGTCAGCGATTTTCTGCCCCCCTATCAATATGGCGCGGACGATGCGCCGCGCGATTGCATGATCCGCCCATGGCGGACGCCACAGTCCGATTGGATTGGATCGCTCAAATCCGAGGCGGGCAGCCTGCCTGACCGCAATCTTATGCTTTCTTATTCGAAAGGCTATGCGGCCTATGATCGTTGGTATACGCAAACCCTAGGCGTGAATGCGCGTGCAAATACCATGACCGCCCGTGATGCCGCCCATGTGCTGCTGGGACCGGTGCCTGAGACCCCGTTAAGCTATGGCCCATTGACAGGGCAGGACATTCAAATGGTCGAAACCGATCATCTCATGATCGGTGATTTTGAAACGCGCACTGCTGCCGTTGCGGCGCTGCAAGACGACCTACTGCGCGCAGCCGTCGGTGGCGACATCAGCGCCCTAGACCCAGTTGCAGTCGAAAGGAACAGCCAATGAAACGTGGTTTCCTTTCATTCTTGTTGTTTCTTGTCATTCTCGCCGGCCCGGTCATTGCGCTGAACTTTGGTGGACCAAATGTCATGGGCTGGGTGAACGCCCGCATGGCAATGTTCACCCCGCTGGAACAACCTGCGGTAACGGAGGAAACTGCAGCCGAACCCGCACCTGAAGACCCGTTTCAATGGCTCAACGACAGGCCCGCACTGCGAGAGGTCTTTATCCCAGATGCGTTCACATCGGCGCGTTACGTCAGCGTGGAAAAGATCGTGCCTGTTGATGACCTGCTGCAATCCGGTGAAACGCCGCCGAGCAATGATCAGCTAGCACTCTATGCCGCTGCACGGGCGCCTGCGCAGTTGATTGAATATTGTAGCGACGTGGTGGCGACGATTGGCACCGCATGTGATGTCATCTATGCAGAGGCCCGCGAAAATCGTGATGGCGACTGGGTGATGAACGGCCGCCTAAGCTTTGTCCCGCTGGCAGATCTTGGTACGCCGCAAACAGTGGAAAATGGACAGCTGCTGACAGCGAAAGTTGCTTTGCCGTTCACGGGCGATCTGGCCCCAGCCAATGACGCGCAATCGCGTATCGCGCTGCTGCAACAGGCGCAGGCCGCTTGCGATGTCTTGCGTGCAGAACTGGGGAACTGCGTGCTGGCACGGGTCAGTTTTGATGTTGAAGTATTATGGATCACAGATCTTGAGGTCCTGCCTGCTAGTACAAATCCGCAACGTCTGGATGCCACCGCCGAATTTGCGGTCTATGCAGACTCCACACGGATAGACAGCGCCGCCTTTGCCGATCTGGTCGAAGCCACTTTGGACCCGATCTAGGCGGCAGGTAGCGCGTTCAGGAGACAGTGATGGCCGATGCATCATTTTGGGATCGAACCGCAAAGAAATATGCAGCCACCCCCGTTGCGGATGAGGCCGCGTATCAAGAGACCTTGGATCGCACGCGGCACTATCTGCGCCCCGATGATCATGTGCTTGAGGTGGGATGCGGCACCGGGACAACCGCGCTGACGCTGGCATCAGCCGTCGCGCAGATCACCGCAACCGATTTGTCGGGCAAAATGCTTGAAATCGCCGAAAGCAAGCGTGCCGCCCAAAACATAACAAACGTCCGTTTTCGGCTAGGCGCGACAACGCAAACGCTGGCTGAGGCCCCTTTTGACGCGATCTGCGCCTTTAGCATATTGCATCTGGTCGATGATCTGACAGCAACTCTTGCTTATCTGCACCACCAGATCAAACCGGGTGGGTATCTGATTTCCAAAACCACCTGCCTGCGCGACATGAATATGTTCATCCCGCCTGTGATCAAAATCATGAAGCTTTTTGGCAAAGCGCCTGGTGTCTTGCTTTTTGATGCCAAGCAGCTTGAGGCCGCGGTGAGCGATGCAGGTTTTCAGGGGATCGAGACCGGTTATCACGGCAAAAACAAATCTGCGCGTTTTATCGTGGCACGCCGCCCGGCCTAAACGCAAAAGGGCGCCCGATAGGACGCCCCTGTCGCAGCAATTGCCTTACTTCAGTCTTTGCTGTCGTCATCGTCAGGCAGGTTAAAGAAGCTGTCTGCATCCGCAACATCGCGATCGTCAGTGGCTTCCTCTTCCACGCCTTCTTCATCGCGTGGATCGGCCAGGCTGAATGTCTCTAGCCCCGCCATTGCGGCAGGCATCCTGGGCTCTGCCGGCATTGACAGTGATTGCTCTGTCCCAACCAGCTTGCGGCGCTCGTCATCAGACATGGCGGCACCTTCTTTTTCCTTCTTGGCGTTGGCTTTTTGCACAGCCGCGTCCAATTCAGACTGCTTGCACAGGCCCAAGGCAACAGGATCAATCGGTTCGATGTTGTTGATATTCCAATGCGTCCGGTCACGGATTGCCTGAATGGTGGGCTTGGTCGTGCCGACAAGCTTGGAAATCTGCCCGTCTGTCAGCTCTGGATGGAACTTAACCAACCAATAGATTGATGCCGGACGATCCTGTCGCTTGGACAGTGGGGTGTAGCGCGGACCGCGGCGCTTTTCCTCGCCCGCAGCTGCCGCATAAAACTTAAGCTTCAGCTTGTGCAGCGGATTGGCCTCGGCCTTATCGATCTCTTCTTGGGTCAACTGATTGTTGGCAATCGGATCAAAGCCTTTCACGCCTGTCGCCACATCACCATCGGCAATGCCCTGCACTTCCAATTCGTGGAAACCGCAGAAGTCCGCAATTTGTTTGAACGTCAGTGTTGTATTGTCACAAAGCCAAACAGCAGTGGCTTTGGCCATAATCGGTTTATCGGACATCTTTCTCATCTCCATCATGTCAACAGACAAGCCTGTCCCGCGCCCTTGAGTTGGGCAGACTGCGGTGGCAGCCGGGTTCGCATTGTCGAGGAACTTAAGGCGTATATAGTGGCGCATATGAAAATTGGAAAGATCAAAATGCACCGCCTGTTTGTCCTATTGGGCCTGATGGCATCACCGCTTGCCGCGCAAGATCGTGCTGGCGAATTTGACTACTATGTCATGTCACTGTCGTGGTCGGCCAATTGGTGCGCCTTGGAAGGCGACGCGCGCAACTCACCCCAATGCGATCCTGCGGCGGAATTTGGCTGGATATTGCACGGGCTTTGGCCGCAATACGAACGCGGCTATCCTGCAAATTGCGTCAGCGCCGCACGTCCGCCAAGCCGCAGTGACACTGCGGCAATGGCCGACATCATGGGCACATCGGGGTTGGCATGGCACCAATGGCGCAAACATGGGGTCTGTACAGGGCTGTCCTCGGATGACTACTATGCTTTATCGCGCGAAGCTTACGGGCGCATCACCCGACCCGAGGTATTTCGGACGCTAGAGAAGGAAGTCACGCTTCCTGCTTCTTTGATCGAAGAAGCCTTCTTGCGGGACAATCCCGATTTGGCGGCTGATCAGATTACGATCACCTGCAAGTCAGGCTATATTCAAGAGGCGCGCATCTGCATGACCCGTGATCTGGAATTCCGCGATTGCGGGCATGACGTGATCCGCGATTGCGCAATGACCAGCGCGCAGTTTGATCCAATGCGCTAGGCGTAAAAGACAAAGGCACCGGAAAACCGATGCCTTCTAAGGGATCATCCGTCAGCCTAGATCAGCTGTTTGAAGGTTCTACCTCAGATGGGACCGTGCTGCCGTCCTTCAGCGTGATCTGGCCGCGCGTATCTTGGCATTTTGGCGTCCCGTCGCGGTTCAGGCGTGGGGTCATGAAACCTTCCAGACCGTCATCAATGTACCAATGCTGGCAGCCATCGGGATCAACCCAAACATTCGCCACACCATCGCGCAAGAAACCGCCATCGATCCCGCCATCGGTCACATCGTTTGCATTGCCGGTCCGTTCACAAGCAACCAACGTGCCAGCAGCTAAAACCAACATGACACTTCGTAAAATAGTCATCCCCAGACACCATCCACTTATGCGCGATTCGCGCGTTTCGAAACTTCTACACACCCTATGTTGAGATTTCATTGAGGTCTACCACCAACACCGGGTGATTGGGTTCCTAGCCTAAAACCGCGCGTATCAGTGCAGAATCTGCGGATGATAGCTCTTCAATGACGTCAAAGTGGTGCTTTTCAGGCGCGATCACTTGGTCGCAATTCCAAGCCTCGGCCAATGCAGCGGCTTGCTCTAGAAACACGGGCCGTTCATCCGCACCGACCCAAACCGTGACAGGTGTTTTGGGCGCAGGCAGATGCACCGGGCTTTCTGTCAGTACTTCGGCGTCATCAATTTTCAAGTCTGCATTCATTGAGGTCCGCATCAGGGGCGCAAGATCAGCCACGGGTGAAATAGCGACGGTTTTCACAAGCCTGTCCTGCCAGCGCGCCCCCCTCGTGGCCACGCTGGCCCTCGCAACCAAATGCCCACCCGCTGAATGCCCCACCAATCGGATGGGGCCGGGCGCGCGCGACGACGCCGTCGCAATCGCTGCCAAAATCTGGCGGCTGATATCCGTGATCCGTACATCAGGACAAAGATCATAGGACGGCATCGCCACTGACCAACCATGGGCCAAAGGGCCTGCCGCCAGATGCGACCAGAACGATTTATCAAAGCGCAGCCAATAGCCCCCATGCACAAAGACGACCAACCCTTTGGACAGCCGCGCAGGGTGGAACAGATCATAGCGCTGGCGAGGGCTTTCCCCATAGTCGAGGTCCAGTTCGCACAACGTCCGCGCGCGAAAGGCAGCCGCCGCAGTTGCCCAGTTGTCAGGATAGGCATCGGCAGCCGGAATATGGGCCGCATTGGCATAAGCGTCGTCCAATTCCATCATGTCCCCCCTTTACGGCACCGCCCGGCATAGGTCAGATAGCGCCGAAACCTTTGGGAGGCCACTATGCTTGACGAAACCACGAACCTCAAATCCATGTTGTCGCGTCCTGATCTGGTCTGTGAAGACACGTTGCTGGCGGGCGCCTGGGTGCAAGCAGCAAGCGGCAAAACCTTTGACGTCACAAACCCCGCACGCGGTGATGTTATCGCGACAGTGCCAGATTTATCGGCTGATGAAGTTGCCAAGGCCGTCGCCGCCGCGGATGCAGCCCGCAAACCATGGGCTGCCTTGGCTGCAAAGGAACGCACCAAAGTGCTGCGCAAATGGTTCGATCTGATGATGGCACATCAAGAGGACCTCGCCATTATCATGACGGCTGAACAGGGCAAACCACTGGCCGAGGCACGTGGCGAGGTGGCCTATGGTGCCTCTTTCGTTGAGTGGTTTGCCGAAGAAGCCAAGCGGATCTACGGCGAAACGATCCCCGGCCATATGGCCGACAAGCGGATCACCGTCATCAAACAACCGATCGGGGTGGCTGCAGGGATCACGCCGTGGAACTTTCCCAACGCAATGATTGCCCGCAAAGTGGCCCCTGCCCTGGCTGCCGGCTGCGGCTTTGTGATCAAACCGTCCGAACTCACCCCGCTGTCCGCGCTTGCCATGGCGAAACTCGCGCAGGAGGCAGGCGTGCCGGATGGTCTTTTCTCGGTGGTCACCTCTTCTGATGCATCGGCGGTCGGCAAGGCGTTTTGCGAAAACCCTTTGGTGCGCAAACTGACCTTTACAGGTTCGACCCAAGTGGGCCGCATCTTGCTGGCCCAAGCGGCCGATCAGGTGATCAAATGTTCGATGGAACTGGGTGGCAACGCGCCCTTTATCGTCTTTGACGATGCCGATCTGGATGCCGCTGTCGAAGGGGCCATCGCCTGCAAATTCCGCAACAACGGCCAAACCTGCGTCTGCGCGAACCGTATCTATGTGCAGGCCGGGGTTTATGACGCTTTCGCCGCCAAGTTCAAAACAGCGGTTGAGGCGCTGCGTGTCGGTGACGGCATGGCAGAGGGCACAACGCTTGGCCCGCTGATTGAACCAAAGGCCGTGACAAAGGTGCAATCGCATCTGGAAGATGCGCTGTCGAAAGGCGCGGAAATCCTGACCGGTGGCAAGCCACATGATCTGGGTGGTCAGTTCTTTGAACCGACAATTGTGACCAACGCGACCAAAGACATGCTGGTCAGTACCGATGAAACCTTCGGCCCCTTCGCCCCGCTTTTCAAGTTCGAGGATGAGGACGATGTCATTGCACAGGCCAATGACACGATCTTTGGCTTGGCCTGCTATTTCTACGCCAATGACCTCAGCCGGGTGACCAAGGTCGCCGAAGCGCTGGAATACGGGATTGTGGGGGTGAATACCGGGATCATCTCAACCGAGGTCGCGCCATTCGGGGGCGTCAAGCAATCAGGCCTGGGGCGCGAAGGGTCCAGCCACGGGATCGAAGACTATCTTGAGATGAAATATATCTGTACATCGGTGTGATTTTGCGACGTTTCAGCATGTATAGATACCACACAATGGAAGATGCTGTTGATAGATTGGCGGCAAAGTTCGGGTTGTTTTGGTCAGCCATTTCAACCGTGTATAACCGGCCTGCAATCCAAACTAACTCACTCAGGCAGCGTGTCATTGTGATACTTTTACACGGTCTCGAAATTCGACCTTGAATCCGGTTGACCTTCCGTGAAGGACAGGAATATCAGGCGCTTATCGTAACTACAAAAGAGGTATTACAAATGAAAAATGTTTTCCTAGTTTCAGCGCTCGCGTTGTGTACATCCGTAACTTCCGTCGCTGCTGAGGGTTTTTACGCTGGTGCCGGAGTGGCTTCAATAAACTCAGAAGAAGATGGTTTCGAAGTAGATACAGTTAATCTGATTGCTACCGTTGGCTACGAAGTCAATCAGACCTTTGCAGTCGAGGGTGAACTCGGTCTCACAATCCAAGAGGACGAACTTGAAGTCGACGGTGTTGATGCAGAGGCCAGCCTGAACTACGCAGCCATTTTTGCAAAGGCTTCATTCCCGCTGTCGCCAGACTTCTCGGCGCATGGCCGCGTTGGCTTTGTCAACGCCGAAGCGGAACTCAGTGGTGAAGGCGAAACCTTCACCAACGAAGAAAGCGCTTTTGCTTTCGGTGTCGGTGGCGAATTTGCGATTTCGTCAAGCGCTGCAATCCGTGCTGATGCAACATTCGCGGAGATCGAGGGGTCAGACGTCACGGTGCTGGCTATCGGATCGATTTTTCGCTTCTAATTGAAGTTGACCATGCTAAGAGTTTTCTGGGCCCCAAGGGGGCCCACATTTCCGGCAACTCACCCGCTTCGAAAGGGTGATAGAACACGGCCTGCCGCTTCTCTCCTGTCAGTGCCTTCGCTGGCTCGACACTACTCGACAAAAAAATTCCATACTCTTTCCAAGGATTGACCTCCCGCCCGCGTCAAACCACCGTGATGCGCATGATGACAAACGATGAGGACCTAGCAACAGCAGCGGCCGCCGGTGACGGCGCGGCCTTTGCCAGCTTGCTTGATCGTCATTATGACCGACTGTTTGCGTTTTGCTTTCGGATCACCGGATCCCGGTCCGAGGCCGCGGATTTGACGCAAGATATCTGCGCGGCCCTACCTGCCAAGCTGGCCAGCTATCAACGCCGCGCCAAAGTCACCACATGGCTGTATCGGGTCGCGGTGAACGCCGCCCATGACCGGCGTCGCAAACGCGCCACCTATGCCAAAGCCACCACCGGCTGGGGCGATTGGGAGGTCAACCGCACCGCCGCCAATGAGGACACCACGCAAAAGCTGGATTGGCTGACCGCCGCAATGAACCAGTTGACCGAAGACCTGCGCGACACACTAGCACTGGTGTTAGATGACATGACACATGCCCAAGCCGCCGAGGTGATGGGCGTATCCGAAGGCACCGTCAGTTGGCGCATTTCCGAGGCCAAAAAAGCGCTGCGCGCACTTAAAGAACAAGAGGACATGGTATGACCGACAACCTCAATGACCTCAAAGCGATGATGGATAATGCCACGCCCCGCCCTGATGCGGCGCGGCGCGCCGAGAATATCGCATTGGCACAGAAAAACTTTGCCGATCTCCAAGAATCGCGCGATGGGCGGCGTCCCACTTCTGCAACCGGGCCAAAAGGCCTTTGGACAGGAGTGAAGACAATGCTGAATACCATGACAACAAAAGGTGGGCTGACCGCAACTACCGCGCTGGTCGCTTGTGGATTTCTGGTCTTGACGCCACAAGGGCAAGACCTGCTGCGCCCACCGTCGGCCCCGCAGATTACGATGACAGAGTTCGATGGGGTGATAAGCGAACCCCGCGTAGAGAGCCAGCCGTTGGTCGAAGGCGATGTGTCAGCCGACATGCTGACGCAGGAACCGCTGCGCGGCAGCGGCGGACAGGTTGTCCAGGCACCACTGCTTGTGCCTGAAGAGGAACCGGCATTTGAAGAGAGTTTACCTGCTGATCTATTGGATGATCCTGCTGCGTCGGCCGCCGTTGAAAAATCAGACGATGTCAGGTCCGCATTTGAGATGACGCGACCATTGACGGACGCAGATGATCAAGAAGCGCCTCAACTGGAGATGCGCCAAAACTTACGCGCGGCCCCATCAGTTGCTGAGAACCAAGTCATAACCAGCCCCACGACGGGCCGCCATGTGGTCGTGCCTGCACCGTCCGTCGATGATGTGGTCATTGCCCCCGCAGCAAACACTGAAACTTTTGCCAATGAGGTCGCCAACCCGCTCAAAATCACCGCCGAAGAGCCCGTCTCAACCTTTTCCATCGACGTTGATACGGCCTCCTATGCGGTGGTACGCTCCTCGCTCACGCGCGGGCAACTACCGCCAACACAGGCTGTACGCATCGAAGAACTGGTGAACTACTTCCCCTATGACTACTCGGCCCCCGATGCAGGCGAGGCGCCTTTCCGGCCGACGGTCACGACCTTTCAGACCCCTTGGAACGCCGATACGCAACTGGTGCATATCGCACTGCAAGGGCAGATGCCCGAAATCGCGGCGCGTCCACCGCTGAACCTCGTTTTCCTGATCGATACATCAGGGTCGATGGATGACCCCACGAAACTGCCACTGCTCAAACAATCCTTCCGCCTGATGCTGGATCAGCTGCGTCCGCAAGATCAGGTCGCCATCGTGGAATATGCGGGCAGTGCGGGTCAGGTCCTGGCCCCGACCAATGCGTCAGAGCGCACAGTGATCCTGCAAGCGATCCAGTCGCTGGGTGCCGGAGGGTCTACAAACGGGCAAGGCGGATTGGAACAGGCTTATAGCTTGGCCGAAGCCATGCGCGAGGACGGTGAAGTGAACCGTGTGATCCTTGCGACCGATGGTGATTTCAACGTGGGGCTCAGCAACCCGGATGCGTTGAAGGATTTCATCGCCGACAAGCGCGATACAGGCACCTACCTCAGCGTCTTGGGCTTTGGGCGCGGCAATCTGGATGATGCCACAATGCAGGCCTTGGCCCAGAACGGGAATGGGACAGCCGCCTATATCGACACGCTGTCCGAGGCGCAGAAAGTGTTGGTTGATCAGCTGTCCGGCGCTTTGTTCCCCATCGCGGGCGATGTGAAGGTACAGGTCGAATTCAACCCGGCCCAAATCGCGGAATACCGCCTGATCGGGTATGAGACCCGCGCGCTGAACCGCGAGGATTTCAACAATGACACGGTTGATGCGGGTGAATTGGGGGCGGGTCATGCGGTCACTGCGATCTATGAGGTCACGCCTGTCGGCAGCCCCGCACAACTGAGCGATCCTTTGCGCTATGCGCCCAATAACGTGGCCGAAACATCGGATGAATTGGGCTTTCTTAAGCTGCGGTACAAGGAACCGGGCGAAACAGTCAGCCAATTGATTGAAACGCCCATCATCGGCAGCAGCATCCCCGGAACTGAGGCCCAGTTTGCCGCAGCGATCGCCGGGTTTGGGCAACTGCTGCGTGATGATCGCTATCTGGGTGATTGGGGTTACGATGATGCAATTGCGCTGGCGAATGCGAACCGGGGTGAAGACGCCTTCGGCTATCGCACTGAAGCGGTGCAGCTGATGCGGCTGGCGCAAAGCCTGTCACGCTAGATCTGTCACGTAAGGTGGATCATGATCCACCTTACTCCAACTTAACTGATCTGCGATTTGGCGAGCGGCAGGATTTGCCGCTCGATCAGCCTTTGCAAATCACCAAAGTAGCCCGCACTGCGCGCAGGCCGTGTCGGATCAGATGTGATCGCCAAGGTCAGCTCGATCTCCGGGGCGATGCAAATGATCTGCCCGCCATATCCCCGCGCCAAGGCATAACTGACGCCGCCGCCTTGCCCCAAAAACCAGCCATAGCCATAATCGAGCCCGGAAAAGAACGACTGGGTCCGCGGTTCAAACGAACGGCTGACCCAATCCGCGCTGAGGACTTGCGTGCCACCGAACCGCCCATTAAGACGATACATTTCGCCAAAACGCACCATTGCATCCAAGGTCAATGCCATTTCATTTCCACCCAGATAACGCCCTTGGGGGTCACGGGTCCAGGCGGGGATATCGATGCCGAGAGGCTGGCCCAGCCGTTCTTGCGCAAGTGCCAAAAGCGTCTGGCCGGAAACAGCACTCAGCACAGCGCCCAAGATGTGAAACGACCCTGTCGAATACAGCATGCGCGCGCCGGGCTCTGCAACAAAAGGCCGACCCAGCGCATTGGCGACCCAATTGCTGCTGCTGACCCATTCGCCATAGTTTGCGCCAGAGGTACGCTCTAGCCCGGCTTGCATGGTGACGAGGTTTTCGACGGTGATGGCGGCAACACGCGGTTCCGCATCTGATGGGATCAATCCGGGCGCGACATCGCCCAAGGTGTCCCGGACAGAAGTCAATTCACCGCGATCCAACGCCGCACCGGTCAAAGCAGCTACAATCGTTTTGGACACGGATTTCACTGGCACTGCGCGGGTCAGCGCTGGTCCTCGGAATCGTTCGGTCAGAACGGTTTGCCCGGATTGCCGGATCATCATCGCATGGCATTGGTCAAACGCGCGGGCGGTTTGGGACACTTCGACCCATCTGTCCATCTGTGCCAGTGCGGGCGTGGCGAAGGCCGCTGCCCCTGTGGCAAGGAATACGCGCCGTTTCATTTTCTGATCCAATTCGTTTGCGTGGTTGGGTGCAAGCATAGATCAGATGACAAAACCTGCCACTCACTTTCAAGTGCGCCTAACGCTTGTAAGCCCCGGTTTCGTAGAAGGCGCGCAAGGTCTGGTCCTTCTCAGGCCGATACCGGTCAAGCTCTTGCAACTGCGACACCCGATCCAGACGAAACATGCGAAACCCCTTGCGGAGTTCACACCAGCAGACGGCAGTCCAGACTTTACCCCAAAACCAGACGCCCAAAGGGCGCACGATGCGCGACGTCTGATGTCCCGCCTCATCGGCGTAATGCATTTGCAGGCGGATGTTTGCCTCGGACGCGGCCTCAAACCGGTCCAGATAGTCACGCCAATGCCCTTGCTGCTCCGCTCCGCCCATCACATGGACATTGACTTGGCCAACCTGCTGGCGCGCGTCATCCGGCAGCACAGCATCGATCTTGACCAGCGCCTCTTGGGCGGCAGCAGCCATTTTGGTGCCGCCCCAAGTCTGCAACATGCGCGCGCCCGAAACCAAGGCCACAATCTCATCATGGGTGAACATCAGGGGCGGCAGATCATAGCCATCGCGCATCAGGTAGCCAACGCCCGCCTCACCTTCAATCGGCACGCCAGATCCAATCAAATGGGCCACGTCGCGGTAGATCGTCCGCGGCGTGACCTCCAGCTTTTCGGCCAATTGGGCTGCTGTGGTCAGCCGACCGCCCCGCAGAAACTGCAAAATCTGGAAAAGGCGGTCAGCACGGCGCATTCAGGCAGCCGCCTCGAAAAGGCCGATGGAATTACCATCCAGATCCTTGGCATAGGAAAACCGCCCGGCTGGGATTGGAATGGGCGGGCTAACAACCTCGCCCCCTGCTTTTTTGACCCGTTCCATCCCCTCTTCCAGCGTATCTTCGATGGCGAGATGGATCGTATTGCCACTGTCCGGCGCAGGTTTGCCGGGATAGAGATGCGCGCCAGCAACGTTCTCCAATCCTCCCAGAACCGCCATGGGGTTTGGGCCGGAATTGTCGATCTTCATATCGTAGCCAAAGACAGCGTTGTAGAAGGCTACAGATTTTTCAAGGTCGGTCACCGGGATTTCGCCCCAGGCCATAATTGTACGGTCAGCCATGTTTCATCTCCTTGTTTGAGGTTGATGAACATCTTTAACCATACCCCTGCTGACAGCATTATGTCAGTAGGGTTTAGCAGGTCGGGCTTTTGTGGTCAGTCGGCGTTAGTCATCCTGACTGGGATCATTCGGATTGCTAGAGAACAACGCGATTTTATTGCCCTGCGGATCGCGCAAATAACCGACATAGAATGTTGGGCCATAGGAGGCGCGAAAACCGGGTGCGCCCTCATCCGTGCCTCCAGCGGAAAGTGCGGCTGCATGTAGCGCGCGTACCTGCGCTTGGTTTTGCAGTTCAAAAGCAACCATTGAACCGTTCCCGGCCGAGGCGGGACGCCCGTCGAAGGTTGGTTTCACGTAGAATTCGGGCAAGATCGAAGGCTGCCCCTCCACGACAGGTAGCGCGTAGCTTAGCCCCTCTGGCCCTTCTTCCAAGCCATAACCGAGTGCAGGCAGAAAGGCCGCGTAGAACCGTTTTGCCGCTGAAATATCATCAGCCCCGACGGTGACATAGGACATCATCTGAAACGTTCCCCTTCTTGATCAGACCGTCGCATGCGGCCCCCATTCACCCTGCAATCCAAGCCAACCCATCAATGGTATCGGCCCGCGGTTTATATTCGCCTGCAACCCAACCATGATACCCCTGCGCATCCAGATCGGCGAAAAACGCAACGTAGTCGATTGCGCCCGGTCCAGGCTCATCCCGATCCGGCATCTGGGCGACTTGAACATGGGCGGTTACGTCCCGCATCTTGGCCCAGGTTCCCATCACTTCACCAGTAATCTTGGCGGCATGGAACGTGTCAAACTGCAAGCGCAGGTTGCGTTCGTTGATCGTTGTCACGACCTCGCGGCCCAGATCGAAATCGTTCAGGAAATAGCCAGGCATTGTTTCATGATTAATTGGCTCGATTGTCAGGCTTTGCTCGGGGGCCTCTTTGGCGGCCCAGCGCAGGTTATTCACAAAGGTCCGTTTTGCCTCTGCGCCTTCAGCGACACCTGACATGATATGCAGATGCGTGGCACCCAGCGTTTTTGCATAGCGCAATGCGCGTTTGAAATCGGTCTTGAACCGATCTTCGACGCCTGGTACCGCAGCAAAACCCTGCGGGCCGCCAGTGTAGTTTGGTGGCGGGCAGTTGATCAGCACCATTTGCAAGTCATGTCGCGCCAGTTCCGCAACGATATCCTGCGCGTTTACGTCGTAAGGAAACAACACTTCGACCGCATCGAACCCCGCTTCTTTCGCTGCGGCAAACCTTTCAATGAAGGGCAGCTCGGTAAATAGCCATGTCAGGTTGGCGCAAAACTTCGGCATTGGTGATCCTTGGGTGCTATTGCCAGGCGTCTTTGCAGAAAACTGAAATTCCCGCGTTTTTGCAAGTTGAAGGCAGAGTACCTATTTAAACGTGGGGGCGGAATAAAGGGGAGACCACCATGAGACGCTTGATAACCTTTGTAATGACGCTGATCATGCCGATCATTCTGATTGGCGGGGGTGGCGCGGTGCTCGGATGGGGCGTGACAAACGAATGGGATATTGTGGGCTGGATCGGTGCTGGGATGATCGGCGCTGGGGTCCTGTGGGGGCTTTTCCTGTTTTTCTGGGCAAGTGATGGTGCGCTTTAAGCTATTCCAACTCTGCCGAAGGAATGATCGGAAAAAAAACACCCTCTGAACGGACGCCAAACCATTTTGTGCCATCATGTTCAGCATGTTCGCCGATCTCGACCAAACGGTAGAATGACTTCCGGTCAATCAGCGCTTCCAGATTGGCGCGGACTAGCACATAGGGCGAAGGTTCGCCTGTTTCGGGGTCACGCACCACACGGATCGGATGATCCGGGCCCGCCATCATGCGGTCACCTATATTGGTCTCAAACTCCAACCCATCCCCGCGCGGATTGAAATCTACCGCAACAAAGGGCGCATCATCGACCGTGATCCCCACTTTCTCGACCGGCGTGACCAGCACATAGTCATCATCATCCTTGCGCAGAATCGTTGAAAACAACCGCACCAATTCCGGCCGCCCAATGGGTGTGCCCATGTAAAACCATGTCCCATCGCGCGCGATCCGCATGTCGATATGCCCGCAATGGGGCGGATTCCACAGATGCACCGGTGGTAAACCGCCTTTTTGGGCAGCACGCGCGCTTTGTGCGATGCTTTCGGCACTTGGTGTCACAATCTTTTGTGTGGTCATTCTTTTTGCCATTGGGTGTGATGGGATTATCTGTTGTGATGCATAGATATAGTTCAACCGGAGGAAAGTCATGGCCAACAATGCCGATCTCGTCGTTCAGATTGAAAATCTGGGCGCAAAGCTGGCAGAGGCGCGGAGCAGCATCGCGGCCCGCTTTATTGGCCAGCCGCGTGTGGTGGACCTGACACTGACCGCGTTGATCTGCGGTGGCCACGCCGTGTTGATCGGCCTGCCCGGTTTGGGCAAGACAAGGCTTGTGGATACGCTATCCACGGTAATGGGCCTGAACGGCAACCGCATTCAGTTTACACCTGACCTGATGCCCGCCGATATTCTTGGGTCCGAAGTGTTGGAAACCACAGACGATGGTTCGCGCAGCTTTCGCTTTATCGAGGGACCGATTTTCTGCCAGTTGCTGATGGCAGATGAGATTAACCGCGCGTCCCCCCGGACCCAATCCGCGCTGTTGCAGGCGATGCAAGAAAAGGAAGTCACCATCGCAGGCGAACACCGCCCGCTTGGTGTACCATTCCACGTGCTGGCCACGCAAAACCCCATTGAACAGGAAGGCACATATCCCCTGCCCGAAGCGCAGCTTGACCGTTTCCTTGTCCAAATCGATGTGCCCTACCCTGATCGTGAAACCGAAAAGGACATCCTGATCGCAACGACCGGGGTGGAAGAGGCCAAATCCAAGGCCGTCTTCACCGCACAAGAGCTGCTCGATGCGCAAACCCTGCTGCGCCGCATGCCGGTGGGTGAAAACATCGTCGAGATGATCCTTGATCTGGTGCGGGCTTGCCGCCCCGATGATGAAAATGCCCCGGACATTATCCGCCAGAACGTCAGCTGGGGCCCCGGCCCCCGTGCTGCTCAAGCGCTGATGCTGACCGTACGCGCCCAAGCGCTGCTGGAAGGCCGCCTCGCCCCATCCGCCGAAGATGTCCGCGCAATGGCAGTGCCTGTTCTGGAACACCGGATGGCGCTGTCATTTGCTGCCCGCGCACGGGGTGAGAGCATTCACCACGTCATCAATACTGTGGCTGACCAAATCACGACCGTGGCCAGCGCTGCATGACCAACCCCCTCGCCCTGAGATCGGACGCCGAGGCGCTCGCCGCCCCGTTGCCCCCGCTTCTGGCGGAGGCAGAGCATTTGGCATCTGCGGTCTTGTTGGGTGAACATGGGCGCAGGCGTGCGGGTACGGGCGATACATTCTGGCAATACCGCCCCGCACAACCGCATGATGAGGCGCGCAGCATCGACTGGCGACGCTCTGCCCGGTCAGACGCGAATTTTGTGCAGGACAAAGAATGGCAAATCGCGCAGTCGGTCATCCTTTGGGTGGATCAGGCAGCGTCGATGTCCTTCGGTTCCGACGAAAAACTGCCCACCAAAGGGCAGCGCGCGCGGACCCTAGGTTTGGCCTGCGCCATCCTGTTGATCCGGGGCGGTGAACGCGTTGGGCTCACTGGCTTGCGCTTACCGCCACGCCGGGGCGAGGCGCAGTTGATGCAGATGGCGCAAATGCTGGGCCAGGACGACGACACTGACTATGGCGCACCAGAGGCGCAAGGCATGCTGCCCCATTCGCGCGCTTTTTTCATCAGTGACTTTCTGGGCGATATCAAACCCATCGAAGAAGCGCTGATGCGTGCGGCAGATCGTGGCGTTGGTGGTGCGCTTTTGCAGGTGCTAGACCCGCAAGAAGAGGCTTTCCCTTTTGATGGCCGGACCATTTTTCAAAGCATGACCGGCGCGTTGCAACATGAGACACTCAAGGCAGGCGATTTGAAGTCGCGCTACCTTGACCGTCTGGCCGAACGCAAAGACCACCTACAAAACCTCGCCCGCGTCACGGGCTGGCAGTTTCAAACACATCACACTGGTGAAAGTGCAACCAGCGCCCTCTTGTGGCTCTATGGCGCGTTGGAGCATCATACCTGATGTGGTCCATCGGTCCCATAGGTTTCGCCGCACCTTGGCTGCTGCTTGGCCTGATCGCCTTGCCGATCCTGTGGATTTTGCTGCGCGCTGTCCCGCCTGCACCGATCCGCCGCCGGTTTCCAGGTGTGGCACTGCTGCTGGGCCTGACGGATGATGAAAACCAAACCGATCGCACCCCGTGGTGGCTGTTATTGTTGCGCACCTTGGCTGTCGCGGCGGCAATCATTGGCTTTGCCGGCCCTGTGCTGAACCCGCAGAATGCGCGTGAAGGATCTGGCGATCTGGTGATCGTTCTTGATGGGTCCTGGGCGGGCGCACCGACATGGCAAGCACGACTTGACCGGGTTGATACGCTGCTGACCGAAGCTGCACTGGCGGATCGGCGCACGGCAGTGATCAACTTGAACGACCTGCCCGTGGGCGAATTGCCCTTCGCAGCACCTGCTGACTGGCAAAACCGTTTGCCAAGCATGCAACCGCAGCCTTGGCAACCTGTTGATCCGGCGGCGTGGTTTGCCGAAACCGAAGGGAATTTCGAGACCTACTGGATTTCCGATGGGCTGGATTGGGACGGGCGCGAAGATTTACTGGCAGAACTGGAAATGCGCGGGGGTGTCACCGTTTTCCAAACCCCGCGCCAAACCATAGGCGTGCGGCCCGCGCGATTTGAAAATGGCGAGGTCATTGTCTCAGCAACCCGATCCCCCATTGGCAATCCGCTGGAAACGGCGATCACCGCTGTGGGGTTGGACCCGGCGGGTGTTGAACGGCAATTGGCCAGTGTGCCACTTGTCTTTGCGCCGGGCGAACCTGTTGCGGAAACCGCGATGGTTCTGCCGCCCGAACTGCGCAACAGGATCACAAGGTTCGAAGTGACAGGTCGTAGGTCAGCTGGCGCCGTCAGCCTGACCGACGATGCGCTGAAACGGCGCGAGGTGGCACTGATCGCTGGGCGTGACGATCGTGAAGGGCTAGAATTGCTATCACCGCTCTTTTATCTGCGCGAAGCCTTGGAGCCGACGGCAGACATCATCGACGGCACTTTGGATGATATCCTGCTGGCCAATCCTGATGTGATCATTCTGGCCGATGTCGCCAACCTCGCAGGCAGCGAGGCTGACGCGGTGCTGGAATGGGTCGAAAACGGTGGCATGCTTTTACGCTTTGCCGGCCCGCGCCTTGCCGCCTCTGATCAGGGGCGCAACGAAGTGGACCCGCTGTTGCCGGTGCGTTTGCGCTCTGGTGGGCGCTCTGTCGGGGGCGCGATGAGTTGGGGTGAACCCAAAACACTGGCACCTTTTGCCGAAGACAGCCCATTCTTCGGTCTGCCTGTCCCCGATGATGTGACTGTTACCAGCCAAGTCATGGCGCAACCTGACCCGACATTGGCAGATCGCGTGATTGCGCAGCTGACCGATGGAACCCCTTTGGTGACCCGCAATATTACCGGCGAAGGCCAAATCGTTTTGGTCCATGTGACCGCGAATGCCGAATGGTCCAGCCTGCCCTTGTCAGGCCTCTTCGTGCAGATGCTGGAACGTCTTGCCGTTTCGACGCGCCCCGCCACCCCCGACGCGGCAGAGCTTGCCGGTACGACGTGGTTGCCGAACCGGGTGATGAACGGCTACGGGCAGCTTGATGATGGCAGCGCCTTGCCCGGTGTTGCGGGTGAACTGTTGGCCGAAGGCATGCCGGGCCCGGACCTTTTGCCGGGCGTTTACGCAGGCGGCGACCGCCAGCTTGCGGTGAACGTGATCGGAGAGGACACTGTGCTCAATGTTGCCCAATGGCCTGCCCGAATAGCGATCGAAGGGATGGCCGTCGTGCGTGAAACCGCGCTGAAAGGATGGCTGCTAAGTGCAACAGTTCTATTGCTGCTGATCGACGTCATCGCCTCACTTGCGATAGGCGGGCGGTTGAAAGGTCCACGTGCCGATGTGGCGGCGGCCCTTGTCCTCGCATTGCTGTGGGCGCCCGACGTACAGGCGCAGGCCAACGAAGACTTTGCCCTGCGCGCCACGACCGAGGTGGTGCTGGCACATGTGCTCACCGGCGATCCGGAGGTGGATGAAGTCGCCGAAGCAGGTCTTTTGGGCCTGTCCCAAACACTGTTCCGCCGTACGTCGATTGAACCCGCCGCCCCTATTGGCGTGAATCTGGAAACAGATGAGCTGGCCTTTTTCCCATTCCTTTATTGGCCGGTGACTGCTGACCAGCCACTGCCCAGCCGCGAAGCCTATGCCAAGCTGAACCGTTACTTGCGCTCGGGTGGTATGATCATGTTTGACACGCGCGACGCGGATAGCGCGCGCTTTGGGTCGGGCTCTCCCGAAGGGCAGCGCCTGCAAGCCATCGCCCGGTCACTCGACATTCCGGGGATTGAGCGTATCCCATCAGATCACGTTCTGACGCGGACGTTCTATTTGCTACAAGATTTCCCCGGTCGCTACGTCAGCCGCGATGTCTGGGTCGAGGCAGCGCCGATTGATGCCGAACAGATCGAAGGCATGCCCTTCCGCAACCTCAACGATGGGGTGACGCCGGTGATCATTGGTGGCAATGACTGGGCGCGCGCTTGGGCCGTTGATGCCAACGGGCGGCGCATGTTCCCCGTCGGGCGCGGCATGTCGGGCGAGCGGCAGCGCGAAATCGCCCTGCGTTTCGGCGTGAATGTCATCATGCATGTGCTGACAGGTAACTATAAGTCTGATCAGGTCCATGTGCCTGATCTGCTGGATCGGTTGGGGCAGTGATATGACAGGTACATTGGTCCTTGATCCGCTGATCCCATTGGTGCTGCTTTACGCGGTAGCCGGGCTCGCCCTGCTGGCGCTAATCCTTGCCATCTGGCGGCGTTTGCCGGGTTGGTGGCTGCGTGGCTTGGCGGGGCTAGCCTTGCTGGCCGCCATCGCCAACCCCAGTATCCAGCAGGAAGACCGCGAACCCCTGAGCGATATCGTGATGCTGGTGGTTGATGAAAGCGCCAGCCAGCGCATCGGTGACAGACCCGCACAGAATGCAGCCGCCATCGCAAACATAGAAGATGAAATCGCGCGCCAGCCCAACACCGAATTGCGGACCGTGATGCTGGGGGATGGTGAAGGCGACCTGGGCACCACCCTGATGACATCACTGGCCGAGGCTTTGGCAGAAGAACCGCAAGCACGTATCGCAGGCATCATTCTTGTTACCGATGGGCGGCTGCATGACATCGAACGCGCGCCGGGCCTGCCTGCGCCCGTTCACACGCTGCTGACAGGTCAGCCAGAAGATTGGGACAGGCGTCTGGTTGTCGAAAACGCGCCAGCCTTCGCGATTTTGGGTGAAGAAGTGAACCTGACACTGCGTATCGAAGATCAGGGCGCAGCACCCGGTGACACCTCGGTCCCATTGTCGATTTCGATCGATGGCGACGCACCCGTCACGGTGCCGGTCCCCATTGGTGAAGACGTGCAATTGCCCGTGACTCTGCCGCATGGCGGGATGAATGTGCTGCAATTTACCATTCCTGACGCAGAGGGCGAGCTGACCAACCGCAACAATGCTGCGGTCGTGCAGATCAACGGCGTGCGCGACCGTTTGCGCGTGCTGTTGGTATCAGGTGAGCCACATCCGGGCGAACGGACATGGCGCAACCTTCTCAAGTCGGATTCTTCGGTTGATCTGGTTCACTTTACAATCCTGCGTCCGCCGGAAAAGCAAGACGGCGTGCCAGTGAATGAATTGTCGCTGATCGCCTTCCCAACGCGCGAGTTGTTTTTGGAAAAGATCAACGATTTTGATCTGATCATCTTTGACCGCTACCGCCGCCGCGGCATCCTGCCCAGCGCCTATCTGGACAATATCCGCTCTTACGTCGAACAAGGTGGTGCCGTCTTGATCTCTTCCGGTCCGGAATATGGGTCCGCCGAAAGTATCTACCGTTCACCGCTAGGACAAATCCTGCCCGGCGCACCGACAGCGCGGGTGTTTGAAGAAGGCTTTGTGCCACAGATCACGGACCTTGGCGCGCGCCACCCGGTGACGGAAGGGCTGGATGCGCTATCACCTAACCCGGATGGGGAAGGCCCCGGCTGGGGCCGCTGGTTCCGGCTGGTTGATGTGCTGGTCCCGCAAGAGGCAATGACCGTGATGTCTGGCCTTGATGACCGCCCCCTGCTGACCCTGAACCGGATCGGCGAAGGCCGTGTTGCTCTGATAGCGTCAGACCATTCATGGCTTTGGGATCGCGGGTACGAGGGTGGCGGGCCGCAACTGGAATTGCTGCGCCGTTTGGCCCATTGGATGATGAAAGAACCAGAGCTTGAGGAAGAGGCGCTTTGGGTTGAACCAACAGGGCAGACCATGCGGATCATCCGGCGTACGCTTGATCTAGAAACAGGCGATGTGACCGTCACGCACCCTGATGGCACGGAAACGACATTGCAGTTGGAAGAGGTCTCACCCGGCCGGTTCGAAACCCTGTGGGAGGCCCCGGAGATTGGGCTTTATCGGCTGGAGGATGGCGAAGAAACCGCAGTCATCGCCCTTGGCCCCGCAGCGCCGCGCGAGTTTGAACAGACCATTGCAGATGCAGCCTTGCTGACGCCATTGGTCGACAGCACGCGTGGTGGGATCATGCCCATTTCGGCGGGTGACATCGACATCCGAACAGTGCGCGAAGGGCGGCCCGCCGCTGGGCGCGGCTGGATCGGGATCACCCCGCGTGAGGCGTTCCGCACCGCAGAGGTCAGTATCAACCCGCTTTTGCCCGCTTGGGCATTCCTGTTGCTTGCGTCACTTCTGATCGTCGGCGCATGGCTGCGTGAAGGGCGCAGGTAAGCCTGTGCTGGTGACAGCATTGAAGGTGTTTTGCGCTGTCGTGCTGAGCCTTATCGCGCTGGTCGGCTGCCAAACCATTCGCAATTCCGGGAACACCCCCCTGCCCGAGGCCCGCGACGGCGCCTTGCGGGTGGCGACTTACAACGTTCACTACATTATTCTGGGGCGCGAGACGGGCGATTGGTCGGTTGGTGATTGGGACCGGCGCAAAACCCCGCTTGATCTGGCGTTCAAGGCGATTGATGCCGATGTGATCGGGTTCCAGGAAATGGAAAGCTTTGGGCGTGGCAGCGGCGGACGCATCAATCTGACGCTTGACTGGTTGCTGGATAATAACCCCGACTACGCCGCAGCGGCGGTGGGTGATCCGGCTGAATTTCCGTCAACGCAACCGATCCTTTACCGCAGCGACCGGCTGACCCTGCTGGATCAGGGATGGTTTTTCTTCTCAGACCAGCCCGATGTCATCTATTCGCGCACTTTCAACGGGTCCTTTCCTGCCTTCACCTCATGGGCGCAATTCAGGGACAGTGAAAGCGGACAGGTCTTTCGCGTCATCAACCTGCATACAGACTTTGCGAGCCGGTCCAACCGCATCCAATCAATCGAACTGGTGGCGGACCGCATCGCACCTTGGATGGCAGATGATGAAACCCTCTTTGTGATCGGCGATTTCAATGGGCGGATCGGGGACCGTGTCGTTAATATTCTGGCCGATCAAGGGTTAGATTTCGCACCTGTGAAAGGATCAACCTTTCACTTCAATCGCGGGATCAACCTGTTTGGCGCGATTGACCACATTGCCACAACTGGCGCTACCACGCGCATTGGCGACCCGGTTGTCTTACGTCAAAAATTCGCCGGCGAATGGCCGACGGATCACTACCCGGTCATCGCAGACTATCGGCTGGATTAGTCTTCCAGCACAACCTCATACAGCTCATCCGACCATCCGCCAACATTGTCGCGCGCGCGGACATAGACGACCTTTGCACCCTCAGGCACGATGACGCCAGACAGTGACCGTGTGAAGGGCTGTTCATTCACATGCGGATGGGCCAGCACACGAATGCCAAGGCTGTTGCCATCGGCATCCAGCACCTCCCACCCATCAGCGTAATCATCCCAACCCGTATCCGGGTGGGACAGTGTCACGCTGAAACGGTCACCATCGACGGTGACATTTTCGACAACGGGGCTGTCGGCGAAAGCGGGTGCGGCCAAAACGGCCAAAGCAAGTAGGTTTCTCATACCTCTTCCTTTAACAGAATAGAGCGGGGCAGCGATGCAAATTCCCGTGACCAGACGATCCAGACGACAACTACGGTCGCGATCATCAAGGCGATCGGCCCCAACAGCCAGGCCAGTGCGGCCAAGGCAAAATACATCGCGCGCAAACCGCGGTTAAAATTGATGGCTGCGCGGATATTCAGCTCTGCCGCTTGGGCCGCGCGGGGATAAGAGATGGGATCTGCCGGGTCATTGGGGACAGCTGCCATCATCACCGCGCAATAGCCAAAGACCCGGTTTGCCCAAACAAATTTCAGGAAAGCATTGGTCAGGAAGATTGCAACAAAGGCCAGTTTCAGCTGAAAGATCACAACTGGCACCGCCATATCCGAAACCTCTGCCGCGACACCTCGCAGGGGTTCTGTATTGCCCGCCAAGGCCAGCACAGCACCAGCGGCAAGGAGGCTGGTAGAGGCAAAGAAGGATGTTCCCTGTCGCAGGCTGGATAGTATCTGGCTGTCAAATATGCGCGGTTCGCGGGTGACAAATGCCTTCATCCAGTCGCGCCGCCGTTCCGACATTAGCACCGTGACCGACGGGCGTTTGGCGCCCGGATGTTCGATCATCCAGCTGATCACGAACCACGCGACAAGAATTGAACCAACCGCAGCCCAGTCCAGCGGGCCCAAAAGTGCTATATGTTCAAGTATTTGCATGAACGCTTGTGTAACCTTTAGAGTTGAGACTTGCTATATCTCAAAATTGGTAATATATTTTTACCAATCAACCGATCAAGGGGAGTCGCCAGATGGAAATGCCAGCACCAGACGCCAGCGTGATGTCACGCAAAGCGCAGATCGTGGAACGCCTATCAAAGGTCTTGCCACGCGACGCCGTGATCTCGGACGAGCGGGAAACGCGCGCTTATGAATGCGACGCGCTGACCGCCTATAAATGCCCGCCCCTTTGCGCGGTGCTGCCTGCGAATACCAAAGAAGTCTCTGACGTCCTGCGCATCTGCCACGAAATGGGTGTGCCTGTTGTACCGCGTGGTTCTGGTACGTCGCTTGCCGGTGGCGCATTGCCCACCGCCGATTGCGTGATCCTTGGCGTGGCCAAGATGAATGACGTGATCGAGACAAATTACGATGACCGCTACATTAAAGTGCAGACCGGGCGGACGAACCTGTCTGTCACCGGTGCTGTTGAAACCAATGGTTTTTTCTATGCTCCTGACCCCTCTAGCCAGTTGGCCTGCGCGATTGCGGGCAATATCGCAATGAACTCTGGCGGAGCCCACTGCCTTAAGTATGGGGTGACCACGAACAACCTGATGGGCGTCACCATGGTGCTGATGGACGGCACCGTGGTCGAGATCGGCGGCGCGCATTTGGATGCGGGTGGTTTGGACATCCTTGGTGTGATTTGCGGGTCCGAAGGGCAATTGGGCGTCGTTACCGAAGCCACCCTGCGCATCTTGCACAAGCCCGAGGGCGCGCGCCCTGTGTTGATGGGCTATGACAGTTCCGAAGTGGCCGGACAAGTCGTGACCGATATCATCAAAGCTGGCATCCTGCCTGTGGCAATTGAGTTCATGGACCGTCCATGCATCGAGGCGACCGAGGCTTTTGCCAAAGCGGGGTACCCGATGTGCGAGGCGCTGTTGATCGTCGAGGTCGAAGGATCAGATGCGGAAATCGACGCGCAATTGAAACTGATCATGGAAATCGCAGCCAAGCATAATCCGGTTGAGCTGCGCGAGGCCAGAGACGCCGATGAGGCAGGCCGCATCTGGCTGGGCCGCAAATCGGCCTTTGGCGCGATGGGGCAGATTAACGACTATATGTGTTTGGACGGCACGATCCCGGTATCCTCCTTGCCTTTCGTCTTGAAACGGATTGGCGAGATGTCCAAGGAGTTCGGGCTTGATGTGGGCAACGTGTTCCACGCAGGCGACGGCAATATGCACCCGCTGATCCTGTTTGATGCCAACAAGCCAGGCGATCTGGAGCTTTGCGAGGAATTTGGTGCTGAAATCCTGAAACTCTGTGTTGAAGTTGGCGGTTGTCTGACGGGCGAACATGGCGTGGGGATTGAAAAGCGCGATCTGATGAATGTGCAATATGATCCCGCTGATCTGGAA
Organism: Pseudomonadota bacterium; assembly: GCA_038533095.1. Classification (GTDB taxonomy): domain Bacteria; phylum Pseudomonadota; class Alphaproteobacteria; order Rhodobacterales; family Rhodobacteraceae; genus Yoonia. The sequence continues at coordinate 67,514 of JBCAZI010000002.1, forward strand.
GCGCAGATGGCGATCAAGGATATCTTTGATCCGGCGTGGTTGCTGAATGCAGCCAAGGTGTTCCCTCTCAACACCTCTGAGGAGCGGCGCGCAGCTTAGGGGTGCTGCCCCCGCCTTCGGTTCCCCCGAGGTATTTTTGAACATGAGAAGAAGATAAGTATGACGCCCAAGAGCGAAGAAGAACTCGCGCAGATGATCACTGGCGCCAACGGTCCTTTGCGGATCAAAGGCGGCGGCACACGCCCCATCGGTCAGTGTGAAGGCGATGAGCTGAGCACATCTGCGATGAGCGGGATCAGTCTCTATGAACCCGGCGCGCTGACGATCGTGGCAGGTGCGGGTACGCCTGTGGCCGAGGTCGAAAAGGTGCTGGCGGCGGAAAATCAACGGTTGGCGTTTGAGCCTATGGACCACCGTGCGTTGCTAGGCACCAAGGGCGAGCCCACTTTGGGTGGCATGGCCGCCGCCAATGTATCAGGTCCACGCCGGATTTCCGTGGGTGCCTGCCGCGACTTCATGCTGGGTGTCCGCTTTGTTGATGGGCAGGGCAATATCATCAAGAACGGCGGGCGCGTGATGAAGAATGTTACGGGTTATGATTTGGTCAAGCTGATGACCGGGTCCTATGGCACCTTGGGTGTCTTGACCGAAGTCTCGCTAAAGGTTCTGCCTAATGTCGCCTGTGTCGGCACGCTGCGTCTGCATGGTTTGACCGATGCGCAGGCCATTCAAGCCCTTTCTGCCGCACTTGGATCGCCTTTCGAGGCGACGGGGGCCGCGCATTTCCCCAAGGGTCCAAGCGATGACCCTGTCACAATGCTGCGGATCGAAGGGTTTGAAGATTCAGTGAATTACCGTGCCGGCAAACTGCAAGAGCTGCTCAAACCTTATGGCCCGGTTGACATCACCGTTGATGATGGCGCGGATTGGAAAGATGTGCGCGATGTCACGGGTTTTGCGCAGGCGGAAGGTGACGTCTGGCGTATCTCGGCCAAACCATCGGAAGCGGCAGAACTCGTCTCTCGTATGGACGCCAAGGCGGTGCAATACGACTGGGGCGGCGGCTTGATCTGGGCGCTGACGGATACGGGCCGCGATCTGCGGTCGGCCTTGGGTAACTTCGACGGGCATGCGACCCTGATCCGCGGCACTGCAAATGTGCCTACCTTCCAGCCAGAAGTTCCGGCACTGGCTGCGATCACCAACGGCCTGCGCGCAAAATTCGACCCACGCGGTATTCTTAATTCCGGGATCATGAGCTGATGCAAACGACCTTTACACCAGAACAACTGACCGACCCTGCGATCCAACGGTCTAATGAGATCCTACGGTCCTGCGTCCATTGCGGTTTCTGCACGGCGACCTGCCCCACCTATCAGGTATTGGGTGATGAGTTGGATAGCCCGCGAGGCCGTATCTACCTGATCAAAGACATGCTTGAAAATGAGCGCAAGCCGGATGAAAAGACGGTCAAACACATCGACCGCTGCCTATCCTGCCTGGCCTGCATGACGACCTGCCCGTCCGGCGTGCATTACATGCATCTTGTCGATCACGCGCGCGCCTATATCGAGAAAAACTATGACCGGCCCTTTTCTGATCGTGCGCTGCGCTGGATTTTGGCGCGTATCCTGCCCTATCCCATGCGGTTCCGCGTCGCCCTCTTGGGTGCCAAGATTGGCCGCCCCTTTGCAAGGCTGATGCCCGATGCCCGCCTGCGCGCGATGCTAGAGATGGCGCCAAAGACGATCCCGCCGGTCAGCCGCAATGATGATCCGCAGACCTTCCCGACCAAAGACAAAAAAATGCGCGTCGCGCTGATGACAGGCTGCGCCCAAAAGGCGCTGAACACCGATATCAACGACGCAACGATCCGCCTGCTGACGCGACTGGGGGCCGAGGTTGTCGTGGCCGAAGGCGCTGGCTGTTGTGGTGCGCTGACCCATCACATGGGCAAGGAAGATGAAAGCCATGCGACCGCAGCCAAGAATATCCGCGCCTGGGCCAAGGAAATGGATGGCGAGGGGCTGGACGCGATTGTCATCAACACCTCGGGCTGCGGGACGACAGTGAAAGACTATGGTCATATGTTCCGCAATGACGCGATGGCCGAAGATGCCGCCCGTGTTTCTGCCATCGCGATGGATGTCTCGGAAATCCTGATGAAGCTTGATCTGCCCGAAGGCGAAGACAAAGGCACCAAGGTGGCCTATCACGCGGCTTGTTCGCTGCAGCACGGCCAGCAGATTAAGACCTACCCCAAGGACTTACTCAAGAAAGCTGGATTTACGGTGCTGGAACCAGCAGACAGCCACCTGTGCTGCGGGTCAGCAGGCACCTATAACCTAATGCAGCCTGAGATTTCAAAACAGCTAAAGGCCCGCAAGGTTGAAACGCTCGAGGCGCTGACACCGGATATCATCTCTGCCGGGAACATCGGGTGCATGATGCAAATCGGTGGCGGGACCGATGTGCCTATTGTGCATACTGTTGAGCTGCTTGATTGGGCGACGGGCGGTCCACAACCGCCTGCGCTGACGGCTCCTGGCAAACAGGAACCGCAAATCCCGATTTTGCGCTAACGTCATAATGCTGCCTCAACTGTCGGCGAAAACCGGGACATGAAGCGGATAGATATGATACGACGCGCCGCACTTTCAGCGGTCCTGACAATCGCAACCACCCTTGGTGCGCAAGCGCAAGACAGCGGGCTTGTTACGCTTGAAACACGGCAAGACAGCCAAGGATGGGAGGCGGTCGGCCGGCTGGACATCCGTGGCAAAGGGTTTTGCACCGCGGCTCTCATCCGTGATCGGCTGATTTTGACGGCAGCCCACTGCCTCTATGACATTGACGGTACGCTGATCGACCCGCGCCGCTTTTCTTTTCACGCAGGGCTGCGCGATGGGCTGGCACAAACGACACGTGCGGTCGTCCGTGGCGTCGCCCATCCCGACTACACCCATAGCGGCGAGGCAACGAATGCGCGTGAAGTCGCGATTGATATCGCGGTGTTGGAGCTTGATCGCCCCATCCGCAACACCCGCATCAGACCTTACCAAATTGCGCCACGACCGGTCACCGGCGATGAGGTTGGCGTTGTGTCATATGGGCGCGGCCGCGAGGATGCACCCACATTGCAGCAGGTCTGCGATGTCCTGGGCCGGCAAACAGGGGTCATCGTGATGACCTGTGATGTGGAATATGGGTCCAGCGGATCGCCAGTTTTCATGGTCCGTGATGGTCAGACACGGATCGCATCCGTCGTTTCTGCCATGGCAAGTGTGAACGGGCAAAAAGTATCGCTGGGAACATCCCTGGAGGGGCCGCTAAACGCCCTGTTGAGCCATTTTGCGACACTTGGGCCCGCCCGCCCCGGTGGCACACAGCGGCTGATCAATGTGGATGAGCGTAACGACACAGGCGCGAAATTCATCCGCCCTTGACCCCCTTGAAAGCCGGGAATGATATTCCCAAATAAAGTGGACGGGGACGCCAATGATGGGTCCCTGTGAACCGGCTTGTCCCAAATGGGAAAGCCATCACATTGTTATCGCTTAAGAAAAGGATGACCCAAATGCGTGCATTTGATCTGACACCACTTTACCGTGCCACCGTTGGCTTTGACCAAATCGCTGATCTGATGGATCGCGCGCTTGCCAGTGACGTCGGCCAAAACAGCTACCCCCCTTACAATATCGAAAAAACCGATGAAGACGCTTGGCGGATTTCAATCGCTGTCGCTGGTTTTTCCGATGATGACCTCGCGATTGAGGTCAAAGACCGTGGACTGCATATCACAGGTCGCAAAGCAGCCGATGAAGCCGAGCGCAACTACCTGCACCGCGGCATCGCGACCCGCGCGTTTGAGCGTCGTTTCCACTTGGCCGACCATGTCCGTGTGACAGGTGCGGCCCATGAGAACGGCATGCTACACATCGACCTGATCCGCGAAGTGCCCGAGGCGCTGAAGCCTCGCCGGATTGAGATTACGTCTGATACGAAGAAAGACGCCAATCTGGTTGAGGCGCAGTCGGTGAATTAAGTTACCGACGACAGAAAGTAGCGAACGCCACCCGACTGGGTGGCGTTTTTGTTTGCTGGCCATGACTAGGCCGGATGCGCCATGGCCGACCTCGGGAGGGCCAATCCACATGCGCTACTTTCCTTTTCAGAACCATCAGTGACACACGCGCTGCCGGTGTTACGACGAATGCCCTCCCTGGGGGGAGGTCGGGCATGGCGCATGCGCGCCGGGTAGCTTGCGAGGCGATCGGTTCATACCCAAAACCAAAACTTGGCAATTACGTCCTAATGCGCCTCAGCCCAGTTCGCACCCTGCCCCGCATCCACTGCCAGCTTCACATCCAGTTTCACCGCCGGATCGCTCGCATTCTCCATCACCTCCCGCGCTGTGCCGATCAGATCATCGACCGCGCCATCCTCAACCTCAAAGATCAATTCGTCGTGGACTTGTAGCAGCATCTTCGCTGGCATGCCTTCAATCGCCACGGGCATTCTAATCATCGCGCGGCGGATCACGTCAGCCGCTGTCCCTTGGATCGGTGCGTTGATCGCCGCGCGTTTGGCAAAACCAGCATGCGGGCCTTTGGCGTTAATCTCTGGCGTGTTGATCTTGCGACCAAAGAGCGTCTGGACATAGCCCTGATCTTTCGCGAAGGCGACGGTGTCATCCATGTACTTGCGTATCCCGGGGAAGCGTTCGAAATAGCGGTCGATAAACCCCTGCGCTTCGCCCCGCGGGATCCGCAAATTGCGCGCGAGACCAAATCCGGAAATGCCGTAAATCACACCAAAATTGATCGCCTTGGCCTGACGGCGCACATCTGGCGTCATCTCATCAAGCGGCACATCAAACATCTCTGACGCCGTCATTGCGTGAATGTCGATGCCGTCGAGGAACGCCTGTTTTAGGGCATCAATCCCCGCGATATGCGCCAGAATACGCAGCTCAATCTGGGAATAATCGAGGCTGACGATGGTTTTGCCTTCCTCGGCCACAAAAGCCTCTCGAATGCGCCGTCCCTCTTCAGAGCGTACAGGGATATTCTGCAAATTCGGGTCGGTGGAGGCGAGACGCCCCGTGTTGGCACCGGCGATGGAATAGGACGTATGCACGCGCCCCGTCTCGGCATTGATGTGTTCCTGTAAGGCGTCCGTATAAGTCGATTTCAGTTTCGACAGTTGCCGCCAGTCTAGGATGCGGCGCGGCATGTCGTGCAGGGTGGCGAGGTCTTCCAACACGTCCGCGCCAGTGGAATAGGCCCCTGTTTTGCCGGTGGAGGGTTTCTTGCCGTCCGGCAATTCTAGCCCCATTTCATCAAACAGGATTTCGCCCAACTGCTTTGGGGAGCCTACGTTGAAAGGCCGCCCGGCCATCTCTTGAATCTCGTCCTCCAGCCCAGCCATTTTCTGGGCAAAGGCATTAGACATCCGGCTCAGCGTGTCGCGGTCCACCTTGATCCCATTGCGTTCCATCTGCGCCAGAACGGGCACCAGAGGGCGTTCCATGGTTTCATAAACCGTTGTGACCCGGTTCACATGTAATTGCGGCTTGAACTGCTGCCACAGGCGCAGGGTGATATCGGCGTCTTCGGCGGCATATTTCACAGCATCTTCGACAGCGACCCTGTCAAAGGTGATTGCCGATTTCCCGCTGCCCAACAGTGGTTTGATCGGGATCGGCGTATGCCCCAGATAGCGTTCAGACAGCACATCCATCCCATGGTTATGCTTGCCGGCATTCATAGCGTAAGACATCAGCATCGTGTCATCAATCGGGGCGACGGCGATATCCAGACGCGCGAATATCTTGGTGTCATACTTCATGTTCTGGCCGATTTTGATGACCGCTGGGTCCTCCAAAACGGGTTTGAGCATGGCAAGACATGCGTCGAAATCCATCTGCCCCGCGGCCATGTCATCTGATCCAAACAGATCATCAGAGGCTGCCGATTTATGGGTTAAGGGGATATAGCAAGCCTGCCCCGGCTCCACACACAGCGAGATGCCAACCAGGTCGGCGATCATCTCGTTCAACCCGGTCGTTTCGGTATCGATGGCGACATAGCCGCGCTCATAGATACGGTCGATCCAGACCTGCAGGGCGGTGGCATCGCTGACGCATTCATAGGCGTCCGGATCGAAACCAACCGCCTCTGGCGTTGCTACTTCCGTCGCCGTGGGCGTTGCTGCTTCAATCACCGGCGGCTCAACCCCCAGCTTATCGGCGATGCGTTTCGTAACAGTCCGGAATTCCATCTCCGCCAGAAAACCCATCAGAACCTCTGGGTCAGGGTCCTGCACTTCCAGATCATCCAGCCCAAATTCGAGCGTCATCTCACAATCCAGCTGCACCAGCTTCTTCGACAGCTCAATCTGCGCGCGGTGATCAATCAGGGTCTGGCGGCGTTTGGGTTGTTTGATCTCTTCAGCGCGGTCCAGCAGGCTTTCCAGATCGCCATATTCGTTGATCAGCAAGGCGGCGGTTTTGATGCCGATCCCCGGCGCACCCGGCACGTTGTCCACGCTATCGCCGGCCAAAGCCTGCACATCGACCACACGTTCCGGGCCCACACCAAACTTTTCAACCACGCCGCCACTGTCGATACGCTTGTTCTTCATTGGGTCCAACATCTCGACCCCATCACCGACCAATTGCATCAGGTCCTTGTCCGAGGAAACAATCGTCACCCGCCCGCCAGCATCGCGCGCCTGATGCGCAAGGGTCGCGATGATGTCATCGGCCTCGAACCCTTCCATTTCCTCGCAGGCGATGTTGAATGCTTTGGTCGCCACCCGCGTCAGCGGGATCTGCGGGCGCAGGTCTTCGGGCATCGCCTCGCGGTTCGCTTTGTATTGGTCATACATATCGTTGCGAAACGTATGGCTGCCCTTGTCAAAAATCACGGCCACATGGGTCGCAGCATCAGCGCCACTGTTGCCTTCGACATAGCGCTGCAGCATGTTCACAAATCCGCTGACAGCCCCCACTGGCAGACCATCGGACTTGCGTGTCAGCGGAGGAAGCGCATGATAGGCGCGAAAGATAAACGCCGAGCCATCAATCAGATGCAGGTGACAGCCTTTACCGAATTTCGTTTCCATCTGAAGTCATCCCCACATTGCTTGCCATAGGTTTTGCCATGATCCGTCTGATCCTTCCAGTGACCATCTGCCTT
>JBCAZI010000003.1:0-73469 GCA_038533095.1 Pseudomonadota bacterium
ACACCGCTTACACTTTAACTGTCTCTCACTGCAAAACTTACTGTCGCGCTACAGATATCCACATGAATCTTTTGCGACATGCCACTTTTCCCCAAGAAATCACTTTACAGCCGCGCCTCGATTGGGCCACGATATGTTGTAGGGGAGAACGGTGAACAACACCGCCCCTAGAGCAGGCACCTAGCGCTTGGGCACTGCCATGACCCATGCGCCAACAGAGTGAGGCCGAGCATATGGCATTGTCCGAACATTACCTTGAGGCTGATGATCTTCACCCGATTGATCTGGTGGAACACATCGCGGAACACCACGCATGGGAATTTGACCGCATCCATGATGATCAGATTGCCATGGCCGTTGAAGGCCAATGGCGCACCTATTCCATTACCCTGGCCTGGTCCGCCTATGATGAGACCCTGCGCCTGATCTGCACCTTCGATATGGAGCCCCCCGCAGAGCGGATGCCGGCCCTTTATGAAACCCTGAATGTGATTAATGATCGTTGTTGGGCCGGTGCCTTTACCTGGTGGGATGAGCAGCAGTTGATGGTCTATCGCTATGGGCTGATGCTGACCGGCGATCAGGTCGCAGGACCGGATCAGATTGACACGATGATTGGCGCTGCAGTGGCCGCTTGCGAGCAGTATTATCCGGCTATTCAGCTGGTCACCTGGGCAGATCGGACAGCAGAAGAGGCCGTGCAGGTTGCCATTGGTGGGGCCTACGGGCGCGCCTGACAGCAGCGGCCTTGTCATTGTTGCCTCCTATTATCGCCTGAACGACCTTCAAGGTTGACGGGCGGAGGCAAGCAGCCACCTGGGCGTTTTCGGTGCGCCCAAAACCTAGGCTGTTTGCGGCATTTTTGTGTCGATTCATACCTTCCCCCTGCCGCGTCCTTTAGCTAATCTCTGCCAAGTTCTTAGAGGGTGGCTGTCGATGAATATGACTGATGTGAGAAAGCGTGGGCTTGTTTTGCTGGGATGCGGCAAAATGGGTTCCGCGATGCTTGGCGGTTGGCTGCGGACCGGCATGCCGCCTTTATCAGTTTCGGTGATCGATCCAAAACCTTCGACATGGTTGAAAGAACAGGGGGTCCAGATCGGGGGCAAACTGCCCAAGGATCCTGCAGTTGCGATCATCGCTGTGAAACCGCAGATGATGGACGCCGCACTGCCCGACCTGAAAGCGTTTGGCAATGGCAAGACACTGGTGATTTCGATTGCCGCCGGGACCCCACTTGCGACATTCTCTCATGCGCTGGGTGCCGCCACCCCGATTGTACGCGCAATGCCCAATACGCCCGCTGCGATTGGCCGCGGTATAACGGCGATCATAGGCAATGAAAATGTCAGCGATGAACAGATGGATCTGGCCGAAGCATTGCTTTTGTCAGTGGGTGATGTTGTGCGCCTTGATAGCGAAGATCAGATGGATGTGGTGACAGCCGTCTCAGGCTCTGGCCCGGCTTATGTTTTCCATTTGATCGAAACGCTGGCGGCGGCTGGCATGGCCGAAGGCTTGCCTGCTGAACTGGCCATGCAGCTGGCCAAAGCCACCGTTGCAGGTGCCGGTGAATTGGCAGAGCATGATGATGTGAACCCGGCCCAATTGCGCACCAATGTCACCTCGCCCAATGGCACGACACAGGCCGCGTTAGAGGTGTTGATGGATTTCGAGAATGGCTTCCCGCCATTGTTGCGCCGCGCTGTAGCAGCCGCTGCCGACCGCTCGCGCGAGTTGGCGAATGAGTGAGATCAGTTTCGATGATTTTCTGAAGGTGGATGTGCGTGTCGGCACCGTTTTGCGCGCCGAACCTTATCCAGAAGCGCGCAAGCCCGCGATCAAGCTCTGGATCGATTTCGGAGATGAGATTGGCGAAAAGAAAACCTCGGCCCAGATCACTGCGCATTACCAGCCCGAAACCTTGGTCGGCCGTCAGGTGATGGCCGTGGTGAATTTCCCTCCCCGCCAGATTGGCAAGTTCATGTCAGAGGTGCTGGTCCTTGGCATGCCAGATGAACAGGGCGAGGTGGTCTTGGTTGGCCCTGACCACAAAGTGCCTGTTGGAGGGCGTTTGCATTGAAGAAACTGTTGATCACCCGCCTGTTGCCAGAGGCCAATCTGGCCGCCGCCCGCGCCCGTTTTGATGTCACCGTCCGCGAAACAGCGGATGGTCTGACGATGGCAGAGGCGGCGCAAGCCATGGCTGACTATGATGCGATCTTGCCCACCTTGGGCGATCAATTCAGCGCAGAGGCTTTTATCGGCGATCTGCGCTGTGGGGTGCTGGCTAACTTTGGTGTGGGGTACAACCACATTGACGTTGCGGCCGCCGGCATGGCCGGTGTGTCTGTTTCAAACACGCCTGATGTTGTGACAGATGCCACTGCCGATATTGGCCTGACCTTGATCCTGTCCACCTGCCGCCGCGCGGGTGAGGGCGAGCGGCTGGTGCGCGCTGACAAATGGACGGGCTGGGGCCCGACGCAGATGTTGGGCACCCATGTGACGGGTAAAACTGTAGGGATTGTCGGCATGGGCCGGATCGGGCAGGCCGTCGCGCGGCGCTGTCACTACGGGTTTGAGATGCCGGTGAAGTTTTTCAACCGTTCACCCAAGACGGTTGATATTCCGGCTGAACAGATGCACACGCTGGCCGATTTGATGGGCGCATGCGACATCATCGTCGTTACGGTGCCCGGTGGCGGCTCCAACACGCATTTGATTGATGCCGCGGCACTGGCCGCGATGAAGCCCACTGGCATTTTCGTGAATATCGCGCGCGGTGATGTTGTGGATGAGGACGCGCTGATCCACGCATTGGAGACCGGACAGATTGCAGGCGCAGGTCTGGATGTCTTTGCACATGAACCCCATGTGCCTGACGCCTTCCGCGCGATGGAAAATGTGGTGCTGCTGCCGCATTTGGGCACGGCTGCGCTGGAAGTGCGCGCGGCCATGGGTCAGATGGCGCTGGATAACATCATCGCCTGGGATGAAGGCAGGCCCTTGCCACAGGCGGTCTAGGGCCTGTGGACAATCATCCATAGGCCCCAGCCTTCCGGCAGGAATTTGCGTGTTATCTGCCCGAAGTTGCTTGTTTTGGGTATGGCTGCTGTTTGCCTTTAGTCTGCACATCAAAGGAGAAACTGCATGATCACGCTTGATTTCACCGGGGATATGTCGCCTGAACGCCGCGCTGTGTTTGAAACTGCCGCCCGCCGATGGGACGGCGTTGTGAACACCGGGTTTGATGCGATGGACGTTGATGGTGAAACCCTGACCGGGCTGGTGATCGAGGCGAATATTCAACCCATTGATGGTGCCGCAGGCGTGTTGGGCCAAGCCGGCCCCACGATGCTGCGCGAGGATACGGGCCTGCCTGTCAAAGGCATTATGCAATTTGATGACGCCGATATCGCCCGGCTTGAGGCAGAGGGTAGCTTTGCCGATGTGATCTTGCATGAGATGGCCCATGTGCTGGGCTTTGGTACCTTGTGGGCGATGAACGGGCTGATTGCGGCAAGTGGCACCAATGATCCGCGCTTTACCGGTCCGGCGGCGGCACGCGAATTTGCGGCCCTTTTGCCCGATGACGGGTCCTTTGTGCCCATCGCCAATACCGGCGGGGCAGGGACGCGCGAAGGCCATTGGCGCGAGTTGATTTTCGGTGATGAACTGCTCACTGGGTTTTTGTCCGGTACGAATCGTCCGCTCAGCCGTATGTCGATCGCGTCGTTTGAGGATCTTGGCTATCAGGTCGACTATAGCGCCGCCGACCCCTTTGCATTGCCCAGCTTCCAGCAATTGGCCTTGATGGGCATCACTGAGGCGGTGCGCATCTGCGATCTGTGTCGCGTGGACAGGCCCGAACCACGTATGGTGCCATGCTAGGTGACATGACGTTCTGCCGCATATTTCGCTGTGGTGTAGCGTTTGGGCTCGGTCTATATCAAGGGTGATATGCGCCCGTTGATCACATCCGTCATGCGTTTTTTCGTGGTTCTGACCATCGCCGTGGCGATGACCGGGTCCAGCCTGGCGCATCGTGTGGCCCCCGCCGATTTGGATGAAACCATGCTGGCCTATGTGGCGGCGGGCGGTGCGCTCGAGGACCTTTGCGGCCAGCCCGGCTTCGCACAGGCCAGCCAGACTTGCGATGCCTGCCGTTTGGTTGATGGGGCGGTTGTGCCTGTCAGCGGTACGACAGGGCTGACGGAACGCAAGCTGATCTTGCAGGATGGACTAAGACCCACATCGAATTTCGTTTCCGGTGCGATGACCAATCCGTCCTGTCCGGTCCGCGCGCCCCCGGTTGTTTGACCGTTTCTCACCTGAACTGATCAAACACATCGGGCCCAATATGGCCCACACCGGAGACTACTATGAAACTGATGTCTTATGCAGCCATCGCTGCCCTTTGCACCTTTGCAACCACTGCAACCGCCCATGAATACAAAGTCGGCGATGTCGTCGTCGATCACCCGATGGCGTTTGAGACCGCCCAGACGGCCCAAACCGCAGGCGGCTTTATGACGATCACCAATACTGGTTCGAGCGACGACCGCCTGATCGCGGTTGAGGCTGATTTCCCCCGCGTTGAGATTCACACCACCGAAATGGATGGCGATGTGGCGCGTATGATGCATCTAGAAGATGGCATTGTCCTGCCTGCCGGTGAGAGCATCACGCTACAACCCGGTGGGTTTCACGTGATGTTCATGGGCCTTGGCGGTGACCCGTTTGAGGTGGATGAGAAAGTCCCGGCCACGTTGATCTTTGAAAATGCGGGCCGTCTGGATGTGACCTTCAACGTCGAGGCACGCAAGCTGGATGGGCATGGCGGCATGAACCATGACGAGATGGACCACAGCGGTCATTAATTTTGGAAGAAAGGCATGGAAGCTTAGTGTTTGCCTGCCTTTTGCATAGGGACGAAGGCGCCTAACTCTTGCCCAGCCGATCAGCCTTTTTGCGTACCAGGACGCTGCGCAAATCATGCATGGCCATCAATAGATCATCGGTAATTTCTTCCAACTGCGCATCACTGGCTTTTGCCTGCGCCCATTGCGCGGTCAGGTTCAAATGATCAATCGCGCGATGAATGTCGTCGACATCGCGCGCCGCCAGCGTGGCAATCCGCTTTTGCATCCAGTCATTGATCACGGTCTCTTCATCAGGGCTGAGCGTGTTGTCACCCTGCGCTTTGAAGTCGCCGCGGTTGGTATTCACAACAGCAATCTGATCCATTTCGATCCGGCGTTCGCGGTTTTCGGTGCTGATTCGAAACACAGCCGCGCCATTGTCGCGAATGCGGAAATAGAGTTCTGGTAGGTTGCTCATGTCAGCCCTTCGCAGAATGTGATGATACGCTGGCAAGCCTCTTTCAGTGCCTCATCAGAGGTCGCATAGCTGACCCTGAAATTGGGGCTTAGGCCGAAGGCCGCGCCAAAAACAACCGCAACGCCGGTTTCTTCCAACAGCGCTGTCGCGAAGGTTTCGTCGTTTTCGATCAGCGTACCAGCGGCTGAGGTCTTGCCGATGCAGCCCGCGATGGAAGGGTAGACATAAAACGCACCTTCGGGCTGTGGGCAGACAATACCGGGTGCCTTGTTCAACATAGTGACCACCAGATCGCGGCGCCGTTCGAACAGGGTGTTGTTGGGCGCAAGGAAATCCTGCGTGCCATTCAGCGCCTCGACTGCAGCGTTCTGGCTAACCGAGCAAGGGTTAGATGTGGATTGCGACTGTACCTTGCGCATGGCCTTGATCAGCATCTCTGGTCCTGCGGCATAGCCGATCCGCCAGCCTGTCATCGCATAGGCCTTTGACACACCATTTACGGTCAAAGTGCGGTCATAAAGCTGGGGTTCGACCTGCGCGGGTGTGCAGAATTTGAAGTTTCCGTAGGCCAGATGTTCATACATATCATCCGTCATCACCCAGACATGGGGGTGGCGCAGCAACACATCGGTCAGTTCTTTCAGTTCAGACCAGCTATACCCTGCACCCGTGGGGTTTGATGGTGAGTTGAACAGGAACCATTTGGTGTTGGCTGTAATCGCGGCCTCTAGTTGGGCTGCAGTAATCTTGAAATTGGCCGCTAGCGATGCCTCTACCGTCACAGGTGTCCCGCCCGCCAACAGCACCATATCGGGGTAGCTGACCCAATAGGGGGCGGGGATGATCACCTCATCCCCCGCATTCAAGGTCGCCATGAAGGCATTATAGAGCACCTGTTTGCCGCCCGTCCCAACCGTCACCTGGGCGGGTTCATAGGCAAGATCATTGTCGCGCTTGAACTTGGCGCAAATCGCCGCTTTCAGTTCTGGAATGCCATCAACGGCGGTGTATTTCGTCTTGCCTGCCGCGATTGCAGCGACAGCCGCGTCCTTGATGTTCTGGGGTGTATCAAAATCAGGTTCGCCGGCACCCAGCCCGATCACATCGCGGCCCGCGGCCTTCAACTCGGCCGCTTTCGTTGTAACGGCGATGGTGGGGGACGGTTTGACGCGGTTGAGTGTCGCAGAAAGAAAGGTCATTCGGGTGTCCGATGGTAAACAGATGATGCCTGTGACATAGAACGCGCAATGGTTGAATAGCAAGAGAATGAAGGACAGGGTGATGGCGCAAGATCAAGATTGGTACAGCGCTGAGACCGCCACATTCGGAGATCGGCTGGCTGGCGCGCGCGATGCGGCGGGCCTTGATCAAAAGGGATTGGCGGGCAAACTGGGTGTCAAACTGGCAGTGATCCAAGCCTGGGAAGACGACCTGAAAGAACCCCGCGCGAACCGCCTGCAAATGCTGTCCGGCATTTTGGGTGTGTCGATGAGCTGGCTTTTAACCGGTATTGGCGATGGCCCGGATGCCCCAGAGGATGATACGCCCATGCACAGCGATCTGGTGGATTTACTGGCAGAGATGCGTGCCCTGCGTGGCCAGATCATCTTATCAGGTGAAAAACTGGGACGGTTGGAAAAGCGCCTGCGGGCCGCGCTAAAGGAGTAGGATGGTGGAAAACCGCGAAACCATGATCAAACGCTTGCGCATGCGGTCGATGCGTCGGGGCATCAAAGAGATGGACCTGATCTTGCAGGCTTTCGCCGACGCGCATCTGGATAGCTTCGCAGATGAGGCATTGGTGCTCTATGACCAGCTGTTGTCAGAGAATGATCATGACATCTATGGCTGGATCGGCGGGCAGTTTCCAACACCTGAACACTATCTGGACCTCGTCACGCAGATTGCCCAAGGGGCCGAAGGGGTGACCCGCCCGGACTGATTAAGCGTGAATTTGCAGTTTAACTGATTCTTCTTTGTTTCGTTTTATCCCCGGTGCGCGGACAGAAAATGGAGCAAGGAAGCGATGAGCATTCACCCGGACCTGGATCAGCCAGACAAGTCTGATATCCCACCCGCGCGCAGTGCGGCATTTATGGACAGCTATCTTGATACGCTCAACCTGGTGGAACGGCTTCACCGACTTTTGCTGGATGTCATCAAGGATGAATTTGAACGCGTTGGCCTGCTCGAGATTAACGCGGTACAGGCCCTGCTGCTGTTCAACGTGGGCGATAATGAGGTCACGGCGGGCGAGTTGAAGTCGCGCGGGTATTATCAAGGGTCTAACGTCTCTTATAACCTGAAAAAATTGGTTGAATCAGGCTATATGCATCATGAACGCAGCGAGATTGATCGCCGGTCGGTGCGTGTGCGGCTGACCGAAAAGGGCCGCGGCGTCCATGTGTTGGTGACGCGGCTGTTTCGGACCCATTCGGAAGGATTGATGGATCGCGGCGTTTTGGACCAGCAAGGTGTCGAAGATATCACCACCGCCCTACGCCGGGTTGAGCGGTATTGGACAGAACAAATCCGCTATATTTACTGATTTACTACAAAGTAAGAAAAATTAGGTCTACTTTGCTTATCCGCTAGGGAATCTGTTCAAAGATGTAGTAGTCTTACGGAAGTTGGTAACGAGGATAACGGTTTGAATGGGCTGGTACGCTGGAGTGCCAGCCCATTTCGTTTGGAGCATCGCCAATGTGCAATCGGGCTACTCTGCTGCTTCCGATGATCCCATTACAAGACCGGCGAGTTCGCGCAACAGCTTGCGTTCCATGGCGGCCGCATAGCCTTCAAAGCCCAGGGCGGTTTCGACGAATGATCCCGGCCCACGGATGACAGTGGCGCGGTAATAGGATGAGAGCGCCTTGATATCGGCAAAACGTTCGTCATCGCCGCGCATATTGCCTGCGCCGATAACCAATCCATTCACGACGACGCCGTTTGGTATGCTGTCCGCGCGGATGGTCTGAGGGCGCGGGCCAGTGTTGCTTTGCCCGTCGCCCGACAGGTCAAGCGTGCGTTTCCAGCAGTCCCTTTGTTGTTCAAGATAGGCAAAGCCCGCCAGCATTGCTGATCCAATCGCAGTCGTGGGCGCAGCCGGCCGCCTTTGGTGCGCGCGCAGTGTTTGGGTCACTTGCGCAAGGTCGGCGGCGCTAGCAATCTTTGCCCATGGCACAATGATCGACTGATCGGCGGGGCCGCTCCATTCATAGACCAAGACTTTGATCGGGGCGTCTGGTTGGATGAAAAGCACCTCTCGTACTGCAGCACTGTCGAGTGCTGCGGCCAATCCATCCAGCTGCAACCGGTACTCAGCGCTATCGACCGATTCTGAGACATCTAATCCCAAGGCCAGCGCTTGGCGGCATGCGGCCTGAGCCAGTCCGGGCAGGAATAGCAAAAGGCAAATGGCGCGTATCACCCGCCGGGGTCGCTCTCTGTTTCAACTTGCCCCACGGCGAGGGCGGAGAGTTCCCGCAGCAATTTGCGTTCCATCGTCGCGGCATAGTCATCATAGTTCTGGGCCACTTCGACAAAGGCAACTGGTCCGCGGATGACATTTTCGCGGTAGTAGACTTCAAGATCAGCGAGTGCGTTCCGGCTGACCTGATCGCCAAAAAAATTACCCGACCCCACGACCAAACCATTCACGGTGACGCCCGAAGGTGTTTGGCTGTCGGGAATATCTTCGGGCAGGGGGCCTGTATTGGTTTCGCCGTCGCCTGACAGATCAAGCGTCCTAATCCAGCAGTCCGGATGTTTTTCCAGATAGGCAAAGCCCGCGAGCAAAGCTGACCCGACAGCCGTGGTGGGTGCAGGCACACCGCGCCGATGGGATCGTAAAAGCGCCGTGACGGTCGCCAGATCGGCGGGCGTGTTCAGCGTGGTCCAAGGCACGATCACGGTTTGGTTCACCGGCCCGCTCCACTCAAAGACATGAATGCGCACCGGGGCATCGGGCTGTAAAAACAGGATGTCCACAATAACCGGGGCGTTCAGGGCGGCGATCACCCCTTCCAATTGCAAGCTATATTCGGATTGATCGACCGAACTAGAGACATCCAAACCCAGCGAGAGTGCCTGCCTGCAAGCCGCATCTGCCATGGCTGGCAAAAACAGAATGGGCAGGCAAAACCGGATCATCCTTGCACCTTTCCGTCTGTTGCCATGCGCCCGATCACTTGCGCGGATAATTCGCGCACCAGCTTGCGCCGCATCGCATTTTCAAAATCCTCAAACCCCTCAGCGACTTCAACAAAAGCTGTCGGCCCGCGGATCACTTGGCTTTCAAAATAGTCCTGAACGGCCGGGTCAGACCCTGCAATGACCAGCCCGTTCACGACCACCCCGTCAAAGGGAAAGGTCGCATAAACGTTGCGGGGTCCAAAGCTTTCATTATTTGTGCCGTCACCAGCCATATCAATGGTTTGAAACAGGCAGGTCGGTGCCTTTTGCAATTGGAGCGCGGCATATCCCAGCGCATGGCCCATCGCCGTGGGCAAACCGTTCGCGCTGCGTATTGTGCGGGTCAGCGCATCTACAGCAAGGCGTAGATCATCGGGCGTTTCGATCAGCGTCCAACCCAGCAGATCGGTCTGATGGCCGCGCCCGCTCCATTCAAAAATCTGCAGCGCGACCGGATCAGCGCTGGCAAAGAAAGCCGCCTCAACCTCTGGCGATAGAAGGGCGACGGCCAGCCCGTTGCGCTGCAAAAGGTCCTCGGCCGCGTCAACGGAGGACGACACATCAAGCGCCAGAACAAGGGCCAAGCGGCAGGCCTGAACCGGTGCCGCCGCCAGCGCCAATAAGGAAAAGAGCGCAGCTCTTACCAAGTTCCGGTGTTTTCCATGCTGACCCAAGGCTCTGCCGGGGGCAGGTTATCGCCTTCCTGCAACAGCTCGATCGAGATGTTATCGGGGGAGCGCACAAAGGCCATATGCCCATCGCGCGGCGGGCGGTTGATGGTCACGCCATTGTCCATAAGGTGTTGGCAGGTCTCATAGATATTTGGCACACGGTAAGCGAGGTGGCCGAAATGACGGCTGTCGCTGGGCAGCGCATCATCACCGTCCCAATTGTAGGTCAGTTCAACCGGGCATTCCTCTTGTCCTGGCGGTGCCATGAAAACAAGCGTGAAGCGCCCGCCTTCGTGGTCAAAGCGGCGCGTTTCTTTCAGGCCAAGCAGGGCATAGAAGGCCATGGATTTTTCAAGGTCTTTCACACGGACCATCGTGTGCAGGTATTTCAGGGACATCAGGCTCTCCTATCGCATGTAGTTTGCCTGATAGCCTAGCCGTTCGCGCGCAACAGTAAATGGCCCAAGGTGATTATCGTGATCAAAACGGCGACAGTGGTGGATGCCATAGCGGCAAAAGAGCTTTGTATTAACCGTGCGGCTTTTGCATCGCGACAGCAAGGACCTCGGCAAGGACGGAGACCGCCAATGTGCCTGCATCGCGCGCGGATGGGATCAGACCGACGGGGCCGCGCAGGCGTGCGATATCTGTAGGCGCGACACCCATCTCTTGGAGTGTCAGCATGCGATTGTCGCGGGCGCGTTGGCTGCCTTGCGAGCCGATGTAGAAGGCGTCGGACAGCACCGCCTCTTTCAGGATAGGGGGTTCCCATTCGTGGTCATGAAAGAACAGCACGATCGCGGTGCGGTCATCCGATTGCACGTCCTTAGGAAAACCCTGTTGCGTCATATGTTGCGTCGGGCAGCCTGCGGTCACACCGGCCTGCAATGTTTCCGTATCGGGCGAAAGCAGCAGGTTGGGATAGCCTGCAGATTGGACAAGAGCGGCAAAGGTGCTGGCCTCTGGCCCTTTGCCAAAGACCAGAAAACGGATCGGCGGATTAAAGCGCACGGTTAGCTTGTGCCCTGCGCGTCCCGTCTCGCCCTGATCGTGAACCGTCATTGCGCCGCTCACGGCGTCAATTGCCAAGCTACAGCCATCACGTGCGGCCTGTCGCCGGGCGACTTTGCCCAATGCGTCTTTGTCGGGTTTGGGCACCAGCAGGATATCCAGCCCGCCGCCACAGGGCAGTTCAATGTCTATGAAGGGTGACCCCTGACCATAGCGGATCAGCTGTGGTGCGCCGGTGGCCAGAACTTCGCCTGCGTGCAGGGCGATATCCGCCTCGATACAGCCGGATGACAATGTGCCCACACGTGACCCATCCTCCATGACGGCCATCATTGCCCCAAGGGGGCGATAGGATGGCCCTTCGACCCCGGCAATCACAGCCAGAACGACGGGACCCGACGCATCAAGGATCGCGTGGATCGGGTCGGCGCCGGTGGGGGAGGAGTTGAAGGCGATATTCATAATGGCTGCTTTTGTTCCGGCGCAGGGGCGATGGTCAATAGGCAGAGGGGGACCACGACGGATGATCCGTCGTGGTTCTTGGTGGGCTTAGCCGCAGGCGGCCACGGCACGACGGGTCAGAACCCCGACCAGATGTGCGCGGTAAGCGGCCGTACCATGCAGGTCGCTGATCATGTCGTCGGCGTTGCCGGACATACCTGCGATTGCGCCTTCGGAAAAATCGCCATTCAGCGCTGTTTCGGCTTCGGTCCAGCGAAAAACACCTTCCTCGGATGCGCCGGTGACCGCGACGCGGACGCCACTGGAAGTTTTCGCCACAAAGACGCCCACAAGCGCAAAGCGCGAGGCGGGTTGCTCGAACTTTTGATAGTTTGCCTTTTCAAGGATCGGGAAACTGACCGAAGTGATGATCTCACCCTCGTCCAATGCAGTCTCGAACATCCCCTGAAAATAGTCATCCGCAGTGATGTCGCGCTTATTGGTGGTGATGGTGGCACCGGACCCCAGTGCGCCGGCTGGATAGCAAGCTGCCGGGTCATTATTGGCCAGTGATCCACCAATTGTACCGCGGTTGCGCACGGCAGGATCGCCGATATTACCTGCCAAACCGGACAGGCCAGGGAACAGGCCTGCGGTTGCGGCTGCAACCTCGGCATGGGTGGTGGCCCCGCCAATCGTGAGCGTGTCACCATCAGCGCGCACGCCGACCATGCCTTCGACATCGGTCATGCTGACCAGCACCTCGGGTGCTGCCAGCCGCTGTTTCATTGTGGGCAGCAGGGTTTGCCCGCCACCCAGCGCTTGCGCGCCTTCGGCGGCCATCGCACTTGCGGCCTCTGCCACTGTTTTGGGTTTCGCAAATTCAAAATTATACATCTATCTCTCCTCTCTGGTGGGCGGGGCAGGCGTGCTGCCCCACCGCTATCCAGATCATCCGTTCATCGCTGCCCAGACACGCGCGGGGGAGACCGGCATGTCGATATGTTCCACGTCATGTCCGCCGCGCTGCAACGCATCGACCACGGCATTGACCACAGTGGGGGGCGATCCGATGGCGCCAGCCTCGCCACAGCCCTTCACCCCGATGGGGTTGTGGGTGCAGCGGGTGGCATGGCTGTGATCGACCACAAAGTTGGGCAGATCATCGGCGCGCGGCATGGCGTAATCCATGAGTGAGCCGGACAGAAGCTGACCGTTCTCATCATAGATTCCATGTTCCAGCAGCGCCTGCCCAATCCCTTGAGCCAGCCCGCCTTGAACCTGACCTGTCACGATCATCGGGTTCACGACATTGCCGAAATCATCCATCGCGACCATGGAACAGATATCAACCTTGCCGGTCTCTGGATCAACCTCAACCTCGCAAGCGTAGGCGCCCGAAGGGTAGGTAAAGTTCTGCGGATCGTAGAAGGCCGTTTCCTCAAGCCCCGGTTCGATATCCTCGATCGGGAAATCATGCGGGATGTAGGCCTTCAGCGCCACTTCTCCGAATGCTACCTTCTTGTTGGTGCCCTTGACCGAGAAGTCGCCATCTTCGAAATCAACGTTTTCCGGCTTGTCCTCCATCATATGCGCGGCAATCAGCGTTGCTTTTTTGATGATCTTCTCGGTCGCGCGGAACACGGCAGAGCCGCAAACGGCAAGGCTACGTGACCCGTAGGTGCCCATCCCGAAGGGGATTTTTGAGGTGTCGCCATGCACAATCTCGACCGACATCGGATCGACGCCCAGCATGTCAGCGACCACCTGTGGGAAGGCCGTTTCATGGCCCTGTCCGTGGCTATGTGCGCCGACCATGACTGAGATGTTGCCGGTGGCGTTCACCCGCACCGTGGCCGCATCGTAAAGGCCGACGCGAGACCCAAGAACGCCCACAAGGTTGGACGGCGCAATCCCGCAAGCCTCGATATAGCTATTGATGCCCAGACCGCGCAGCTTGCCATTTTTGGCGCTTTCAGCGCGACGGCCTTCGAAACCCGCGATATCGGCGCGCTTTTCCAGCCCATCCATCAGCGCATCATAGTTGCCGCTGTCATATTCCAGACCGGCGGCAGAGGCGTAAGGGTATTGATCAGGCTTGATGAAGTTCTTGCGCCGGATCTCGACCGGGTTGATCCCCAACTCACGCGCGGCTTTGTCGATGACGCGTTCAAGGCTGAACGTCGCCTCTGGTCGGCCCGCGCCACGATAGGCATCGACAGGGGCGGTGTTGGTGAATACAGCTTTGACGTTCACATAGACATTGGGGACAGTGTAGTTGCCCGCCATCAATGTGCCATGCAGGAAGGTCGGCGTCGCGGTCGAGAAGTTCGACAGATACGCACCCACATTGGCCATGGTTTCGGTGCGGAAGGCGATGAAAGTGCCGTCCTTTTCGCAAGCCAGTTCGATCTTTGTCACGTGGTCGCGACCATGCGCGTCACTCAGGAACGCCTCTGTCCGCGTAGAGGTCCACTTGACCGGGCGGTTCAGCTTCTTTGCTGCCGCCAGTACCAAAGCCTCTTCACCGTAGTGGTAGATTTTCGATCCAAAGCCACCACCCACGTCAGGCGCATGCACCGTCAGCTTGTTTTCCGGGATCCCCATCACAAACGCACTGATCAAAAGCCGCGTCAGATGCGGGTTTTGTGACGTTGTGGTCAGCTTATAATCACCTGTGCCGGGATTATATTCGCCAATAGAACAACGGGGTTCCATCGCGTTAGGCACCAATCGGTTGTTGACCAGTTCCAGTGTTGTGACATGCGGCGCGTTCTTGATCGCTTCATCCGTTGCGGCGCGGTTATCCTCGATCCAGCCCCAGTCGAAACACTGGTTAGTGCCGATTTCGTCATGTACCAGCGTGCCGGTGTTGGCGAGGGCATCGGCCATGTTGATCACGGCATCAAGTTCTTCGATATCGGCATCCAGTGCCTCAACCGCGTCCATCGCCTGTTCCAGCGTTTCCGCGATCACGGCGGCATAAGCATCGCCCACATGGCGGACTTTGCCGTGCGCCAGCACAGGCCGCTTGGGTTCTTTCATCGGCTCACCGTCGCGGCTGTTGATGGCCCAACCCGCGGGGTTTCCGCCTACGTTGACAAAATCCTCGCCAGTGAACACAGCCACGACGCCGGGCATGTCGGCTGCGGCGGATGTATCGATGGTGTTGATCTTGCCGTTGGCCACGGTCGAGCGCGCAAAGGCACAATATGTGGTCTTGGCGGGTGTATAATCGTCAGTGTACTTGCCACGTCCTGTCAGGAAACGCACGTCTTCACGGCGTTTGGTGGCGTGACCCATTCCTCCATCTGCTGCCATAACCTTGTCCTCCCTATTCGGCGGCCATAGCGGGCAATTGACCGCTGGCTGCCATGATTGCGTTGACGATGCCCTGATAACCGGTGCATCGGCAGATATTACCTTCCAGATAGTCGCGGATTTCAGCCTCGGTTGGCTTGGGGTTTTCTTTCAAAAGGGCCGCGGCACTCATGATCATGCCGGGTGTGCAGAACCCGCATTGCAGCCCGTGGTGATCCTGAAAGGCCTGCTGGATCACATTGAGCGATCCATCGACATGGGCCTGACCTTCGATCGTGTCCACATCGGCGCCATTCGCCTCGACCGCGAACATCGTGCAGGCTTTCACGGCCTTGCCGTTGACATGCACGACACAAGCACCGCATTGGCTGGTGTCGCAGCCGATATGGGTGCCGGTCAGTCCCAGCTCTTCGCGCAAGGCAGCCGACAGAACCGTCCGGTTCTCGACCTGCGCCGAGACGGATGCCCCGTTCACATTCATCGTTATTGTTGGCATATCTTCCTCCCTAAGACTGCCGGATTGGTCTGTTAGCCTAACATGCGTCCAATCCAGCCCTTTTTTGGTTTCTCTTCATCTTCTTCGGCGTCGTCAGTCTCAGCAGGGTCCTCCAACCCGTCCTGAAACCGTACAAAGAATTGATCGGCAAGTTTCTTGGTAAAACCGTCAATGATACGGCTGCCCAGCTGGGCCAGCTTGCCGCCGACCTTCGCCTCGACATCATAGGTCAGCAGGGTGCCGCCCGCGTCAGTATCGGCAAAACTCACCTTGGCCGCCCCTTTGGCAAAGCCGGCAGGGCCACCTTTGCCCTGACCGGTTAGTGTCAGGCTTTCGCCTTCAACAATGTCTGATATTTCGACTTCGCCCTTAAACGTCGCTTTGACCGGCCCCACCTTTTGTACGACCACGGCTTCAAATCCGTCAGCAGCCGATCCGGACATTTCCTGGCAGCCCGGAATACAAGCCTTCAGAACCTCAGGATCAAGGATTGCCGCCCAAACGGCGGTACGTGGCGCTGCGATGTCCCTGGCGTCGGCTAGGTTCATGGGTCTCCCTACGGTCGTCGAGTGCACAGTTGAGCAACTAACATGCCACTTGTGAAGCCACTGGCGCAGAATTGCCGGGCGATCCTGTCTCAAATCTGAGACAGGCCCTAGTCTGTAATGCCAAGCCCCTTCATACGGCGGTAAAGCGTCGCGCGTGAAACGCCGAGTTCCCTTGCCGCAAGGCTGACGTTTTGGTTGGCGCGCACCAATGCGCGCATGACAGCAGCACGCTGCGCGCGTTCAAATCCCTTGGAATTCTGGTCGCGTCCGATCAGATCGCTTAGCGGAACGGGTTTCAGTTCGCCTTCGGACTGCAGTTGAAAGGCCCGCCGCGCGGCGCGGGTCGCGCCGATCACGATGTCATCCGCATCGGTCGCCAAGAGCGACACCCCCTCTGACGGGTCATTCACAACCATCACGCGGGCTGCACTGAATTTATCCTGAAAATTATCCGCCTCAATGCTGCGCGCCGCTTGCCTGACCAAGGCAGCGATCATCCCGTTCATCGTTTCGGTCTGGTCCACACGGGCAGAGGATACATCAAGGGCGGCTACGATTTCACCCTCAGCCCCATAGACCGGCGCGTCAATGCAGCTCATCGCGATATTGCTGGCCATGAAATGCTGATCGCGGTGGATCACGACCTCGCGCTTTTCGGTCAAGCAAGTGCCGATGCCATTGGTGCCTTGGGCGGCCTCGCTCCAATCAGCACCAGCGCCCAGACCCCAGTTGTGAAAAACCGGCGCATCAGCGTCTTTAAAGCGGTGGTCGATCACAACCCCTTCGTTATCCGTCAGCACCACGCCGCAGCCAGAACTGCCGACCAATTCAAACAGTTGATCCAGCTTGGGTTGGGCGATGGCGGCCACGCGGCCCAAGGCCTGTCTGCGATGGGCCACGTTTTCGTCCGACAGATATGCGGCTGCCCGTTGTTCGGCCGGATCCAGCCCGTGGTTGATCATGGAACGCCGCCAAGATGCCGCTAACCAGGATCGGGCGGCAGCAGCGCTTGATTCAACCGTCAGCGCGACCTTATCGATATGCGATGTGAAAGATGCGATCCGTGAAACCCTCCCTGTTTCAGGGCATCATCTTACAGCGATTGGGCCACAGCGCAAATCTGGGCTGATCAATAGTGCGATTTTGTGCTGCGTCAGAACGCCGCCCAAGCATGCGTGCAACTTCACAACGTCGGCGCGAAAATAGTCAGCGACGATCAAGACGGCCTATTGATTGGGCGTTCTTGGCCCCGCAGCCCTGAAATAAGTCTGATGACTTGATCGGCTTTGGGCTGTCCGCTTCGCTTGACTCGCAGGATATCTAGGGTTCCGCCGCGCAATGCCGGGTCTGGTCCGAGAGATATCGCTGTTCGGTCAATCCCGAACAGTACACGGCGGGGCAAAATCCCGGGAGGCTACTGCGCTGGTTTGACCCGCGCTCCGATCACGCCCTCCTCGCGGTCAATCCATTTTGTGTAACCAATGGGGACCGAAAATGAAGAAGCTTTTGACAACTGCAGCCATCGTGCTGAGCCTTGCTACCGGGGCCAGCGCGCAAGAAAAAACCGAATTTAAAGTCGCGTGGTCGATCTATGTCGGCTGGATGCCCTGGGGCTATCTGGAAGAGAGCGGGATCATGGACCGCTGGGCTGACAAATACGGTATTGATGTCGAGATCGTGCAGATCAACGACTATATCGAGTCGATCAACCAATATACCGCGGGTGAATTCGACGGCGTCTCGGCCACCAATATGGATACGTTGTCCATTCCTTCCGGCGGTGGTGTTGACAGCACCGCCCTGATTGTCGGCGATTTTTCCAATGGCAATGATGCTGTGATCTTGAAAGGTGAGGGCGATCTGACATCTTTGGCTGGGATGCCTGTGAACCTAGTCGAACTTTCGGTCTCGCATTACCTTCTCGCACGTGGTCTGGATAGCGTTGGTCTGTCTGAGGCCGACCTTGCGGGTGTCATCAATACATCTGACGCCGATATGATTGCCGCATTTGCCACAGATGATGTGCAAGCGGTCGTCACGTGGAACCCGCTGGTATCGACCATTCTGGAAGACCCTGCCGCGACCGAACTGTTCGATAGCTCTGATATTCCTGGCGAGATTATTGATCTGATGGTCGTCAACACCGAAACGCTGGAAGCCAACCCTGACTTTGGTAAGGCGATGGCGGGTGCCTGGTATGAGCTGATGGCCCTGATGGCTGCCGGCGATGAAGAGGTGCTGACCGCAATGGCCGAAGCCTCGGGGACTGATCTGGCTGGATATAAGGCCCAGCTTGCCTCCACCGAGATGTTCTATGACCCGGCTGATGCGGTCGCGTTCACGCAAAGCCCTGAGCTGGCCACCACAATGGTGAATGTAGCCGAGTTCTTGTTCGATAAGGGTATTTTGGGTGAAGGCGCGCCTTCTGCCGATTTCGTTGGCGTGGAATATCCCGATGGCAGCGTCACCGGTGATGCCGGCAACGTGCAGTTCCGCTACGACACGACTTATATGCAAATGGCCGCCGACGGCAGCCTGTAATCGGAGAGCGCCCCGGGCTTGACCCGGGGCCTCCACGCTGATGCGCCTGATCAACATAAAACCCGGACGCCCGCTTGCGCTGTTCCTTGTTTTGCTGCCTTTCGTGGCGGTTTTGGTTGTCTATGCGATCGCATCCGACATTCGACTGGCTGCGAACCCGTCAGACAAGCTGCTGCCCGCGCCCAGCAAGATCGGTGAGACGATGTTGCGGCTGGCAACCGAAGGTGACAGGCGCAGTGGCCGCATCCTGTTTTGGCACGATACCTGGGCCAGCTTGAAACGGCTGGGACTGGGCATTGGTATTTCCGCTTTCCTGGGTTTGATTTTTGGACTGCTGATCGGGCTTTTACCCCTTGTCCGCAGCTTTCTGGCGCAATTTGTGGCGGTATTGTCGATGATCCCGCCTTTGGCCCTCCTGCCGATCCTGTTCATCGTTTTCGGGCTGGGCGAATTGTCAAAAGTCGTCTTGATTGTCGTTGGTACCTTGCCCTTTATCATTCGCGACCTCAGCCAGCGCACGCTGGAAATTCCGCAGGAATTGCTGGTCAAGGCGCAGACACTCGGTGCCTCAAGCTGGGTCATCGCGATCCGCGTAGCGCTGCCACAGGTTATGCCGCGCTTGATCCAAGCGGTCAGATTATCGTTGGGTCCCGCGTGGCTGTTCCTGATCGCGGCCGAGGCGATTGCTTCTGATCTGGGCCTTGGCTACCGCATTTTCCTTGTGCGCCGCTTCCTCGCCATGGATGTGATCCTGACTTACGTGATCTGGATCACGATCCTGGCCTTCACTATCGACTGGCTGCTGCGCTGGACCTCGCGCCGCTTCTTCCCTTGGGCGGAGGAAGGGTTATGAGTTTTGTCACCGTCGAAGATATCTTTCAAACTTACGATAACCGGCCGATCCTCGAACGAGTCAATGTATCTGTTGATGAGGGTGAATTTATCGCCATTGTCGGTGCCTCGGGCTGTGGCAAATCCACGTTTCTGCGGCTGTTGTTGGCGCAAGAGCGGCCCACGCGCGGCGAGGTGCGGATTGCTGATGCGCCACCGGCGAAAGAGCCGGGGTTGGATCGCGGTGTTGTCTTTCAAAAATACTCGGTCTTTCCGCATATGACGGTGCGCGAAAACATCGTGGCGGGTGAAAGCCTGCGGTCCGGTTGGGGCCGGTTTTTTGGAGAGCAGGCAAAAGCGGTGCGTGAACGGGCTGATGCAACGCTCAAACGGATCGGGCTTGATCATGTGGCAGGCAATTACCCCGCAACCCTGTCAGGTGGGATGCAGCAACGCCTTGCCATCGGTCAGGCGCTGACGGCCAAACCGCGTGTCCTGTTGCTGGATGAACCCTTTGGCGCGCTGGACCCCGGCACGCGTCTGTCGATGCATGACTTCTTGCAGGACCTGCGGGCTGAAACGGGGATGACCGTCTTTATGGTCACCCATGATCTGGAAGAAGCCTTCAAGCTGGGTGACCGCGTACTTGTCTTCGATAAGCCGCGCTGGGACCCGCATGACCCGTCCCGCTACGGCGCGACAATCACCTATGATTTTGATGCCCGTGACGGGGGCATCCCTTATCAAACACTTAAGGAGGAAACCCATGTTCTACAGGCCAACGGATAGATCGCGTTCGCATAACCCGCGTGATCATCGGCATGCAGCGGCACGCCACCACCACCCTGACCTGACCAAACTGCGCGGCTGGAAAGCGATGCAGGCCGAGGCGGATATCCCCGGCAGCGGCTGGGCGGAAGAACGTAAATGGGCGCTGCGCATGGGGCTGACGGGGGCCGACAGCATTGAAGACAAATCCATCCCCACTTTCGCGCGCGGCGAACTGCCCCATTACGCAGGCATCAACACCTTCCTCAAGGCGCCCTACGCTGAGGATGTGACGGAGGTAAAAGACTATGACGCCACTGTTCTTGGCATCCCGTTTGACGGGGGCACAACCTATCGCGCCGGCACCCGGTTCGGGCCGCAGGGGGTACGCAAAATCTCGGCGCTTTATACGCCTTATAACTATGAAATGGCCGTTGATCTGCGCGAGCAGATGACGCTCTGTGATGCGGGTGATGTCTTCACCATTCCCGCCAATATCGAAAAGACTTTTGATCAAATCAGTCGCGCGGTGAGCCACGTTGCCTCTTCCGGTTCTTTGCCCATCATGATCGGGGGCGACCATTCCATTGGTTTCCCGTGTGTGCGCGGGATTGCGGAATGCACATCCAAGAAAATCGGGATCGTGCATTTTGACCGCCATGCCGACATTCAGGAAAAGGATTTGGATGAGCGGATGCATACCACGCCGTGGTTTCATTCGACCAATCTGCCCAATGTGCCGGCCAAGAACCTTGTGCAAGTTGGTATCGGCGGCTGGCAGGTGCCACGTGATGCGGTCAAGGTGGCCCGCGACCGTGAGACCAACATCATCACCATGGGCGATATGGAAAAGATGGGCGTCGATAAGACCGCCGAAATGGCGCTTGAGATGGCCTGGGACGGTGTGGACATGGTCTATATGTCCTTCGATATCGACAGCATCGACTGTGGTTTCGTGCCCGGTACCGGGTGGCCCGAACCCGGTGGGTTCCTGCCGCGTGAAGCGCTGGCTCTGGCCTCAAAAGTGGCGGCAGAGGGGATCTGCGGCATGGAGTTGGTAGAGGTCGCACCACCCTATGATCAATCAGAGATTACGGCGCTCATGGGCACACGCGTGATCGTGGATGTTTTGGGTTCTCTTGTCGCAAGCGGCAAGATGGGCGCGCATAAGCGGCATATCGACAAACCCGTTGAAATTCCGCACGGCGAATTTGAAGGAAAGCGGTGGTCAAATGCCACATGATATCGTGAACGGCCACATCGGCCATAACCACAGCCATGATGGCGATCACCTGCATAGTCATATGCCCGATGCCGATAAGGCAGAGGAACTGCAGGTGCTGACCACGCAGTTCATTGACGGGTTTGTCGCGGCCAAAGATAAATTGTCATATCTGCGGCTGGCAGGGGTGCCCTTGGAAATCGCGGCCCCAGATGGCGGACCAAAGATGAAGCTGGTCGATGTGCAATTGACCACCGAATGGCAGGTCGGCACTGCCTCACCCTCTTTCGGGTCGCAGGAATTATCCTATCTGCCCTATCCGGGCGATATGGTGACCGAGCGGACCAATCTGGGTTTCGTCTACGTCTCGCTGAAAGCCAAGCAGGTCAACGACCTGCGCAGCTTTCTGCAGCAGCATCCCGCTGCGGGGGACATCTCATGAAGTATATGGCTGCCGTATTCATGCTGCTGGCCACACCTGCCTGGGCCCACCATGAGGTAGTGGTCGCGACCACTATGGTGCCCCTAATGACGGGACTGGCCGTCATCACCGTTGGTGTCATTGCTGTCGTTCGGAAACGGTTGCGAAACAAGCGATAAGGGATTGGGGCGCAGAACGCGTATTCTAGCGAAGCATGGGGCGAAGCGCGTCTATACCCCAAATCAGGGTGCTTTTAGCGACAGGACAGCAGGGGATGGAAAGAACCAATGGCAGTCCCTAGGGGAAAGTGCAGATCAAATGATTTCAACAACTTAAATTGGCTAACCCCAGCGAAAGCGCCATTGATATCAATAGAGGTTTTCGAGTGTTGGCTAACCTCACCGATTTCGCTGGGCGATGACGCATAAGCTAGGAGCAAGTATGTCCAAATCATTTGTTAATGACTGGTCTGATCAGGAGCGGATTGAAAGGGCAAAAGACTTGGCCGATAGACTGGTGGATCACACAAGAGGTCTTCTGGCGCTATCAGAAAACAATAAGGTAGTGTTGTACTCTGACATGCTGTCGAGCCAGATACCGCGATCCTTTGCAGCCAATGCGTTCAATGATCTGCAGCGCAGTATGCAGTTCTACTTTTTGGTTCGCCTTAGCGCCATTTGGGACAAGGCATCGCCCGACAGAGAGAGTATTCCAACTGTCATCGCCCTACTCGGAAAACCCGAAGTGGCGGATTGGTTCGTCAATGAGACTTACCAGTATCACCTAAACATGGCTCCGCCGAGAGAACTTAACCCAACAACTGATCCTGCAGAGCAAAGACTACGGGCGGAGTATTGGGCGAGCTACAACTTGAACAGGGCCGAGAAGGAGCGAGCTAACGTCCGCCGCTGGATTACATTTGCAACACGAGTGGTTCCAAGAGTGGAGCATTCGTTCTTGGCCAAGAGCCTGAGGCCGTTCAGGGATAGGTATATCGCGCATAACTTAGGGGCATCAGTGGACAACAAAGGAAGCCCAACAAAACTTCGCCACGGAGATGAAGACAAGTTGTTGAGATTGACTGTTCGCATAGTCGATAGGCTGCATCTAGCGTTGAACGGTACAAGTTTTGCTTGGGACGCATCGCAGGAGCAGGCAAGCCGAAACGCCAACGAACTCTGGTCAAATTGCCGCTTTGAGTTCTGACTTTCGGGGGTGAGACTCCGCAACGGAATGCCACCCCCTATTACAAAACGCGGCGAAATTGTCGGTTAGCCACGCGAGGTTAGCCGGTAAGCCATAAAAAACTATTGATTTTCAGGGGGTTAGTCACCAATGGCAGTCCCTAGGGGAATCGAACCCCTCTTTCCAGGTTGAAAACCTGGCGTCCTAACCGATAGACGAAGGGACCGCTGTTGGTGCGCCGCTTTTAGGGAAACTGGCTGCGGCGCGCAAGAGGGTTTTTTCGTTTTTGCGCTGGTTTTTTAATGGGCTGGTGCAGCATCCTCTAGCCGTAGTTGTACGGTCTGCCGCCCTTGCCATGTGTTGATTTCCAGCCGTCCGGCCAGATGAAAGCGCGCGCCATTGTGGTTGATCAACATCGGCCCCAGTGGGCCATCCATCGCCCCAAAACTGATCGCGTCGATCCGCCCGCCCAAACCATCGCCAAAGCTGATTTTCAGATGATTTGCGCCGACTTGTTTGGCGAAATGCATCTGACAATCAGGGAAGGCAAAGCGCGGGGCAGGGGCGCCTGCACCAAAGGGGCCCGCGTCCTCGATCTGGTTGATCAGGTCGATTGTCGCGGCACCGGGCATTAGGATGCCGCTGATGTTCAGATCAGCAGGGCCAATGTCAGCCGCCCCCTGTTTCGCCAGCAGTTCGCCCAGGCGCGCCATCGCATCGTCCAGTTTCTCGCGTGCGACGGTCAGGCCTGCCGCCATTTTATGCCCACCGCCTTTGATCAGCAGCCCTTCTTGTGCAGTGCGTTGGATTGCCGCCCCCAGGTCAATGCCCGAAACCGACCGCCCCGATCCTTTGCCTTCACCGCCATCAAACCCGATCACGATGGCCGGGCGGTTGGTCGCCTCTTTCAACCGTGCGGCGACAATGCCCACGACGCCGGGATGCCAGCCTTCGCCCGCTGCCCAGACAAATGGTCCGTCCAGCCCGCGCGCGGTCGCCTGCTCAAGCGCCAGATCGCGCACCTGAGCCTCCACCTCGCGTCGGTCCGTGTTCAACTGATCCAGCTTTCCGGCCATGGCCTGCGCCTCTGCCGGGTTATCTGTGGCCAGCAGCCGCGCGCCAAGGTCCGCCTTGCCGATCCGCCCACCGGCGTTCACTCGCGGCCCCAGCAGGAAACCCAAGTGATAGCTTGTTGGCGCTTGATCTAGCCCGGCCACATCCGCCAGCGCGGTCAGCCCAACCCTGTTGCGCCGCGCCATCACCGTCAGCCCTTGACGTACAAAGGCGCGATTGACGCCGACCAAAGGCGCCACATCCGCAACAGTCGCAAGCCCCACCAAATCAAGCAACGCCATTAAGTCGGGGCCCTTTTGGCCTGCCTCGCGCAATTGTCGGTTCGCATCGACCAGCATCAAAAAGACGACGGCAGCCGCGCAAAGATGGGCGAGGTCGCCGGTTTCATCCTGCCGGTTCGGGTTCACCACGGCGACAGCATCGGGCAGGGTTTCGCCGCCCAGATGGTGGTCTAAAATGATCACATCAGCACCTGCCGCCGCCGCAATGGGTCCATGCGAAAGCGTGCCACAATCCACGCAGATGATCAGGTCGTGATCCGCAGCCAAGGCCGACATTGCCGCGTCATTGGGTCCATAGCCTTCATCGATCCGGTCGGGCACATAAAGCGTCGCCGTCAGCCCCATATCGCGCAGCCAAGTGATCAGCAGCGCAGCGGAGCTGCCACCGTCCACGTCGTAATCGGCAAAAATAGCGATGCGCTGCTTGGCCGCGACCGCTTGCAAAAAGCGCGCTGTCGCTTTGTCCATATCTTTCAAAACGCGCGGGTCCGGTAGTAGGTCGCGCAGGGTGGGGGCCAGAAAGCCCGGCGCGTTCGCAGCGTCGATACCGCGCCGGACCAAGACCCGGCACAGGGCTACAGGCAGGCCCGTGTCCTGCGCCATCGCCTCGGACAGCCGGTCCTCTTCCCCTGTCGGGCCAACCCAACGACGACCCGTGGCCGAGGCTGTGACATTCAGGAATGCGGGTTTATCTGGTGGTGTGCTCATGACGACATACAATATGCGCCATCCCGCCATTTGACCACGGCCTCATCTTCATCTTGGTAAAAAAACTCTCGCCGGAGGCTCCTAATCTAAGCGACAGGATTGCGGTAGATCATGCGGCGCACCGATCCGGTCTTGGAGCGCATCAAAATCGTCTCGGCCGTTACAAAGCCAACCTCGCGTTTGATCCCCGGCACCAATGATCCATCGGTCACACCGGTGGCTGCAAAAATCACATCGCCTGTCACCATATCATCGCGGGTATAGACCCGGTCGAAATTCGTGATCCCGGCCTTTTTGGCCCGTCCGCGTTCGTCATCATTGCGGAACATCAGGCGGCCAAAAATCTGCCCGCCCATGCATTTCAGCGCGGCGGCGGCCAGCACACCCTCGGGTGCCCCGCCAGAGCCCATATACATATCAATGCCAGTCAGATCGGGTTCGGCACAATGCATCACCCCGGCCACATCGCCATCGGTGATCAGGCGGATGGCCGCCCCAGTATCGCGCAGTTCCGCAATCATATCTTCGTGGCGTGGGCGTTCCAGCACGCAGACGGTGATGTCATTCGTGGAACAGCCTTTCGCGGCAGCCAGAGCTGAGACGCGTTCGGCCGGGGACATATCCAATGTCACGACGCCGGGGCGAAAGCCCGGACCAATCGCCAGCTTATCCATATAAACGTCGGGGGCATGCAGCATAGAACCGCGCGGCCCCATGGCGATCACGGCCAAGGCGTTGGGCATGTCTTTGGCGGTCAGGGTCGTACCTTCCAGCGGGTCCAGCGCGATGTCCACGCCGGGACCGGTCCCGGTACCGACCTCTTCGCCGATAAATAGCATGGGCGCCTCATCCCGCTCGCCTTCGCCGATCACGACAACGCCTGCGATATCCAGTCGGTTCAACTGGGTCCGCATCGCGTCAACCGCGGCCTGGTCGGCTGCCTTTTCGTCGCCCCGTCCGATCAGGGGGGTGCAGGCAATCGCTGCGGCCTCTGACACACGGGCCAGGCCAAGGGAAAGGTTACGGTCATTGAAATCTGTTGCGGCAGGCATGGGATTGGTCCTTTGGTAATCTGCTACCCCCTAAAGCCTGTCCGCAGGGCGGCGGCAAGACTGTTTGCGCTAAACCGCCTCGATCCGGATCGCGACGGGATCGCTGGCCACAACACCTGTGGCTTTGAAGTCGGCCAATGCCTCTTCCAAGGCTGTCCGGGTCGTCTTATGCGTGACGATCAATACGGGGGCTGAGGTGTCTTCATGCCCATATTGGCGCATCCGGTCGATCGAGATGCCTGCCTCACCCAGCGCATGGGCCACTTTGGCCAAGGCGCCGGGTTTGTCGATCAACTGCATGCGCAGATAATAGGGGGCAGGCACGGCAGCGCGCGCGGCGCGTGCCTTGCGTAAGGTATTGGCGGGCTGGCCGAATGTCGAAACGCGCAGACCCCGCGCGATATCCATCACATCACCCATCACGGCACTGGCTGTGGGGCCTTCGCCCGCGCCGGGCCCGCGCAAGACGACCTGCGTGACAGCATCCCCTTCCAGCACGACCATATTAGTCCCTCCGGCCAGCTGCCCAAGGGGCGATGTATCGGGCACAAGGCAAGGCGACATGCGCTGTTCAAGGCCGCGCCCTGTCATCTGTGCCACGCCCAACAGTTTGATCTTGTAGCCCATGTCAGCGGCTTGATGGATGTCTTCGATGGTGACAGATCCAATGCCTTCCAGCTCAACCGCGTCGAAATCGACCTGTGTGCCAAAGGCGATTGATGACAAGAGCGCCAGTTTGTGCCCTGCGTCAATGCCGCCGACATCCAGTTCTGGGTCGGCTTCCAGGAACCCCAATTGGTTGGCCTCGTCAAACACCGCCTCATAGCTAAGGCCCGCATCCTCCATCCGGGTCAGGATGTAGTTACAGCTGCCGTTCATCACGCCCATCACGCGGGTGATATCATTGCCTGCCAGCCCTTCGGTCAGGGATTTCACGACGGGGATGCCGCCTGCGACGGCCGCCTCAAACCGGATTACACGACCTGCGGCCTCGGCCGCCTCGGCCAATGTCTGACCGTGAATGGCCAACAGCGCCTTATTGGCGCTGACCACATCTTTGCCGGCTGCAATCGCGGCTTCTGTCGCGTCTTTGGCCGGGCCTTCGTGTCCGCCCATGACCTCGATAAACACGTCGATATCGTCGCGCCGCGCCAAGGTAACCGGATCGTCCTCCCAGTCATATTTGGACAGATCAACGTCACGGTTTTTGGTTTTGGAACGGGCCGAGACGGCCACAATCTCAACGGGGCGCCCGGCGCGGGTCGCCAGTAGCGGCGCATGTTTCTGTACGATCCGCACGATGCCCACACCCACGGTGCCAAGTCCCGCGATACCCAGGCGAAGAGGTGTTGTCATGTGATCGGATCCATCCTTGTCATCTGTCGCGACGGGTCTAGCGAAACTGCGGGACTACTGCAACGCGCCGATGTCAATCTGGCGAATACGTGCAGCGCGTGCCTGAAGGGCGGCAATGCGGGCCTGCAAAGCGGCCTCATCGCTGCCCTTCGTCTCCGGCAAAGAAGGCAGTGGCGTCAGGTCAGGGTAGGGCGCTTCGCGTGCCGCATCGCTGATTGTGCCTTCAAGTGCGGGGAAGGTCGCACAGGCAGATAGGGTCAGCAGAAGAACAAAAGCATATCGCATGACGGCACCCTAGCCGGGTGCTGCGGAGAGGGGCAACCGCTGATCAGGGGTTTCCAAATGAACAAGCGTTCAGTTAAATGCGCCTATGGCACGCAAGCAAGGCTCCCACTCCGATATCACAGGCCCGAAAGTGCGGGACGCCGCCCTGCGTCTGATTGCGCAACATGGCTATGCCGCCGTGTCGATGCGCCAGATCGCCGGCGAGGTGGGGATACAGGCGGGCGCGCTTTATAACTATACCCCTGATAAGCAGACGCTGCTGTTTGATCTGATGCAGGGGCATATGACCGATCTGTTGGCGGCGCTAGAGGCTGCTGACCTGCAAGGCGATGCAATGACCCGGCTAGAAGGGTTCACGCGTTTTCACATCCGTTTTCATCTGCCACGGCCCGATCAAGTTTTTGTCTCCTATATGGAGTTACGTAACCTGTCGGCCCCGAACTTTGCCGCGGTCGAAGCCCTGCGCCGTCAATATGAAGATGCATTAGAGCAGATCCTGCGCGCGGGCGAGGCAGAGGGTGCTTTTCTGGTGCCCGATCCACGCATCACGACAATGGCCTTGATCGCCATGCTGACTGGCATCAGCAATTGGTACCGGTCAGGTGGACGCTTGGAGACGGAAAAGATCGAAAGTATTTATTGGGATATGGTGCGGCGCAGCGTGGCGGCCTAGGGTCCGCCCATAACGGAAAGAGGACGGTATCGGATGTTCGAACCAGATGAAGATGGCATCTATGCGCAGGTTTCAGCCTCGCCCGCCCGCAGGATATTTGCCTATGTGGTCCAATTCGGGCTGGGTGCTTTGCTGATCTATGTCACCTTGGCTTTGCCGCCCTCCTTGCCGTGGATGATCTTCATGCTGGGGTTTGGTGTCGCGATGCTTTGGCAAGCAGAACGCATGCGGCGGGCCACCACCGTGACGCTGTCTTTGACAGAAACTGAGTTGCGGGACAGCACCGGTGCGGTCTTGGCCCGTATTGATGAAATCCGCAGCGTAGAACGCGGCACATTTGCCTTCAAACCGTCGAACGGGTTCAGCCTTGTCTTGCACAACAAAAAGCCCCGTGCATGGCTGCCGGGGCTTTGGTGGCGCATCGGGCGCCGTGTTGGTGTGGGCGGTGTCACAAACGTCGGTCAGTCAAAGTTCATGGCCGAGCGGATCAGTATGATGATCAGGGATTAGCCGCCCGGCCCACAAATATCGGTCCCGTTATTCCGTAAGAAGCAAAGCCGTGGCCCATCGCGTGGACGGACGATCATGTCAGAGGTAAAAGTAACGTCGTCAAGATTGGTAAGGATAAATGGGCCCAAACCGATATTGAATGGCGCATCATATTCAGTGCGTGTTTCAATGTATATGCTGTGCTCTAGCTCGTCCATGGGTGGCAGTCGATTGGCACTGGCCAAATTGGTCAAATCCGCGTTGGTCAAAACTGATCCATAGCCGCGATGCCTTGACCAGACGCGCCGAAACGTATCGTCGCTTTCCTGGTACCTATAGACTGTCACTCTGACATCCGGGTTTGCTTCCTCATATGTCAATTCGCGCAAAACTTCGCGGGCGTTGTCAATGAATGTATTGTCGACAACGTCCTCGCGGCTAAACATCTCGGCGAGCGTGATCGTTGCCCGAACCGAGTTTGTTTCAACGCGGTAGACATCGAAATAGACGTAGGTGGACAGAAAGACCCAAACAAGAATGGGCACAACAAGTACAAACTCGACAGCCATAGAGCCATGTTCATCGTCGCGAAAACGCTTAGCAGTGTCGGTAATCATTGCCTTAATCATATTCATGTCCCGTCGTCTTCCGCACGGAATGGTTCGACAACGAAAGCGCTTGTTGCGACCAGCGCATAAGACTCACCCGACTCTGTCGTGCTGCCAGCAACCAATGCTTTTCCCAGATTGGAAGACGGCAAAAAAGGATCAATGCGAATGCACACGCGCAAGAACAACAATTCATTGTTGCCTGCTGCCGCGACGTTGCTATCTGACGGATCGTCAATGTTGCCACGATCAACGCACTGTATTTCTGCATCTAACGCCACCCAAGCGACACGGGGGTCTCGTTGAATCATCTCCACTTCAAGTTGTCGCAAGCAATCAGGCAAAATGCGCGCGTTTTCGCAAACACGTTCACGTAGCACTGTCCGCAATTCATCCTCATCAGTTTGGTCAATTTGACCAATGCGGACTTCACGAACTGTCACATCCAGCCCATGCTCAAGCATCACTTGCCGTGTGGATAAGACACCGGATTCGTAAGTTGTCAGGAAAAAGCCAATGAAAATCGGAAAAAGTAGCACGAATTCAATGGATGAAGTGCCCGTACTATCTTTCCAAAACCGTTGCAGCAGGTCTTTCATCTTTCAAAACCCCCGATTACAGGCTGAGACGAAGTGCGGTAATTTGTGCTGCAATAGCACTGAAAATTTCGTCTAGACCAGGCTCGCCGGGTTCATTTGTCACGGTTGACTGAAATGCATTGTCAGCTTTGCTGGCGCAATCGGTCATCGTTTGGTTCTGAACACCCATCGAAATCGTATAAACCTCTGTCATAACGGGGCGGGCCAAATCGCACATCTGCTTAAGCTTAGTATTGAGCTGTGCCACTGTACCAATTGACGACGTCACAGAGTCATAGGTCGTGCTGTCATCATCGTCGTTTGCGACCCAGCGCCCAACCGTGGACTCTGAAAGTGCGACACGCTCTTCGTAAGTGTCATAGAAGTCCTCGTCGTCCCCGTACTCTGCGCGCTTAATCAAATCCGATGTGACCGTGTTACCATCAGTCATGATCACGACATATTTTTTCGTGCCACCATCGCCATAATCTGCGGGCCGAATCCCACGGAATTCTTCATCAATCGTCGGTATACCACCGATCAAGTCACGCATAGACGGGTCCAGCAGCGAGATACCCCACTTCATACCGCGATGGATCGACGTATTCAGCGTCGGCTGCAAGGCATTGATTGCAGTCTTTAGCTGATCCACATCTTGGGACAGCAAAATTGTGCCCTGATAGTCATAGGGCGGGCAGGTCGCATATCTTTCATAAAACACGTCATTGCCATCCCATACATCGGCGTATTCGACCTGCGTATATGTCCGAGTAGTGTTGAAAGCGAGTTGGTTGTACTCTGCGTCGGTGAACGTCACACACCGCGATGGATTTGTATAAACTGCCTCGCCGTTGGCCCATGCAACGTTAATCGGTGCGTCAGATGGACCGACCAGCTCTGCGTCATCCGGCAAATTGCCGTCTTCGTCTGGTTCAACCGGGTTACCGTCCGCATCGACCCATGTGTACTCGAAAGGAGATGCGTAACTTTCACCGGGTTCACCGGCATCATCAACGTCGTTGGTTACATCGCTGAAAGAACTGCCGATCAAGCCATTCTCACTAATTGAGTCTGGTGTTGTCCGAAGCGCAGTGTACAGATCCTCACCCAGACGGACATGCTGCGAATAGGCGACCAAGTTGATCGAAACACGGTCTTCATACTCTGGTTTCAGCAAGTCTTCGACAAACTGATTGGCTGCTTGTTGAAGGAAGAACATGCGAGTTTCCTCACGCTCTT
The DNA here is from genome assembly GCA_038533095.1 of Pseudomonadota bacterium. Taxonomy (GTDB): domain Bacteria; phylum Pseudomonadota; class Alphaproteobacteria; order Rhodobacterales; family Rhodobacteraceae; genus Yoonia. The sequence continues at coordinate 31,337 of JBCAZI010000003.1, forward strand.
CCGTAATAATGTTACCATCTTCGTCGTACGTCTTATTGCCATCAGCGTCCAATACGTTTGCCTGACCTGTCATAGCGCTCCCCATCGAGCCCGATATATCAAGGATAAGCGAAACTTCGACGTTGCCGGTACCTTCGACCGCGCTCGCAGTTGCTGGGGCCGATAAGGAGTCGATGCCGACCAGCCGCAAATAGAATGTATTGACGTCTACGCGTGAATCAATCCGGATCGTACTTCCAAGATCGTTCTTATCGATGTCAGGATCACCAATGATCGCACCAGCATAACCCTCGGCTGCGAAAAAATCAGTGATCACATCCTCTGGGGGGCGAGACTGGTTCAAGTTGGCCGCTGCCAGAACAGCCCTGTCTGATACGCTTTGCAACTTGGTGCGCTCGGCTTCAAACCGCATAAAGTCGACGGCCATGCCGCCAACGACCAGCATTGAGATAAGCAAAAGCAGCGTGAGCACGATCAGGCCGCCGTCCTCATCCTTGCGGAACTGTCGCAGAAACATCAGCTGCTCGAGGTAAGCGCGGCGTTTCTCTTCCAGTTTTCTCATCTTGTTCTGACGATATTTTAAAGGCAGCATACTGTTAGGTTCCCCAATCCATCGCGCAAAACACCTGCGCACTCAGACAAAATTTTACATGTTCTATCATATCGACCACACTCATGTGGCAAAAAAATGACCCGATATGACGTCTTGTGCGATTGGTCGCAGTTTGAACGCTACACTCCATGAAATCAAAGGTTACTGTCTAACTTTCAGAAACAATTCTGTGGGTTAACAGCCAAATCGATTTTTCATGTTAAACTACCGTTAACCTACTTAATTCGGCGCGACGTCGTCTTACGAATCACCTTCACAATATCTTCGGCCATACGCAATGATCTTTTCGCGCGATGCGTTGGTCGCGCCTTGTCGCCGCAATGTCGAAAAGAAGACATGCACCCCGCCCCGGCCCTTGCTAGGGTCCTATCGAACCAATGGGGATGCGGCATGGGATATTCCGGCTTTCGTGTGATCAAAGAGGGGCTGTTCGGCCAGAAAGGCTGGAAGCCGGTTTGGCGCGATCCCGAACCGAAAGCGGAATATGACGCGGTCATCATTGGCGGTGGCGGTCACGGGCTGTCGACTGCGTTTTACTTGGCCAAAGAACATGGGATGACAAACATCGCTGTCCTCGAAAAGGGCTACATCGGGGGTGGCAATGTCGGGCGGAACACGACCATTGTGCGTGCGAACTACTTCCTGCCAGGCAATTCGGAATTCTACTCACACTCCTTGAAGATGTGGGAAGGGATGGAGCAAGAGCTGAACTACAACGTGATGCATTCGCAGCGTGGATTGATCAATTTGTTCCATTCCGACGGGCAGCGCGACGCCTTTGCGCGGCGAGGCAATGCGATGATCAACCAAGGCGATGACGCCATTTTGCTGGACCGCGAAGGCGTTCGAGAAATTCTGCCATATCTTGACTTCGACAATGTGCGCTTCCCCATTTATGGCGGTCTCTACCACCCGCGCGGTGGCTCTGCCCGGCATGATGCGGTGGCCTGGGGCTATGCCCGTGGCGCGGATCAGCGTGGGGTGGATATCATCCAGAATTGCGAGGTCACTGGCATCGACATTGAAGGCGGCGTGGTCAAAGGCGTGCAGACCACACGTGGTGCGATCAAGGCCAAGAAGGTCGGGATTGTCGTGGCAGGCCGCTCTGGCCAAGTAGCGGCGATGGCGGGGATGCGTTTGCCGATTGAAAGTCACGTCTTGCAAGCATTCGTCAGCGAAGGCTTGAAGCCTGTCATCGACCATGTGGTCAGCTTTGGCATGGGGCATTTCTATATCAGCCAGTCGGATAAGGGCGGGCTGGTCTTTGGCGGGGATATCGATTTCTACGCCTCTTATGCCGCGCGGGGGAACCTGCCGATGAAAGAGCATGTGATGGATGCGGCGATGACGCTGATGCCAATGATTGGCAAGGCCAAGGTCCTGCGCTCTTGGGGTGGCATTATGGACATGACGCCGGATGGATCACCGATCATCGACAAGACCCAGACGGAAGGGCTCTTCATCGATTGCGGCTGGTGCTACGGAGGGTTCAAGGCGGTGCCCGCATCGGGTTTCTGCTTTGCGCATCTGATTGCGACTGGCAACCATCATGAAGCGGGCGCGAAGTTCCGGCTGGACCGGTTCCGGTCTGGTGTCGGGCTGATGGATGAAGAGGGCACAGGCTCTCAACACAACTTGCACTAACGGCGATGGCGGATTTGAGTTTTTTGGCCAAGATGAAGAGAGCAAAAGATGCGCATTAACTGCCCCAACTGCGGGCCGCGCGACCGGCGCGAGTTTTACTACCAAGGCGACGCGCTGGCGCTGGCACGTCCTGCCCCCGATGCCTCGGATGCCGTTTGGGACGATTATTTGCACAACCGCGACAATCCGGCAGGCGTGACCCGAGAGCTGTGGTGCCATGAGGCAGGGTGCGGGGCCTGGCTGGTTGTGGAACGCGACACCACAACCCACGCAATTCACACGGTGACCTTTGCAGAAAAGGCGCGGGCATGAGACTTCAAGCGCCTGAAAAGACTGTCACGTTCACCTTTGATGGCCGCAAGCTGCAGGGTGTCCCCGGTGAACCCGTGGCGGCAGCACTTTTGGCCAATGAGATCAAACTGGTCGCGCGGTCCTTCAAATATCATCGCCCGCGCGGGGTCATGTCGGCCGGATCGGAAGAGCAAAACGCATTGGTCACCGTCGGTTCGGGTGCGCAGACCGTCCCGAACGTGCGGGCCACGACGCTGGAAGTGTGTGAGGGCCTAGAGGTGCGCAGCCAAAACGCCTGGCCAACGCTGCGCTACGATGCTCTGGCCGTGAATGACCTTTTTGCGCCGTTTTTGGCGGCAGGGTTCTACTACAAAACATTCATGTGGCCGCGCAGTTTCTGGGAAATGCTCTATGAGCCGGTGATCCGGCGGGCGGCTGGTCTGGGTGCGCTGAGCGGCGAGACCAATCCGGACCGCTATGAGAAAGCCTTTGCGCATTGTGATGTGCTGATCATTGGGGCGGGCCCAGCCGGGCTGATGGCCGCATTGACCGCAGGGCGCGCCGGTGCGGATGTGATCCTGGCTGATGAAGACACCCGGATGGGTGGGCGTCTGCTGCGGGAACGCGAAGAGATTGATGGCAAGCCTGCCGATGCATGGGTCGCCGCGTCTTTGGCGGAGCTTGAGGCGATGCCAAACGTCCGGCGGATGACGCGCACCACGGTGACAGGCGCCTATGATCAAGGCACCTATGGCGCGTTGGAAAGGATCGCTGGACCAGAAGCCGCTGACAAGCCGTTGGAATGTTTCTGGCGGATCGTGACCAAACACGCGATCCTTTGCGCTGGTGCGCTGGAACGGCCAATCGCTTTTCCGAACAACGACCGGCCGGGCATCATGATGGCGGGCGCCGCGCGGGCTTACATCAATCGCTGGGGAGTAGCACCGGGCAAACGTGTCGCTGTCTTCGGCAATAATGATGACGCACACCGCACCGCGCATGATTTGGCGGCGGCCGGGGTCAAGGTCGCGGCGGTAATCGATAGCCGTGATGACGCCCAGATCGACGGTGATTTCCCGATCTACACAGGTGCAACAGTCATCGGGACCAAAGGCCGGCATGGGCTGCAGAGTTTGACCATCCGGCATGGTAGTGGGACGCGGGTAATTCAGGCAGATTGTCTTGCGTTATCAGGTGGCTGGAACCCGACAGTGCATCTGACGTGTCATATGAATGGCCGCCCGACATGGCGCGAAGACATTGCGTCCTTCGTGCCCACACCGGGCAGTATTCCGGGGCTTGTCACAGCAGGGGCCTGTCAGGGCAGCATGAGCACGGCAGCTTGTTTGGCTGATGGCGCTGCGGCCGCGACCGAGGTGGCTGGCGAGTTGGGCCTTACGGCGAAAGCGGAGCTACCTGACGCAGATGCAGCTAGCTATGCTATCACCCCGCTTTGGGCCGTACCGGGCAAGGGGCGCAAGTGGATCGATTTCCAGAATGATGTTCATGTCAAAGACATCAAACTTGCCGCGCAAGAGAACTTTCGTTCGGTCGAGCATATGAAGCGCTACACGACACAAGGGATGGCACCTGATCAAGGCAAGTCATCAAATGTGGTGGCGCTGGCGGTGCTGGCAGATGCCACGGGGCGTGGCATTCCTGAGACCGGCACCACAACTTTCCGCCCGCCTTATGTGCCTGTGTCGATCGCGGCGATGGGGGCGGGCAGCCAAGGCAAAGGTTTTGCGCCTGAGCGCTTTACGACGTCACACCGCGCCAGCGTTGCGCGCGACGCGCCGATGATCGAGGCTGGGCTGTGGTATCGCCCCAGCTATTTCCCGCAAAAGGGCGAGACACATTGGCAGGAATCGTGTGACCGTGAAGTCGGCTATGTGCGCAACGCTGTCGGCGTCTGTGACGTCTCGACGCTCGGCAAGATCGACATCCAAGGCCCTGATGCGCCAGCCCTTTTGGATTTCGTCTACACCAATATGTTCTCGACGCTGAAGGTCGGGCGCGTCCGCTACGGCCTGATGCTGCGCGAGGATGGCCATGTGATGGATGACGGCACAACAGCGCGGTTGGGCGCGCAGCATTTTGTCATGACCACCACAACGGCGGCGGCGGGTCAGGTGATGCGCCATTTGGAATTTGTCTTGCAGGGGTTGCGCCCTGATCTGGATGCGAAGGTGATTTCGGTCACCGAACAATGGGCCCAATTTGCCGTGGCCGGCCCGCAATCACGTAAGTTGCTGAACACGATCCTCGATCAAGAGATCGACGATGCAAACTGGCCCTTCATGGCCTGTGGTCCGATTAGTATCGGTGGCGTAGGCGGACGCCTGTTCCGGATATCCTTCTCAGGCGAGCACGCCTATGAAATCGCTGTCCCGTCACGCTATGGCGAAAGCCTGTTTCGGATGCTGACAGCACAGGCCGAGGTGCTGGGTGGGGGTGCCTACGGGATGGAGGCGCTGAACGTCTTGCGGATCGAAAAAGGCTTCATCACCCATGCGGAGATTCATGGGCGGACCACGGCCTTTGACATTGGCATGGCACGTATGGTCTCTGCCAAGAAGGACTGCATTGGCAAATCTGCGGCGGCCCGCCCCGGCTTGGTCGGTGAGACGCGCCAGCAACTGGTCGGTCTGCGGGCAAAGGGGCCGGATCATCGTTTGATGGCAGGGGCGCATTTGTTTGAAACAGGGGCTGCTGAAACGCGTGTGAACAGTTTGGGGTATACGACCTCAGTCTGCTACTCGCCCACGCTGAACACACATCTGGCGCTGGGCTTCTTGCAGAACGGCCGCGCGCGTCATGGTGATGTGATCAAGCTGAGGGATCACCTGCGTGATATTACCGAAGAGGTCGAGGTCTGCGACCCTGTCTTCTTTGATCCGGATGGAGGACGTGCCCGTGGCTAATTTGATTGCATTGACGCCCTGTGTTGGGCTTTTGCCGGTGACCCATGGCGACGTGACTGTCACCGAGGTTGTGATGGATCAGCTGACCTCTGTTGCGCCACTTGCAGAGCAGGGCAAAGCAGTTTCGGCCAAGTTGAAAGAGAAGGTTGGCCATGGCCTGCCGGCGGTTGGAAGGCGCAGCGGCGCAGTGACGTGGTTTGGTCATGGTACTTGGATGGTGGCAGGGCGCGTCACGCTGGATGGGTTGGCCGCAGTGACCGATCAGTCGGATGCATGGGCTGTCGTGGCAATCAATGGTGCTGGGGTTGAGGACGTGTTGGCGCGCCTCGTTCCGATTGATTTGCGCGCGTCGGCCTTCAAAAAGAACCATGTCGCAAAGACGATGCTGGGCCATTTGTCCGTCACCATCGTTCGGACTGGGGCGGATGCGTTTGAGATCATGGTGATGCGGTCGATGGCGCAGACATTGGTGCATGATCTGGACGTGGCGATGCGCGGCATTGCCGCGCGGGGGTGATCAAATTTCTAGAAATTTGATGCCTCCGGCGGAAGTTTGAACAGACATGGAAAGAGCGGGTGGCGCACGGCTGTGCCATCAGCGATAATGCGAGCATGAGCCTGCCACCCGGATTCTTGGATGAATTGCGTAACCGGCTGTCCTTGGGGCAGGTCGTCGGGCGCAAAGTCATGTGGGACACGCGCAAGTCCAACCAGGGCAAAGGCGATCTTTGGGCGCCATGCCCGTTTCATCAGGAAAAGACCGCCAGTTTCCACGTCGATGACCGTAAAGGCTATTACTATTGCTTTGGCTGTCACGCCAAAGGCGATGCTATCACCTTTGTACGCGAGACCGAAAACGTGGATTTCATGGAAGCCGTGAAAATCCTGGCTGGTGAGGCGGGGATGACGGTGCCAGAGCGCGATCCACGCGCGCAGGAAAAGGCGGACGCACGGACCGTTTTGGTCGATGTGATGGAGCAGGCGGTGCAGTTTCATCGGCTGCAGCTTCAAACGGGTGCGGCGGCAGAGGCGCGGGATTACCTGGCGCGGCGTGGGCTGAGTGCGGAAGCACAGGCGCGGTGGGAAATCGGATTTGCCCCGGCAAGCAGAGGTGTGCTGGAGCAGCTGACCGGCAAAGGGATTGACCAAAAGCTGATTGTGGACGCAGGGCTCGCGGCGGAAAGTGACCGGGGCAATGGCCTCTACAATCGTTTCCGCGACCGCATCATGTTCCCGATCCGCGATGCACGCGGCCGTGCGATTGGCTTTGGCGGGCGCGCGATGGACCCGAACCATCCGGCGAAATATTACAATTCGCCAGAGACGGCGCTCTTCGACAAGGGCCGCAGTCTGTTCAACCATGGCCCCGCGCGTGAGGCGGCAGGCAAGGGCAAGCCGCTGATTGTGGCCGAAGGCTATATGGATGTGATCGCGCTGTCGGAGGCCGGGTTCAAAGCAACGGTGGCGCCTTTGGGGACGGCCATCACGGAAGACCAATTACGCCTGATGTGGCGGATGGCACCGGAGCCGATCATTGCCCTTGATGGTGACACCGCCGGTCTGCGGGCTGCGATGCGGGTGATTGATATTGCCCTGCCGCTGTTGGAGGCGGGCCAATCCCTGCGCTTTGCCTTGATGCCGGAAGGGCTGGACCCTGATGACCTGATCAAGACGCAAGGGGCAGGGGCGATGCAGAAACTGCTCGATCAGGCGCTACCGATGGTGCAGCTGCTTTGGCGGCGCGAAACCGAAGGGCAGACATTCGACAGCCCCGAGCGTAAAGCGGCCCTGGACAAGGCATTGCGTGAAAAGATCAAGCTGATCCGCGACCCTTCGATCCGCAACCACTATGGGCAGGCCATTAAAGAGATGCGTTGGGCGCTTTTTGCGCAGCGGCCAACGGCCCCGCAACGCCGTGCGGGGTCTGGGGCCTGGAACCCACGCCTTGAGCCTTGGAAACGAACCGTCAGCCCTGTTGCCACATCGCGCCGGTCAGCACTGGCGTCAGGTGCGGATCAGGACCACCTGCGCGAAGCTGTGATCCTCGCGACATTGATTGCAACACCCCAGATTGCTGCAGAATTCGAAACTGCACTGGAACAGGTCGAAAGCCGTGATCCGATGCACCGCGATTTGCTGGGCGTGATCCTGCGTCACGTTGGCGCAGAAGATCTGCGTGAAAAGGTTCTGGAAAACCTTGGGGAGGCCCCTCTTGAAAAGCTATATGCGCAAAACCATGTTGCGATTAGCCCAGTGGTGCGGCGTGCAGGGGATCAGGACATCGCGCGCATGTGTCTGGCGGAAGAATTTGCCAAACTGACTGCCCGCAAAGGCCAATTGCGCGAGATTGAAGATGCCGTCGAAGACCTGAGTGGCGTTGCAGATGAAGGGCTTACGTGGCGTTTGGCCGAGGCGTCGAAAGCGGTCGATCAGGCGGGGCGCGGCGACGATGACGACAAGGCCGAATACGCCATTGGTGCAAACGGCGCACGTGTAAAGAAAGATGAGCAGAGTGCATTTGACCAGCTTCTTGAACAGATCGGCTTTGCTAAAGGCAACGAACGACCTAAATCGTAGTTTGCGCAACAGATGCCAAGAACAAGACGTGACCTGCTTGCGAATCACCTCGATGCGAGGTTGATTCGAAATTAACCGAATCAGCCGAATCACTTTGGCATGAATTTATGCATTCGAAAGGGTTTCCGAATGGCTGCGAAAGATAACGACGATCGCAAAGATGATCAGGACGGCGATATCAGCCTTGATATGAGCCAGACCGCGGTCAAAAAGATGATCGCCGATGCGCGTGAGCGTGGGTACATCACCTATGATCAGTTGAACGCGGTACTGCCGCCCGAGCAGGTATCTTCGGATCAGATCGAAGATGTGATGTCGATGCTGTCGGAAATGGGCATTCAGGTCACTGAAGAAGAAGAAAGCGAAGAGACCGAAGAGAACCAGGGTAACACTGCTGTTGCTACGGTATCAGGCTCGCGCGAGGTCACGCTGGGCGGAGCTGAAACCGAAAAGCTGGATCGTACCGATGATCCTGTGCGCATGTATCTGCGCGAGATGGGTTCGGTTGAGCTCTTGTCCCGTGAAGGTGAAATCGCGATTGCCAAGCGGATCGAGGCTGGTCGCAACACGATGATCCTAGGGCTCTGCGAAAGCCCGCTGACTTTCCAGGCGATTACGATCTGGCGCGACGAATTGCTGTCTGAGGACATCCTGCTGCGCGATGTCATCGACCTTGAAACCACCTTCGGCAATCAGCTGGGCGAAGATGGCGAAGAAGAGACCGTTGTTGCAGCCCCCGCAGCGGCCGGCGCGGAGCCAAAGAAAGAAGAAGCGCAGGAGCTTGACGCCGATGGCAATCCGATTGCCAAGGATGATGACGACGATGATGAAGATCAGGCGAATATGTCATTGGCAGCGATGGAAGCTGCCCTTAAACCACGCGTGCTGGAAACGCTCGAACTGATCGCGCGCGATTTTGCTGATTTGTCCGACATGCAAGATGCGCGGATGTCCGCGACCCTGAATGAAGATTCTTCGTTCAGCGACAAGCAGGAAAAGAAGTATCAGAAACTGCGGTCAGAGATTGTGGAACTGGTGAATTCTCTTCACCTGCATAACAACCGGATCGAGGCGCTGATCGACCAGCTTTATGGGATCAACCGCCGCATCATGTCTATCGATAGTTCGATGGTGAAGCTTGCTGATCAGGCCCGCATCAACCGTCGCGAGTTTATCGAAGCCTATCGCGGACGCGAGCTGGATCCCAACTGGCTGGATGACATGAGCGAAAAATCCGGTCGCGGCTGGCAGATGATGATCGAGAAATCGACCGGCAAGATTGAAGAATTGCGCGGCGATATGGCCCAGGTTGGGCAATACGTCGGCGTTGATATCACCGAATTCCGCCGCATTGTCCAGCAGGTCCAAAAGGGCGAGAAAGAGGCGCGTCAGGCCAAGAAAGAAATGGTCGAGGCGAACCTACGTCTGGTAATTTCGATTGCCAAGAAATACACGAACCGTGGCCTGCAATTCCTTGATCTTATTCAGGAAGGTAACATTGGCCTGATGAAGGCCGTTGATAAGTTCGAATACCGCCGCGGTTACAAATTCTCGACCTATGCGACATGGTGGATCCGTCAGGCGATCACCCGGTCGATTGCCGATCAGGCACGCACGATCCGTATTCCTGTGCATATGATTGAGACAATCAATAAGTTGGTTCGGACCGGGCGTCAGATGCTGCACGAAATTGGTCGCGAACCAACGCCAGAGGAATTGGCGGAGAAGCTGCAGATGCCTTTGGAAAAGGTCCGCAAGGTGATGAAAATCGCCAAAGAGCCGATTTCGCTTGAGACGCCGATTGGCGACGAGGAAGACAGCCAGCTGGGCGACTTCATTGAGGATAAGAATGCGATCCTGCCGCTCGACAGTGCTATTCAGGAAAACCTCAAGGAAACCACAACACGGGTTCTGGCCTCACTCACACCACGTGAAGAACGCGTGCTGCGGATGCGATTTGGCATCGGTATGAACACCGACCATACGCTAGAGGAAGTTGGCCAGCAGTTCAGCGTGACGCGCGAACGTATCCGTCAGATTGAGGCGAAGGCGCTGCGCAAGCTCAAGCACCCAAGCCGAAGCCGGAAGTTGCGGTCGTTCTTGGATCAGTAGAGAGTCCGTCACATGGCGCTCTTTTCCAAACTCTTCGGTGGCGGCAAGGCGGCTGAGGCTACTCCTGCTGAAACCTACAAAGATTTTTCCATCACGCCCGCGTCCCAAAAGGAAAGCGGCGGTTGGCGTCTGACCGCGCGGATTGTGAAAGGCGACAAAGAGCATTTGCTGATCCGCTCTGACGTTTTGCAGACGAAAGAGCAGGCGGATGAGGCGTCAATCGCCAAGGCCAAACAGATCATTGACGAGCAGGGTGACCGGCTTTTCGGTTAGGTTACAACCCTTCACGCGGCGCTCATGTGCATTTACGATCACGTGACATCCGGTTTCAGCAGATTGAAATGATCCGCTTTCAAGCGCACATCTGAGATCAGGAAGGATGTCGCTATGACCAAACTCTCGATCTCTTTTGCTGCTGCCGTGCTCAGCGTGACCTTCGGGCCAGCGCAGGCCTATAGCTTTGAACCAGCTGCGCCAACCGTCACCCAAGCCGCCGTATCGACCCCTGAGATTGCGACAGATGCGGATGTCTGCGTCGTACAGGTTACCCCATTGTTGGCCACGATCCTGGCGCTGCCTGATGACTGGCAGGGGCAAGGGACGCAAGCCCAAACGGCGCTCGCCTGCGCCGAAGACTAGGGCCTGCGGACAATCATCCATCATCACTGGCGCGAGACCTATTTCGCCTCTGGCGCGCTGGTTTGAGCGCGGCGATGTGGTTCATCGGGAAGCGAAAACCAGTGATGGCAGCGGCGAAATGGGCCGCGTCCGATAGGATTTCGCCAAAATTGTCCATTGCGTCGTCAAATCCGCTTGAATGAACCCGTTCGTCCTGCGCGTGTTTTCCTAGCACTGAACAATTTTGGACTGAAACCAGTGGTGATGTATGAATGTCCACAGGCCCCTGTTGCACTTGCGCGTCGGTCCGGTGATGCTGGACAGATGCAGACACAGTTCAATATCGCAACAGATGGCCCTGGCCTTTATGAATTCACCCATCAGGTCGTTGACTGGGTGCAGGGGACAGGGCTTTTGACGCTATTCATCCAGCATACCTCTGCCAGCCTTGTCATTCAGGAAAATGCTGACCCAGAGGTGCAGACGGACCTGCAAAACTACTTTGCCCGACTGGTGCCCCCAACGACCGACCCCAGCATGGCCTATCTGACCCACACCTATGAAGGCCCCGATGATATGCCCGCCCATATCAAAGCGGCGCTTTTGCCGACGCATCTGTGCATTCCGGTTGCAGGTGGCAAGTTGGCGCTCGGTACCTGGCAGGGCATATATCTGTTTGAACATCGCGACAGGCCGCATCGGCGATCTGTTATTGGCCATATGATCCCGACCGGATCAGTGGCGTATTGAGAGAGGGTAAAATCCTGTGATGATCAAGAATACAGTGGTTTTTCTGCTGCTTTGCGCTGGTGTCGCACATGCGGATTGCGGGCCGCAGCAACAGACATTTATGTCCTGCCAAATTGAGGGGCAGTCTGAACATGTGTCCGTTTGTTTTGACGATGATGTCGCAGAATACGTATTTGGGCCGGAGGGCCAGCCAGAGCTTTCTTTGTCAGAACCAGTGCAGACTTTGTCTTACACCCCTTGGCCCGGCGTCGGACGGTCGATCTGGGAAGATGTGACCTTTCGCAACGGTGCTTATACTTACACCGTATTTGGCGGCTTTGACCGAATGTTTGGCGATGAAACCGAGGAAGATCATGCACAACCGTTCTTTGGTGGTGTGCATGTGCGCCGCGGCGATGTCAGTGTTGCAGAGCTGACTTGTGATCGGACGACGGTCGATTTTGCATGGGGTGGCGGACTTTGGGATGCCAAACAGGCGGCAGGCATGACGTGGAACTTTGAAACGCGGCAGTGGGAAGCCGCATCTGAATGAATTGAAACCATCACTTCTGCGATCCCCGCATTTTGCGGCTGCATTTCACCACTACCCAAAACCTGTGCATCACCATATAGTGCCTGTGGATAAATGGGGCTGCGATACAAGCCATAGACCCCAAGATCAGGAATGAGGACTGAACATGCGTTGCCCGTTTTGTGGAAATGTCGACACACAGGTCAAAGACAGCCGCCCCGCCGAAGATCACGTCGCGATCCGTCGTCGCCGTTTTTGCCCCGCCTGCGGGGGCCGTTTCACCACTTATGAGCGTGTTCAATTGCGCGACTTGGTTGTGATCAAAACCAATGGACGCCGCGAGGATTTTGACCGGCCCAAGCTGGAACGCTCGATCCGCATTGCCTTGCAGAAACGCCCGGTTGAACCCGAACGGATTGACCAGATGATCAGCGGCATCGTCCGCCGCCTGGAAAGCATGGGCGAAACGGATATCCCATCCGGTACGATTGGTGAGATCGTGATGGAAAGCCTGGCCCGGATTGATACGGTCGCCTACGTTCGTTTTGCCAGCGTTTACAAGAATTTCCAGGCAGCCGATGATTTTGACAAGTTTGTGAGTGAGTTACGCCCCGACGGCAAAGATGAAGACGAGGCGTGACCCCGCAAGAGGATGCAAGGTTTATGGCGCTGGCCCTGATGCTGGGGCGGCGCGGTTTGGGGCGTGTTTGGCCTAACCCTGCTGTTGGATGTGTGATTGTGAAGGACGGCCAGATTGTTGCCCGTGGCGCGACCGATCTGGGTGGTCGCCCTCATGCAGAAGTCGTTGCGCTGTCCCAAGCCGGTCAGGCGGCACAAGGTGCAACCGTTTATGTCACGCTTGAGCCCTGCGCCCATCACGGCAAAACCCCGCCCTGCACCGATGCGCTGATTGCGGCCAAGGTGGCACGTGTCGTGATTGCGGCAGATGATCCTGACGAACGTGTCAATGGCCGCGGCATCGCAATGCTGCGCAACGCAGGAATTACTGTTGATTGCGGTATTGGTCAGGCAGGCGCCCTGCGCGATCATGCAGGATTTCTATCCCGGATCACCCAAGGGCGGCCATTTGTGACGCTGAAACTGGCGGGTACTTTGGATGGGCGTATTGCGACAGCAACGGGTGAAAGCCAGTGGATCACCGGGCCGGATGCCCGCCGTATGGTGCATATGATGCGATCTACCCATGATGCGGTGATGGTTGGGGCCGGCACGGTACGTGCCGATGATCCTGCGCTGACAGTGCGGGGTTTGGGTATGTCCCACCAACCGGTTCGCATCGTCGTTTCACGCGCGATGAAAATTCCCGCGACCAATCAATTGGCTACGACTGCTGCGGAGGCACCTGTTTGGCTGTGTCACGGTACTGATGCCGAGGTGGCTGATTGGACGGAGAAGGGCGCTGTTAGTCTGCCCTGTGCCACAGTTGGCAACCAAGTGGACCCGCTAGCGATGATGACGGCTTTGGCCAACAAAGGGATCACCCGCGTGTTCTGCGAAGGTGGCGGGATGTTGGCGGTATCCTTGTTGAATGCTGGGCTGGTGGATCAGCTGGTTGTGTTTTCGGCCGGTGCTGCCATTGGGGCGGAAGGTACGCCGATGCTGGCGGCCATGGGGGTAGATCAATTGGCGGGCGCGCCGCGCTTTGTGTTGGACAACGTCAGACCCATCGGCAACGATATTTGCCATATCTGGACCAAACCACGCGGGTGATTACCGCCACAAAAACGCGTAGCTGGCGAAAACACCCTGCAACTTAGCAAGGCTACGGTTGAACAGCCCTGCTTTGGGTAAGTCGTTGTTTTCAATGCGGTCAACGATCACCTCAACCGGGCAGGGCAGCCCTGTGACAGGATCACGGTAGCGCGGATAATCGATCAGCGCCGCATGCACCAGCGCTGGAAGATCGATGCGCGCTTGCCTGCGGTCGATAGGCATGGCGCGGTCGTCGGTCAGCCCCCATCCGGCATAGAAGGGCATGCCAAGGCAGGTGACTTTCTTGCCCCGTAACAGGGCCTCAAACCCTAGCAGTGACGTCATGGTCCAAACCTCATCCACCGCCTCAATCGCATCAATCGGGTCTGCTTTGGTCAGCACCACATCCGCCAGTTCCTTGGCATTGGGCACTTTGCCGGGGCGCAAACCGGCCTCGACATCTGGATGCGGCTTGTAAATGATCACCGCCGCCGGATTGGCTTTGCGCGTGATCTCCAGCAGCGTTAGATTGTTCGATACTTCGGATGTGCCGAGTTTAATGGATGCGTCATCTTCAACCTGACCGGGCACCAGAATGCGCCGTCCTTTTGGCAGTTTGGGCAGCTTTTTGGTTTTCAGATTGTACTTGGATAGCCGCGCTTCTTTGATCCGCTCAATCAGCGCAGCGGCACGCAAGCGCGCACTTTCGTTCAATGTGTCAGATGCGTTCAGCAAGTTTTCCAGCAGACTGGGCCGCGATGCATCATAGTAGATGCCCGTGTCGTCCAAGACCAAGCTGAGGGGTGCGATCAGATCAGCGCCAAGGCCACGGGACCTTAGAAACCCGTCTTCGACCAAAATCGCGTCTTCATCAGATGCGGTGGCCCACCGCATCAAACGTCGTCCTTTGGCTTCGGCGCGGGTTTTGGCCTTGGGTCCTGCGGCAAAGGACACCGGTTTGGGTTTGCCGAAAAACTCTTGCAGTGGTTTGCGTTTCCACATCCGCATATCTGCCGCCACCCAGCCCGCATAGTCATCGCGCCAGGCATTTGCTGCGACCGTCAATGTGGCCGCCGCCTCTTCATAGCTGCACAGCCTGTCGTGAAACGGGTCGTACCATGTGGGGTAAAGGATCATCGCACCGGCAAAGAGCTGCGCCCGCGTCAGGCCACGCTGGCGGCGTTGCAATGGGGTGCGATCATCGCTTAGTCCCCAGCCGATATAGAAAGGCTGGCCAAAAACAACGGGGCGGTGCCCGGCCAAGATCGCCTCGAACCCCAGTTGGGAACTGACGGTATAGACCGCGATGGCGCCTTCCAGCAGTGCCCAGGGCGATGCATTGTGATCCGCAAATGAAATTTGTGCGCTGCGGTCTTTTGGCGTGAAATAGCCGGTACGATGGCCTGCAACCATTTCAGGGTGTGATTTGACGACGATCCGCGTGCCGGGGTGTTCTGTCTGAGCGTAGAAAAGCATCTCACGAAATGTGTTGCTGTCAGCGCCGCTGGCCTTGATTGATGCATCTTGGCGTGACTGATCAATCACCAGAACATAGCCCGGTTCCGGCACCGGCACCGCCGGGTCAAAGCGGTTGTATTTTGAGATATGATCCGCCTTTAGCGCCGCAATCCCGGCACGCGCGCGGTCCAGAACGGCGGTGTTATCAAGCGGGTCTTCGGAAAGAATAATCTCAAGATCAGAGCGCGTCTTTGGGTCGTAATGCACGCCGTTGCGGTCGATGTTCAGCCCGATGGGCGGGTAACCATCGCGCCCAAGGCCCACAGATCGTAAAAAGCTATCTTCAATCCGCACCAGGGGGCTGTTCTTCATCTCGGCAATCGCCTCACCCCGTGGCGCGGTGGGGCTGTGCCCCCAAACACCAACCAGATCGCCATTGTTCGGTGCGCCAATCTTGATGTCATAACCTGCCAGTTCAACAATGCGCCGCACGCGCCCCTTGGTCAGCAGGCCGCCATTGTAGACATAAAGGTTTTGACGCGTTTTTTTGTTCATCTTGCGTAAACTATTGCACCGGTTTGTCCTGCACAACGCGCAATGGTGGGGTTGCATCTGATTGTTTGCGTAGCAAAGCGTCGTATGGGTCGGCGTCATCTAGCATTCTGTCGACCAATTCGCGCAGCAGTTGCTGCCTGCTTGAAGCCGCATAAAAGCCACCGGGGACTTGGCTGGTTTCTAAAAGAAACTGGCGATACTCGCGGTAGGCCTGCGTATCGGGCCGTTTGGGTGCTGCAAAAAAGGCTGGCAGAGGCTGATCGGAGACGAACTCTGGCTTGGAAAAGACGGCTGTGCCAAACGCCTTCAGCGGGATGCCGCGCCAAAGTGCCTGCTGTCCGGATGTCGAATTGACTGTGACGGCAGAACGCGAACCGCTCAGGATATGCGCCAGCTTTCCGCCGCGCAGATAATGCGTGCGTGCCGTGATCCCATGTGCCGCAGACAGCCGCTTGATAATTTTGCGCAGCGGCGATTGCCCGCTTTCCAGCGGGTGGGCTTTGAACACCAGATGGTGATGGGAGGGCGCGCCGCTGGCAAAACCGCTGATCACCTCTGCGATGAAGGCTTCCATGTCGGCAAAACTGGAATGGGCCTGAAAGCTGGCGTCATGTTCCAACTGCAGTAAGGTGATATGGTAGGGATAGCTGCCTGCTTTGATCTGCCGGGTGGCCCAAGAGCGGCGCAGCGCAAGGAATGGCATCAGCAACAGGCGCTTGGTGTAAAGCAAAGCCTCGCGATGGACAGGCAGGGCGCGGTGCGGTTTGAACCCCGGGTAGCGCCCGTTTCTAAACATCACAAACCAATGGTACACCGCACCATAAAAAATATGCTCGCGCATATCGCCCCAGTGCGACGGTGGTGTTGGAATTCTCGGTCGCAGAAATGCGCGACCGGCTGTCGCGATCTGATGTCACCCAATAGGGGCGCAGGTAGCCTTCTTCAAACACATGCACCTGCAACCCCAGCAGTTTGGCCTGTCTGACGGCCTCGGCATGGACTGGGCGGGTGTCACCATATAGCACGATATCGGTGATTGCCTTTTCTTTGATAATGTCCGCCAGAACGTCAGGCCAATCGGCCAGATCACCGCGAAACGGGATATAGCCGGGTGCGCGCCGCCAAAACGCGGCATCACCTGCATTAAACCCTACCCGCCAAACAGCCGCATCCGCCTGGCGCAACATATGACCCAACTGACGAAAGAAGGGGCCATGCGGGCCTTGCAGGAAGAGATAGGCTTTGGCTTGGGGCATCAGGGCAATCTTCAAAGAACAGATACAAGCTTACTGCCCCGAAAGCAGAAATCAGGCAAGCCTATGGCTTGTCGCTGTGCCACCAAAACGCTAGGTCAAGGACAACACAAGAAAGGGTCACCAGCCATGTTTACAGGGATCATCACCGATATCGGCACAGTGCTGGAACTGGAACAGCGCGGCGATCTGCGTGCCCGGATAGGAACGGGCTATGACATTGACGGCATCGACATTGGCGCATCCATTGCTTGCAACGGTGTCTGCCTGACGGTGATCACCCTCGGGCGGGAGCCGCAAAACTGGTTCGATGTCGAGATTTCGGCCGAAACAGTCGGCGCCACCAATGTGGGCGGCTGGGCTGTTGGCGGCAGATTGAACCTGGAACGCGCATTGAAGGTCGGCGATGAATTGGGCGGGCATATCGTATCGGGCCATGTTGATGGCGTGGCCGAGGTAGTGGGGATGACGGATGAGGGCGATAGCACCCGCGTGATCTTTCGCGCACCTGATGCCTTGGCCAAATTCATCGCACCCAAAGGATCGGTCGCGCTCAATGGTACCTCGCTGACCGTGAATGAGGTGGATGGCGTCGATTTCGGGATCAATTTTATCCCGCATACCAAAACTGCGACGACATGGGGTGATACGGCCCTTGGCGATCACATCAACCTCGAGATTGATACGATGGCCCGTTATGTTGCTCGGCTGCGGGACTATGGCTGATGAAACCGCTGGTTCTGGCGTCCATTGAAGATGCGACCGGGGACCGCTGTGTTGATATCATCCGCCTTGCAGATGGGCAGTTTGCCTACCGTGAATGCAGGCGCGACCCCGAAGATGCACATGGCTGGCGGTATTTGTCAGAGGCAGCGCCCACAGGCTTTGACAGTGAAGCGGCCGCGCGCGAAGCTGCTGTGGCAAATGTAGGATGGATGACAGCATGACAGCAGGGATCGGGCATAACTCAGGCCAAGTGGACGAGCCGGGCAAAAGCTGGCGCAAACATGTCTGGACGAAAGCGCGCAAAGATCTGATGCCGACACTGCCGCTTGAGGTGGTGCGCGTGCGGGTGCGGCGGGCGGCCGAACTGGGCCTGCCCTATAAGACCTATGCAGGGATCAGGGCGAGCTCTGGTCATGATCTGATCGGCTTTCTTTTTTCGAACAATGCGTTGCGGGTCTTGCGCGAAGGGCAAGCGATGCCTGCGGATCGGGCGAGTAAGCTGACCAACTTGACGCGCACGGAAGCAATTGGCGCAGCGCACCGGCCCGTGACGCCGACGCATCTTGGCAGCTTGCCCGGATTGAGCACTGCGCATGCCGCGCCAACCTTTGATGCGCGTTGGACAGCGACGCGCGACCAGATCAAGGCGATGATCACAGTGCAGGGCCATCCGGCAGACCGCTATGTGATCATCGGTGATACTGCTTTTGAACGCGAATGGGCGGAAGCGGCGCGGACAGCCGGGTATTTGCGGGCAGACCAGTTCTTTTGACGTAAGGTGGATTATGATCCACCTTACTTGCAGCACCCTTGGTGCTTTTCAAAGCCCGTCCACTGGGCTATCTGCCAAAGGCAACACGCCCTGCGGAGATATCCATGAACAGTGCATTTGAAACCCCCGGTCCGGTTGAGCAAGACTGGTCTGACGCGATCAGCAAGATCGAGGACATTATCGATGATGCCCGCAACGGTAAAATGTTCATTCTGGTCGACCATGAAGACCGCGAAAACGAGGGCGATCTGGTCATCCCCGCGCAAATGGCCACACCAGATGCGATCAACTTCATGGCCAAACACGGGCGTGGGCTGATTTGTCTGACGCTGCCGGGCGAACGGATCGACGCGCTGGGCTTGCCTTTGATGGCCTCGCATAACTCATCACGGCACGAGACGGCCTTTACCGTCAGTATCGAGGCGCGTGAAGGCGTCAGTACAGGGATTTCGGCCCATGACCGTGCGCGCACCGTGGCTACGGCGATTGATGCCTCAAAAGGTGCCGCTGATATCGCGACCCCCGGCCATGTCTTTCCCCTGCGCGCCCGCGATGGCGGTGTTTTGGTCCGCGCTGGACATACAGAGGCGGCGGTCGATATTTCGCGCCTCGCGGGGCTCAACCCCTCCGGTGTGATCTGCGAGATCATGAAGGAAGATGGCGAGATGGCGCGCCTGCCAGACCTGATTGCCTTTGCCCAGCTGCATAATTTGAAGATCGGCACGATCAGTGATCTGATCGCCTATCGCCGCCGCCACGACAATCTGGTCCGCGTACGTGAGACTAGCACGATCACGTCAGAATTTGGCGGTGAGTGGGAGATGCGGATCTACACCGATGAAACCCAAGGGGCCGAGCATATCGCGCTGATCAAAGGCGATATCACAACCCCTGATCCTGTCTTGGTGCGCATGCATGCGATGGATCCGATGCTGGATGTCTTGGGCACCGGTCCGCGCGGCCGCCGCGATGAATTTGGTGATGCGATGAATTTGATCGCCGCGGAAGGGCGCGGTGTTCTGGTACTTTTGCGTGATGTGCATATGAAATTGGACTCGGTTGAGGAAGCTTCGCCGCAGACGCTGCGGCAATATGGGCTGGGCGCGCAAATCCTCAGCTCGCTCGGATTGCACGCCATCGAATTGTTGACGAATTCGCCACAGCCCAAGGTCGTGGGGCTGGATGCCTATGGTCTGGAAATCACCGGCACGCGCAAAATCTCGGAGATTGGATAATGGCCGGACCATCACATTACATCATGCCGCTGCCGGAGTTTGATAAACCGGTCAAAATTCTGATCGTGGCATCGCCTTACTACAAGGATATCTCGGACAATCAGATTGCCGGGGCCAAGGCCGAGATCGAAAAGGCGGGTGCCACATGGGACCTCATCGAGGTCCCCGGCGCGCTGGAAATCCCCACCGCCATCGGCATCGCCGAACGGATGAGCAATTTTGACGGCTATGTCGCGCTTGGCTGCGTGATCCGGGGCGAGACAACGCATTACGACACCGTCTGCAATGACAGCAGCCGCGCCATTCAATTGCTGGGTCTGCAAGGGCTTTGCATCGGCAACGGCATCCTGACCGTGGAAAACCGCGCACAGGCCGAAGTACGTGCGGATCCGGCTGAGATGAACAAAGGGGGCGGTGCTGCGGCTGCGGCCTTGCACCTGATCGCACTCGCCCGTAAGTGGGGCAAAACCGACAAGGCTGTGGGGTTCACCCGTGAAATCCTGATGGCAGGCGATACGGACAATAAGACCACTACATGACCCTTTCCAACAACCAAAAGCGCAAGATGAAATCCGCAGCCCGGCTTTATGCCGTGCAAGCGCTGTTTCAGATGGAGGCCTCAGGCCAGACCGTGGATCAGGTCACGCGCGAGTTTGAGGATCACCGTCTGGGGGCCACCTATGACGAAGGTGAGATGACCGAAGGTGATGTCGATACATTCCGTGCGTTGATGGAAAAAGCGGTCGACGAACAGGCCGCGATTGACCAGATGACCGATCGCGCGCTGGTGGCCAAATGGCCGATCGCCCGGATTGATCCGACATGGCGCGCCTTGTTCCGTGCAGCGGGTGCAGAGCTGACGCTGAAGGATACCCCACCCAAGGTCGTGATCAGTGAATTTGTCGGCGTGGCCGAGGCGTTTTCGGCCGACGGGAAAGAGCCCAAGTTTGTGAATGCAGTACTGGACCATATGGCGCGTGAGGCCCAGCCAAAGGCATTTGGCGGCTGACCCAGATTTGCCAAACCGGGCCGTAACGCTACCCTTGGTGCAGGAGGGCAGCCTATGCGTCCACAGAATGAACCCAATCTGATGCGCCTTTACCTGCGGCATTGCGCCGTTGGTTTTGCCCTTTCGGCGGTTTTCGTGGCGTTGATCCTCTGGCGCGATGTCGCTGGGCTTGGATCACTGATCGCGGGGTCCGATATTGGCTGGCTTGCCGTGTTTTTGCTGTGGTTTTTTAACGGGACCATCTTTGGCAGCGTGCAATTTGCGATTGTAATCATGTCACAAGCTGATGACGACGACGATGATGATGATTTGCGGGGCCCATTGATCCCCATAGCAGTTCCGCATGAAGGGCGATCAGATCGCCTTTGATATCATTGGCTAATCATCTGAAAAATAACAAAATAAACCTTAGTTATATGCACCTATGCCTTTGGTTTGGAGACTTTTCGTAGGCACCGCTGTCATTGTCAGATTGTGCGCGGTTTCACAGCCCGCGTATCACGATCTCTATTATGGACTTGGGTGGGAAAATGACACGGTTTGAACCTATCGACGCAGAAAGCCTTGTGAAGAAGGCGCTAGAAAAGACGCATGCCGGTACAAAAGGTATCGTCACGCAAGCCCGGCTGGTGGCACCATTCCCAGCACCGAGACCCCAACCGGTCGCTTTGCCGAACAACGTGGGCGGGAATGGGGCCAAGGCGTTAAAGTTGCGTCAGATGTTTGGAAGGGCCACCCCAAGATAGCTTTTGTCTGTCATCTTATCGGGACCCTCCTGATCGAAGAACGTTAGCTAAGGCAGCTGTGAGCTAGCACCACTGTATTTGCATCCTGAGCGAAGACGGCACTCTGCTTTTCTCCGGCGATTGTCATTTGAACTGCAGTGCCATTCAGCTCTGATCCGGCGACACGGATTTGTCCTAAACTGCTGTTGAGCAGCACATCGTCCAGATCGGCCGAGATGATGACATCATCGCCGGCGCGCAGATCACTGATTTCGAATGATAATTGTTGGTCACCATCCACGACTGGTTGGGCTGTGACCGAGCCGCTTTGGACCTCAACTGGTTGAAAGACCTCAACGCCCGCACCGGCAGAGGTGACGTCGAAAATCAGCCCGCCAGCTGATCCGGCAAGGTCGATATTCACAGCCACATTTTGCAAGGGGCAGGTATCGCTGGAAATCACAAAGCGGTCTTTCGGCGCGCTTTCAACAAAGCGGACAGTGATGTCGGCAAAGCCGGGTGAGGCAAGCAATGCGAGCAGCACTGCGGGTACAAAACATCTCTTCATGTTGGGAAAGTTAGTTCGGCGGTTTGCGCGGTCAACGCACAAATCAAAAGTGACGGGGACCACGGCAACCGTAGAGGTAGCTAATCCTGAGGACCTGTAAGTACAGGTGGGCGCCAGATAAACAGACCAGGATCCGAACAGAGCCAGCCCCCGAGGATTTGCGTAAGGCCGCTGGATTTGTACCTATGGTATACGAGAGGCGCAGAACCCGTCGCCCAACAGGTAGGCGGGACCGGGATGAAGGACAAGGCCTGGGGCGGTATTATTCGTCGATGTCGCCGCGGATCAACCAACCTTTTGCGCCGACCATTTCGGCGGGGGCGTAACCAAGCAGCAGACGCTCGGCCATACCGACAAAAACCAAGGCCATGGAGACTTCGAAAAACGTGATATTCGTAAACAGTGACATGGGCAGTTCTTCCTCAATTCGCACCTTAGTTTTTAAGTAAGGAAGCGGCCCAAAAAATGACGATGCTTTGGCTATTGAGGCTGTGACGCTAGGTCAATTGTCCTGTTTGCGTCACAAAGCTGTCCCGATTAGATGAACCGAATGTGACGGGGAAATTGTAAGTATCAGTAAACAATTGGTAAAATATGGGCAGGGTTACCAATTGCGCAGGTTGAAAGGGTATTGTTTCGCGGCAAGGCGCTGCATCGGCTTTGCATGATTCCTTCGTTTGTCGTTAGGTGCCAGTGGTGGGCTGTGCCTGTCGCGCATTTGCCAATTGGCTTGCCCGCTTCCGTCCAATCAGGGGCTGAACCTAGCCCGTTTCAGGACTGAATGGATTTTTCTTGTGTTTTGTTCACGTATTGTTCAGGGTATTATGCATGCGCGATGATCCCGACACCCCCAGCCTGATGCCCGGCCAACTGCTGGCGCGTGGCGTGTCACGGGCCATGCGCAGCCATGATTTTGTCTGCGTGGAAGAGCTGGTGCCAACATCGGGCCTGCGCGTCGATGTAATGGCTTTGGGGCCTAAGGGTGAGGTTTGGATTATCGAATGCAAATCCAGCCGTGCCGATTTTCAGTCAGACCACAAGTGGCAAGGTTATCTGGAATGGTGCGACCGGTTTTTCTGGGCCGTCGACAGTGATTTCCCGACCGAGCTGTTGCCGGATGACACCGGGCTGATCATCGCAGACGCCTATGACGCCGAGATCATTCGTATGGGGCCAGAGGCGAAACTGGCCGCGGCCCGGCGCAAGGTCATGGTGCAGAAGTTTGCGCGCCACGCAGCCGTGCGGGCGCAAGCGGCGCGTGATCCGGGCATGATCTTGCCGCAGATGCTGTAGGCCTTGGGATGATTAAATATATCTACACTGATGGCACGCATTGCTATCGCACTTTACATACGACCCATGCGGTTTTCCGCGACGATGCAGGCAAGCTGATCGCGCGTGCGCAAAAGGTGGATGGATCGTTTTATGAGTTCGAGATCGCGGGATTTGAGCTGGTGCAGCCCGGCGTGGTATATCGTTAACGCTTCTTTATAGCCCGCGCTGCCAGCGCTGCCGCTTTGATTTCATCGGCGATTTCATCGGCTTCTTCTGGATCAAAATCCATCGGGATCTCGACCCCATCCGCTTCGATGAATATCCGCACCATGCCCAGATCGGTTGGCCCGATTTGCATGTTCGCCTCGATGTCGCGTTCGCTGTTGATACCCATGATGCTTCCTTTGATCGGCTGGGGACTGTCCTAACTTGCGCTGGGCTGGAATTGCAAGGGCAGGGGAATAAGCGACCTTGCCGATTGCAGTTTAGAGGACTTGCAATCGTGATCCCATCCCGCTAGATCAGCCCTGTTGCCGCCTTAGCTCAGTTGGTTAGAGCACTGGTTTGTGGAACCAGGGGTCCCCCGTTCGAGCCGGGGAGGCGGTACCATCTCCCACACAGCTTTGCGCCTATTCATAGTGTCGGAGCCTCCGGCGGGAGTTTTTGGGCCAAGATGAAGGAGCGGACCTGTGACGGAAATCATCGAGTTTGTGATTTCGGCAGCGCCCCCGCCACGTTTGGACAAGGCGCTGGGCCGCGATGTGCCCGAGGTCGCAGCGCTTAGCCGGTCGCGATTGGCCAGGTTGATCGCCGATGGGGCGGTCACTGTGGATGGCGTGGTGATCACTGATCCGCGGTTTCGTGTGGCCGAAGGTGCGGTTGTGTCTGTGATGGTTGCCGTTGCTGAGGACAGCCATATCATCGGTGAAGATATCCCTTTGGATGTGGTGTTTGAGGATGATGATCTGATCGTCGTCAATAAGCCTGCGGGCATGGTCGTGCATCCTGCCCCGGGCACACCGGGGGGCACATTGGTTAATGCTTTGATCCATCATTGCGGTGAAACCCTGTCAGGTGTCGGGGGCATGAAGCGCCCCGGCATCGTGCACCGCATTGATAAAGAGACGACGGGCTTGCTGGTCGCCGCCAAATCGGATCGGGCACATCATCATCTGGCTGATCAGTTTGCCGCGCATACGGTGGAGCGGCGTTACCTTGCGGTCTGCTATGGCGTGCCGGATCAGAATGATCCGCGTTTGCGGGGGATCAAGGGTACGTCTTTTGAGCCGGGCAATATCCTCAAGATACAAACCTTTCTCGGCCGTCATCGCACTGACAGGCAGCGGCAGGCCGTGTCATTCACTGCCGGTCGCCATGCTGTCACGCGCGCGCGGATTGTTGAGCCTTTGGGCACGCCTGCTTGCGCCGCTTTGATTGAGTGTTGGCTCGAGACGGGCCGCACCCACCAGATCCGCGTGCATATGGCCCATTGTGGCCATGCGCTGATTGGTGATCCGGTTTATGGCGGACGGCGCAAATTGTCACCGAAAGTGGTCGGTGCGGCGGGCGTTGCCGCTGTGGCTGCTTTTCCACGTCAGGCCTTGCATGCGGCGACATTGGGCTTCACACACCCCGTTTCAGGCGAATTTTTTACAGTTTGAGGCGGAAATTCCCCAAGATATGCGCGGATTGCTGCGCGATCTTGGCCATAAGGGCTGAAATATTCCATCGCATGTGCGTGAGCGCACGGAAATGTGCCTCGCAAAACTAAACCGGTTGGTTCATATAGCTTTCACGGAATTCGGATAGGGCACCTCTTGAAACCCTATCTCGGCGTTCCCATATCCATGTTAAGCCTTTATACATAGGAGGGCAAAGACAGTGAGTAATTATAAGAATCTTCCAGCACCAACCCCAGAGGGTGGTCTGAACCGTTACATGCAAGAAATCCGTAAATTCCCTATGCTGGAGCCTGAGCAGGAATATATGCTCGCCAAGCGTTGGGTCGATCATGAAGACACGGATGCTGCGCATCAGATGGTCACATCGCACCTGCGCTTGGCGGCCAAAATTGCCATGGGCTATCGCGGCTATGGCCTGCCGCAGGCCGAAGTGATTTCCGAAGCAAACGTTGGCCTGATGCAGGCCGTCAAGCGTTTTGATCCTGAAAAGGGTTTCCGTCTGGCGACTTATGCCATGTGGTGGATCCGTGCCTCGATTCAGGAATATATCCTGCGGTCCTGGTCGCTCGTAAAGCTGGGCACGACATCTGCGCAAAAGAAGTTGTTCTTTAATCTGCGTAAGGCAAAGAACCGCATTGGCGCCTTGGAAGATGGTGACCTGCGTCCAGAGAACGTAGAGCGTATCGCCCATGATTTGGGTGTGACCGAGGATGAGGTCATTTCTATGAACCGTCGTTTGTCAGGCGGTGATGCATCTTTGAACGCGACCGTTAGCGCCGATGGCGAAGGTGCCGCGCAATGGCAGGATTGGCTTGAGGACGAAAGCGCCAATACGGCGGCTGATTATGAAGCAAATGATGAGCTGGATGCCCGTCGTGAGCTGTTGGCCGAGGCGATGAGCGTGCTGAATGACCGCGAGAAAGACATCCTGATGCAGCGCCGCCTGTCGGAAGAGACTGTGACGCTGGAGGACTTGAGCGGTCAATATGATGTCAGCCGTGAGCGTATTCGCCAAATCGAGGTACGTGCATTTGAAAAGCTGCAATCCAAGATGCAGGAACTGGCCCGCCAGAAGGGTATGCTGGCCGACGCCTAAGTCTTTCCCCTGCGAGATATATGATCCCCGCCCGCGCTGCTGGCGGGGATTTTCTTTGCCGATGTGCTTTTCATTCCCTTGATGGTGGCGCTAACATCCGCTCAAAAGGGAGTTAAAACAATGACACCAGTCAGATGGGGTATTTTGGGTGCATCTGCTTTTGCACAAAGGGATATGGCACCGGCGATCCATGCCGCAAAGGGGGCTGAACTGGCTGCATTGGCAACATCCAGCGCGAAAAAGGCGGCGCCTTTTCAGACTTTCGCCCCGCGGTTGCGTGTTCATGACAGTTACGATGCGCTTTTAGCCGATCCTGATATAGATGCCGTCTATATTCCGCTGCCAAATCATATGCACCTTGAGTGGTCCCTCAAAGCCATGGCGGCAGGCAAGCATGTGTTGTGCGAAAAGCCAATGACGCTGCATGCGGATGAATTTGATCAGTTGATCGCGGCGCGTGATCAGTCGGGTCTGCTGGCGGCGGAGGCCTATATGATTGTGCACCACCCGCAGTTCATCCGCGCGCGTGAGTTGGTGCAGGGTGGTGCGATTGGCAAGCTGGTGCATGTCGAAGCCGTGTTTAGTTTCTTCAACGACGATGTTGGCAACATTCGCAATCAGGCCGGGACCGGCGGTGGTGGGCTGCGTGATATTGGCGTCTACACCTTTGGTAGCGTGCGCTTCGTGACCGGGGCAGAGCCGCAGGCCATTCCCTATGCCAAGCTGCGATTGGACAATGATGTTGATGTTTTTGCCCAAGTGACGGCAGATTTTCCTGATTTCACCTATGCGGCCACCGTGTCGATGCGGATGTTCCCGCGCCAGGAATTGACGTTTCATGGCGAAGGTGGCGTGCTGCGGCTGACATGCCCGTTCAATGCTAACGCCTTTGGCTTGGCCAAGCTGACGCTTGAGACGAAAACGCAAAGCATGGCGGTCGAGACATGGCCGGGCGTGAACCAATATGTCCTGCAGGTGGAAAACTTCTGCAAATCAGTGCAGACTGGCGCGCAATACCCTTGCCCGCTTGAATTTTCGCGCGGCACGCAGCACATGATAGACATGGTTTTTGAAGCGGGCGGACACCCCGCGTAGGAGTGGACGATGGCCAAGGATCAAGAGACGCCAGATACGGATGTCGCAGAGGATTTTGACAGTATCTGGGTACGCCTGCTGCACATGATCATTATCTCTTTCATGATGAGCGTCACCAGCACCCTTTTGGGCCTGCTGACCGTTGCGCAATTCCTGATCATGTTGTTCAATAAACGCGAGCCGAACGAACAACTGGCCGAATTGGGCACGACCATGGGTGTCTGGATGGCCAAAGCCGCCCGTTATCAGACAGCGGCGAGCGAGGTGAAGCCGTGGCCCTGGACTGAGTTAGATTGAGAAGGGCCACGCCGTCCCGGACTTGATCCGGGACCTCAAAATTGCGGCAAGAGTTCCCGGATCAAGTCCGGGACGATCTCATCCCTTGGCAGAGGATGGTTTGCCTAGGTTTAACCGAAGAATGTTTTGGGGCCCTGCATCACCATGGGGCCATTGATCGCCGGTATCGACAAAGCCGCCAGCAAGATAGGCCTTCTTTGCGAAGGGGTTGCGCAGGTTAACTGTCAGATAGATCGCCGTCACCTGCGGGTACTGCCCTGACAGATAGTCGCGCAATTGCTGACAACAGGCGGTCGCAAGACCTCGCCCCTGCATCTTTTGATCGATGATAAATGTCCGCAGACCCGCCGTGTCAGCTTGCGCGAAGGGGTAGCTGCGGTGATAGCCCTTGTCGATCCTGAACATGCCCACAACTTGATCTCCAAACAGGATGACGTGGATGTCCACATCCGGTTCGGGCTGGTCAATCACCTCAAAAGCCTGGCCTGAAAACTGAATCTGGTCTTCGGTCACCCGCACATCGCGTAGGGCGATGGTCAGGTCTGGCGTCAGCGGTGCAAGCGTGACCGTGTTGGTCACCCCTCCATCGCCTCCAATTCGTCAATGAAGCCTTCGATCATCGACAAGCCTTTGTCCCAGAATTTGGGGTCGGATGCATCGAGGCCGAAGGGGGCCAGCAATTCCTTATGGTGCTTTGACCCGCCCGCGCGCAGCATATCGAAGTATTTTTCTTTGAAGTCCGGATCGCCCTCGGCATAGACCGCATAAAGCGCGTTCACCAACCCGTCGCCGAACGCATAGGCGTAGACATAGAAGGGCGAGTGGACGAAGTGCGGGATATAGGACCAGAAGGTTTCATATCCATCGGCAAAGTCAAACACTGGCCCCAGACTTTCGGCCTGTACAGACATCCAGAGCGCGTTGATGTCGTCGGGTGTCAGCTCACCCTCTGCGCGGGCGGCGTGGAGTTTGCATTCGAAATCGTAGAAAGCGATCTGGCGCACGACCGTGTTGATCATATCCTCAACCTTGCCGGCCAGCAGGATTTTGCGTTCTTCCTTGCTTTGCGCGCCGTCCAGCAGTTTCTGGAAGGTGAGCATTTCGCCAAAGACCGAGGCCGTTTCGGCAAGGGTCAGCGGCGTAGACGACAGCAATTCGCCTTGTTCAGCAGCCAATACCTGATGCACACCATGGCCTAACTCATGCGCCAAGGTCATGACATCGCGGGGTTTCCCCAGATAGTTGAGCATGACGTAAGGGTGCACAGGTGTGACGGTTGGATGCGCGAATGCGCCGGGAGCTTTGCCCGGTTTCACGGCGGCGTCGATCCAGCCGTCGGTAAAGAAGGGCTTGGCAATTTCGGCCATTTGCGGGTCGAATTCAGCGTAGGCGTCCATCACCGTATCCGTCGCCTCATCCCAGTCGACGATCTTGACGCTTTCCATCGGCAGCGGCGCATTGCGGTCCCAGACCTGCATCCGGTCCAGCCCCATCCATTTGGCTTTCAAGGCGTAGTAGCGATGCGACAAGCGCGGATAGGCGGCGACAACAGCGTTGCGCAGCGCCTCCACCACCTCGGCCTCGACATGGTTGGACAGGTGCCGCCCGGTTTGGGGCGTCGGCATCTTGCGCCAGCGGTCTTCGATTTCTTTCTCCTTGGCCAGCGTGTTGTGCACGCGGGCAAAGATTTTGATGTTGTCTTGGAAGACAGCGGCCAGCGCGTGGGTTGCCGCTTCGCGTTTGCTGCGGTCCTGCTCGGTCAATAGGTTGAGCGTGGCCTCAAGGTTTAGGGTTTCGCCGTCCACGGTGAATTCTAGCCCAGCCATCGTTTCATCAAACAGGCGGTTCCATGCAGCGGAGCCCACAGTGGATTGATCATGTAGAAATTTTTCCAACTCATCTGACAGCTGATGCGGCTTCATCGCGCGCATGCGGTCAAAAACGGGTTTGTAGCGCGCAAGATCGGCGTTCGCGGCCAAAAGCCCGGCAAGATGGTCGTCCTCTAACCGGTTAAACTCCAACCCATAAAACACCAGCGGCGTGGTGTAAGTTGTGATCTTATCCTGACAATCGGCCATGAATTTGGCCCGGTCGCTGTCTGTCGTGCATTGGTAGTAACGCAGGCCCGCAAAGGACATGATACGCCCTGCAATTACGTCGATCTGTTCATAGCGCTGTACGGCACCCAGCATGGCATCGGCGTCCAGATTGGCCAGTTTGCCTTCAAAATCAGCGGCGAAACTGGCGCATTCCTTCTCCAGCCATGCCATATCGCGCGTAATCTCGGGCCCATCAGTCGAGGGGTAAAGATCGCTGAGGTCCCATTCGGGCAGGTTGCCAAGGTCCTTGCCTCCGCTTGTGTTGGCGTCGAAAACGGGCTGGGGGCTGTGCATGTGAAGACCTTTCATCAAATGTTACCAGCAACATAGATGCAGGTGGGGGCAGTGAAAAGCCCATCAGCCATAGGTCGCCAACAACTCTTTGAGATCATCAAGCGTGTTGGCCTCCGACACGGGTTTGTCGCGTCGCCACCGCAACATGCGCGGAAAGCGCAAGGCGACACCAGATTTGTGGCGCGGGCTGGCTTGGATGCCTTCAAATGCGATTTCAAAAACGTGTTCCGGGGGCACTTGGCGCACCGGACCAAAGCGTTGCAGGGTGTTTTTGCGGACCCATGATGTGATTTCGCGAAACTCTTTATCAGTCAGGCCAGAGTAGGCTTTCGTGAAAGGCACCAGATCATTGCCGTTGCCTACAGCGAAAGTGTAGTCGGTAAACAGGTTTGCGCGCCGCCCGTGACCCGCCTGTGCATAGATCATCACCGCGTCGATGGTCAGCGGGTCGATCTTCCATTTCCACCAATCCCCACGTTTGCGCCCCGATAGGTAGGGGCTGTCCAGGCGTTTGAGCATGAGGCCCTCGGCATTCAGCTCGCGGGATTGGTCCCGCGCGATACTGAGGTCGTCCCATGTTTGGAACGGGACAGAGGCCGATAGGCGCAGTGGTGCTGTTTCAGGCACGTTGGCGATGAGGGTTTGCAAAAGGTCACGCCGATCTTTTAACGGGGTCTCACGGATGTCATCGCCCTGGTGTTCCAGCAAATCATAGGCCATTAGGATCACGGGGGCCTCGGCCAGCAGTTTCTTCGGCACCGTCTTGCGCCCGATCCTTTTTTGCAATGCGTTGAAGGAGAGCGGCGTTTCATCCGCAAAGGCCAGCACCTCGCCGTCGATCACGGTGCCGTCAGGCAAGTAGTCGCGCAGTTGCGCGAATTCGGGGAAACGGTCGGTCATCAGGTCTTCGCCACGCGACCAAAGGTGATGCTCGCCGCCGCGAATAATCAACTGCCCGCGGATACCATCCCATTTGCGTTCGGCGTTCCAATCGGTGGGCGGGCCGAGGTCATCAAACCCGTCGAGTTGATAAGCTAGATAGAACGGGTATGGACGCGAAAGGTCGGCGGTGGGGTCATCCGCCTCGATCAGGCTTTCCCAGGTGGTGGTGTCGGGGGTCCAATTGCCCATCAGCTTATGTGTCAACTGTGGTTCAGGTTGCCCGGTGGCCTTTGCGAGGGCCCGCGTGATCAGCTTGGCGCTGACGCCAATACGGAACCCCCCGGTCAACAGCTTGGTAAAAAGGAACCGCTCGGTGTTGGGCAGGCTGTCCCATGCGCTTAGGATGCCAGCTTTACGCGCATCATCCTCTAAGGACGAAAGGGTTTTGATATAGGTGATCCAGTGGGTCAGTGATCGATCTTCACTTTCCTCGGCCGGCGGCAGGACAAGTGCGATGGTCTCTGCCAGATCACCAACAATGCTGTAGCTTTCTTCAAACAACCAATCAGGCAGGGCCGCCACCTCTGCCGCCCATTCGCGCAACCGCGTGGCCGTGATCGTCCGCTTGGGGCGGCGTCCTGTGAAAAGTGCGATGGTCCAAAGCCGGTCTTCGGGTGTGGCCGTCTGAAAATAGTCAGCGAGCGCTGCGGTCTTGACCGTCGTCTTCGTGCTTTCATCGATGCGGATAAAGAGAGTGGCGAAATCTTTCATCCCTCGCCCTCATCCGCCTGATCAAACCCTTCGCCGTGATAATCAGTGCTAACGATATGGGCGTCAAAGCCCTGACTGCTCAGCCATTTTTGAAAAGCACTGGTATAGCCATGCGTTGCAAAGACCTTCTCTGCGCCTGTCGCCTTGATCGCTGTGTTCAACCCCTCCCAATCGGCGTGATCCGACACGATGAAGCCACGATCTGCAGCACGCCTGCGCCGCACCCCGCGCAGTGCCATCCATCCGCTGGCAAAGGCGGTAGAGGCGGGGCCAAAGCGTCTTGCCCAAGTCGTGCCAAGCGCGCTGGGCGTGGCCAGGACAAGCGCACCGGGATGTGTTTTGTGGCTGATCTCTGGTGTAACCAGCGTTGTGTCTGGTAGGGCGAACCCCTGTTTACGCAGCACCGCATTCGTATTCTCAATTGCGCCATGTGTCAGGATGGGGCCGATGTCAGGATTGACCGTCGTCAGCAGCCGCTGGGCCTTGCCCAATGCATAGGCTCCCAGAATAGAGGTGCGCCCCGCAGCCGCATTACCCGCCCACCAATCATTGATTTGCTTGGTCAGAACATCCTCTGGTGTCCAACGGAATATCGGTAATCCAAAGGTGCATTCGGTGATGAAAGCATGGCATCCGACGGGCGCGAAGGGTTCAGACAGCCCGTCTGCGACCGTTTTATAATCGCCCGACACGACCCAAGCCTCGCCTTTGACGACAACCTTGATCTGCGCTGATCCCGGTACATGCCCTGCGGGATGAAAAGATACGGCCGCATCGCCAATCTGCACTTCATGATCGTAATCAATGGTTTGCAAAGTAATGTCGCCCAATCGGTGGCGCATGACGGGTGCCGTCCCATTGGTGGCCAGATAGCGTCCCATGCCCGGGCGTGCGTGATCGCTGTGCCCATGGGTGATCAGCGCGCGCTCCACCGGTTTCCACGGATCAATGTAGAAATCGCCTGCCGGGCAATAAATGCCCCGGTCGGTGAATGTCAGAACGTCGGCCATAACGCGAGTATAGAGCACGGGCCGCTTGCGCCAATGGCAGGGGTGGGTTTCACCCACCTTACGGTGTAGATCGGTGGGTGAATATGAATGAGTGAGGTCGCCTATGGCCCTTGATCCTACCCTGATCAAACAGACTTACGCGGCCATCAAGCCCGCCACGATGCGCACGCCCACCGTGCATGCCGCCCGGCTATCGCTGCATCTAGGCGTTGATCTCTATCTCAAACTGGAGAATCTGCAGCATACCAATGCGTTCAAAGCACGTGGGGCCTTGGCCAAGCTGCTGACACTCAGCGACGCGGAACGTGCCGCTGGTGTTATCGCCTGTAGTGCGGGCAATCACGCGCAAGGCGTGGCCTATCACGCCAATCGTTTGGGCGTTCCTGCCGTCATCGTGATGCCCGAAGGGACCCCATTCAATAAGGTCAAACGCACCAAGGATTTCGGGGCCGAAGTTGTGCTGCACGGCATAGGCTTTGACGAAAGCGTGCAATTCACACTGGATATGGCGGCGGAAAAAGGGATGACATTCGTGCATCCCTTCGATGATCCGGTGGTTGCTGCAGGGCAGGGCACCGTCGCACTTGAGATGCTGGAACAGGAACCTGATCTGGATGTCGTTGTTGTACCGATTGGCGGGGGCGGTTTGATCGCGGGCATGGCTGTTGCTGCGAAATCGGTAAAGCCATCGGTACAAGTCATCGGTGCGCAGGCGGCCAACTTTGATGCGGTCAAAGCCCAGTTCGATGATGTGGGCACACATTTTGGCGGTTCTACCTTGGCCGAAGGGATTGCCGTGAAAGCACCTGCGGCGGCAAATTTATCTGTCATCAAGACCCATGTGGACCGGGTTGAAACCGCGACCGAGGCACAGATTGAGGCGGCGGTGTTTGATTTGCTGTCTTATGAGAAGATCGTGGCAGAAGGGGCGGCCGGCGCGGGGCTGGCGGTGATCGAAAAACACGCGAGGGACCTGCATGGCAAAAAGGTGGGGCTGGTCGTTTGCGGTGGCAATATCGACTCGCGTTTGCTGTCTACCTTGATTTTGCGCGGCCTTGTGCGTGATGGCCGGATCACACGTCTGACGTTCGAGATTGATGATACGCCGGGGCAGCTTTCCGATATCTCGCGTATTATCGGTGAGGCGGGCGCGAATGTGATCGAGGTGATCCACCAGCGGATGATGCAATCCGTCTCACTCAAGCAGGCTGAACTGGAAATTGTGATCGAGGCGCGTGATCAGGCGCATGTCGCCGAAACGCTGGGCCAGCTGCGTGAGGCAGGCTTTCAGGTGCGCGCTGATAGTGAGATTGCCTAGGCCGCCTGCGCCAATTGCGCATCAAAGAAGGCCGCGGTTTCATCAAAGATCATGTCCCGCATCTGCGGCAGGTCCATCAGCATTTCATGCTTGCCGCCTTTGATCACCCGCAGTGTGCCGTCAGGCCAGTCTTTCATGCGCGCACGGATGCGGAAGGGGTCGACGATGACTTCATCGGTGCCCAGATAGGTCAGGCAAGGCACGCGCGGTGAGGGTAGGGTGCTGAGCCTGTGCATTTCGCGCAAGGATGTATTGAGCCAGCGCAGCGACGGCCCACCAAGGCCCAAGTCAGGATGTTTGCGCAGCTGATCGCCAAACATTTCCCACATTGCAGGGTCATTTGTAAGCGTATTCTCTGCAAAATCGCACCGCAGGGCATAGCCTTCTTCAACCTGACCGGGGGCGATGGTCTTATCAAAGCCCAAAGGTGTGCTAACCGTCGACAGCCCCCAAGCCAGTGGTCGCAGGGCCGCAGACATTTGCACGCCCCACATCGGGGCCGAAAACATCGCAGCTTCGACGTCCAGCCCTTCGTGCAAGGCGCGCAGACCGATGCAGCCACCCATCGAATGGGCGAGCAGGAAATAGGGGCGGGGCAGCCCGACCTTTTCCGCGTAGGCCACTGTTGCAGCGAC
This sequence comes from Pseudomonadota bacterium, assembly GCA_038533095.1. Lineage (GTDB taxonomy): Bacteria > Pseudomonadota > Alphaproteobacteria > Rhodobacterales > Rhodobacteraceae > Yoonia. The sequence continues at coordinate 65,845 of JBCAZI010000003.1, forward strand.
ATCATACTGATAATCCGCAAATTCACCCACATGGCCGATAGCCCGGTTCGGGGTCATCCGGTCGGCGATGCCCTGGCCGCGCCAGTCAATCGCCAAAGAGGCATAGCCGCGGTCCTGAAAGGCCTGCGCGCTCATCCCGTATTTTTCAACAAATTCGGTCCGGCCTGGAAAGATCAGAATGGTGCCTTTGGCATGTGCCAATGGCCAATGGCCCACACGAATGCGCAGCCCATCAGATGTGTTCAGCCAATGGGCGACCCCGCCCGCAGGACCATGTGCGATCTCTTCATATAGGGGGGCCGCTTCCATGGTTATGACAGCACGCCAGACAGTTTCATGGCCATACCCATATCGCCATCGACGGTCAGCTTGCCGGTCATAAAGGCGGTTGTCGGGTTCATTTCACCGTCCAGAATGGCTTTGAACACATCCGTGGTGGCGGACAGTGTCACATCGGCGTCGTCATCGCTGGCGCGCGCGCCGTCGCCGTCAATAATGATGCTGCCTTCGTCTTCGATCGAGAATTTTGCAGTGCCGTCAAAGCCGGCTCCATCCATCTTTGCATTCAGCTGGGCGACGGCCTCCGTCACAACATCACTCATTTTTTGATCCCTTTATCATTGATGTGACTGTGCGGGCTCTGGTGTTGTCCGCACAGTGCGCTACATTACTGTTATGGTTACGCAGACACATCGCTTCAAATGTATCGTTACGGCACTTTGTTTTGCAGTCGGGTTTTCCGTACCGGCTTTCGCACAGCAAACGACGTTGGACGAACTTTATCAAGAGCTGGCCGAGGCGGATGAGAGCACTTATGCGCGCATCGAAGGGCAGATCATCGCCCAATGGGAAAAAAGCGGGTCTGCGGCGATGGATCTTTTGCTGCGCCGGGGCAAAGAGGCATTGGAAGAGGGACAACCCGATGTCGCGGTCGAACATTTCACAGCGCTGATTGACCACGCCCCTGATTTTTCCGAAGGTTATTATGGGCGGGCGTCATCTTACTATTTATTGGGGCTGACAGGCCCTGCATTGGATGACATTCGTCAGGCGCTTGTCCTGAACCCGCGCCATTTTGAAGCGATACGCGGCTTGGCCATCATCATGGAAGAGCTGGAGCGTGCTGAGGATGCGCTGGAACTCTATGAAATGATCCTTGTGATGCACCCCAATTCTGAAGAGGTGCTGGGATCGGTGGACCGTTTGAAACTGCAGCTAGAGGGTCAGTCGCTCTAAGCGCCGGACCTCCGATTATTCGGGGAAGAAGATGACGGGTTCCCGGATCACGGCCGTGCTTGGGCCGACGAACACTGGCAAAACGCATTACGCGATTGAGCGCATGCTGTCATACCGCACCGGTGTGATCGGCCTGCCGCTGCGCCTGTTGGCGCGCGAGGTTTATGACCGGATTGTCGCGGTGCGGGGCCCAAGTGTGGTGGCGCTTGTTACTGGCGAAGAACGGATCGTGCCACCGCGCGCGGCCTATTGGGTCTGCACGGTTGAGGCGATGCCAGAGGGGATGGGCTGCGATTTTCTGGCCGTTGATGAAATCCAGCTCTGCGGCGATCCGGAACGGGGCCACGTCTTTACCGACCGTCTGCTGCATGCGCGCGGACTACATGAAACGCTGTTTCTTGGGGCCGAAACGATGCGGGGCGCGATTGCCGCCATGGTTCCAGATGCGCAGTTCATGCGGCGCGAGCGGATGTCGCAATTAACCTATTCAGGTTCGAAAAAGATAAGCCGGATGCCAGCACGGGCCGCAATCGTGGGGTTTTCGGTTGAAAATGTCTATGCGATTGCAGAGCTGTTGCGCCGGACAAAAGGCGGTGCAGCGGTTGTGATGGGCGCCCTGTCGCCCCGTACGCGCAATGCGCAGGTCGAGATGTATCAAAATGGTGATGTCGACTATCTGGTTGCGACCGATGCCATCGGGATGGGGCTAAACCTCGATATCAGCCATGTCGCTTTTTCCTCGCTGACCAAATTTGACGGTCGCCGTATGCGGCATTTGCAGCCCGAAGAATTGGCACAGATTGCAGGCCGTGCGGGACGCCATATTGAGAATGGTACCTTCGGCGTGACCGGCGAAGCTCCACCTTTGGATGAAGGCGTCGCACAGGCGATTTGCGATCACCGGTTTCAGCCTGTCAAAAGACTGCAATGGCGCAATAGCCGTTTACAGTTCGGTTCGGTCAAACGCCTGATCGCGACGCTGGAAGAACGCACAGATGATATCTGGCTCACGCGAGTGCGTGAAAGCGATGATCTTGCCGCCCTCAAGGCGCTGGCAACGGATGATGAGGTCGCGGCGCGTGCGACCGACGGCCCATCGATAAAACTGCTGTGGGATGTCTGCCGCATCCCCGATTTCCGCGGTATCAGCAAGGGTGAACATGCCGGGCTGTTGACGCATATCTATAATGATCTGCATCAGCTTGGGCATGTGTCCGCCAATTGGTTTGGCTTGCAGGTCCGGCGCATTGACCGCACGGACGGCGACATTGATACGCTGTCCAAACGCTTGGCTTATATCCGCACATGGACTTATGTGGCACAACGCAAGGGTTGGTTGCGTGACGAATCTCATTGGCGGGATGAGACGCGCGCGGTAGAAGACCGACTATCAGATGCGCTGCATGGCGCGTTGACGCAAAGATTCGTGGACCGGCGGACCAGCATTTTGCTTCGCCGGCTCAAACAGAAGGAGAGCCTTTTGGCCGACGTGAATGAAAAAGGTGAAGTGACCGTTGAGGGCGAATTCGTCGGACGGTTAGAGGGGTTCCGCTTCCGTATGGATAAGGCAGGCAGCCCTGATGAGGCCAAAACGCTGCGCCAAGCATCGGTGCAGGCGCTGGTGCCGCAGTTTCATTTACTGGCGGATCGGTTCTACAACGCGCCTGACCCAGAGATTGATTTTACCGAACAAGGTGGCCTGATGTGGGGCGATCAGGCGGTGGGCAAGCTGGTCAAAGGTGATGATCCTTTGAAGCCGGGGATTGAAGCTTTTGTTGATGATGAGGCCGGCGCTGATGTCGCCGCCAAGGTCCAGCGCCGCTTGCAGCATTTCATTGATCGCAAGATTGCTGCGGGGTTTGAGCCGTTGTTGGGATTGAGCAATGACGACACGCTGACCGGCGCGGCTAAAGGCTTTGCTTTCCGCATGGCCGAAGGGTTTGGCATCATTCCGCGTGGCGAAGTGGCCGAAGAGGTCAAAGCGCTCGATCAGGATGCGCGCGGCGCGCTGCGCAAGCATGGTGTGCGTTTTGGGCAATTTACAATCTTTATGCCACTACTGCTGAAACCCGCGCCTACGCGTTTGCGCTTGGTGCTTTGGTCGCTGTCTAAGGGTTTGGGCGAGTTTCCAGAAAGCCCGCCACCCGGTCTGGTGACCGTGCCGACCTCCAAAGATGCGACACCCGGTTATTATGCCATGGCTGGATACCGTGCAGCCGGTGAACGTGCGATCCGGATCGATATGCTGGAACGTCTGGCAGATATGCTGCGCGACAAGGATAGCCGCGGTGGGTTTGAGGCTAATTCCGATATGCTGTCCATCACCGGTATGACGCTGGAACAATTCGCTGATCTGATGGGCGGTCTTGGCTACAAGGCCGAAAAAGGCGAGCGTGAGAAGGTTAAGGCTGTTGCCGTTGATGCGGTTGCTGATCCTGCGACTGAGACTGCAGAAGCAGTCCCTGCGGAAGTGCCCGCTGATGCGCCTGATGAAGTGATTGCCCCAACCGATGAGGCCCCCAGCGAAGTCACATTGGAAGCCCCTGATACAGGCCCTGAAATGGAAGTGTTCTACACCTTCACCTGGGGCGGACGCGCACAGCGTCAGGCCCGTCCGCAGGGTGACGGCCGTCCGCGCGGCAAGGGCAAGCCGAAGGGTAAAGGCAAACCGCAGGGTGGTGGCAACAAGCCGCAGTCCTATCAAGCCAAGCCCAAGCGTGAAAAGCAGATCGACCCGGACAACCCCTTTGCTGCCGCCTTGGCTGGCTTCAAAAAGGATTGACTGACCCGCGCCCGACAATTCGGCTGGATAAATGGCTGTGGCACGCCCGGTTTTTCAAATCGCGCAGCTTGGCGGCTGGTGTTGTGGCGGGTGGCAAGGTGCGGGTGGACAGCCAGCCGGTCAGCAAACCCGCCCGCGCCGTTGGGCCTGGCAATGTGCTGACCTTCGTGCAGGCCAATGATACCAAAGTCGTGCGCATCCTGGCCTGCGGCGAAAGACGCGGCCCCGCGCCAGAGGCGCAGGCGCTTTACGAAGATTTGACGCCTGCGCCCAAGGAACGGCCAGTTGCGGCCAAAGGGGCAAACCCACGCTATGAAAAAGGTGGACGCCCAACGAAGAAAGATCGCCGGGATATGGGGTTGGATTAGGGTAGGACCAAAGGGTGAGTCCTAGTTGCGGTATGGTTGATGAAGGTCCGGTTTGAGCCCTTAGTTGACATCGGATTAACCCAGTTCAACATCCTTGCCTGAATGAAGGGCCATGCATAATATGCGGGTTCGGCCATGTTAGGGGGTAACCATGGAAAATAACGCACCCGTCAAAGAACCTGCTCTTAGTCGTGAAAAGCAGTTCGAACTGCTTTATTGGGATTTTGTTACGACTGTCTCGGATAGAAAGAAGACCATCTTCGACTTGTCGCGCTGGATAGTGACTTTGCAGGGCCTAGTAGTGGGCTTTGTCGCCCTTCGCGAAGTGGAATTTGAGGTCTACTTCTTTGTCGTACCGCTCCTGATAGGTGGTGTCGGCCTGCTTTTGCTATCGGGTCTACAGCAAGAACTTTTCAGCCATCGGAAGACAGTTGCTGAAATCCGGCACAGAGTTGGGGGCGATTTTCTGGATATCACCTCAGATCATGTCAGCGTATTTCGTGATGGTCAAAAAGGCCGAGACAATTATTGGCAAGTCATTGCGGCAACACACTGGATCATTATTGTCGTTTCGACGGCAATATCAGTACTTGCGGTCGTACTGTCTGCAAGCTGAGCTGTTCACCGCGAACGGGTGATCAAAAATACTAACTATGCGCTTTGCGACAAATGTCTTTTTTGAGTCGGATGAAAGCATCAAGTCAAAGACCTCAAACGACAACTTTGTCAGCCCATATACCCTTCATTCTTTACTGCCGATCGCGCGATTTCCGAAAGGAAGGTTGCTTGCAAACTGCGCTTTGCGGCTCAACAGTGCTCACCATGTCCGCCTATGCAAGCCTTAAGCTAACGTCTTCCCTTTAACTGATCGCACCAAAAACAATGCCAGATAGGATCGCCCCCGTCACACCCAGCCCGATATAGGCCGCAAAGACGCGCCCTTTGACCAATGACCAGACTGCGGCCATTGCGGGGATTGAACTGACCGAACCCGCAATCATAAAGGCCATCGCGGCCCCGTTGCTCATCCCTTGTGCGATCAGCCCGGCCAGCAAAGGTGGGGCGACATAGCCGTTCAGATAGGCGGGCATGCCCACTAGGGCTGCGATCCCGATGGGCAGGATGCCTTCGCCACCAACGATACCTGCGATCAGTTCGGCGGGCACATAGGTGACCAGCAATGCCTCTAACGCATAGGCAAGGGCGAGCCATTTAATCAGGAAAGCAGCGTTATGCATGAATTCCTGTCCAAAAACGCTGCGCCGCGCGGGTTCATTCCAGAAGGCCCAGACAGGTTTGCCATCAAAAGGGTTCGGCCCACAGCCGCAGCCTTTGGCCTGCTGCGCTTTCAGCGGGTCTGCAAAAAGCCCGGCACGCGTCATCACTTTGATCGCAAAACCGCCCGCCAGCCCCAGTGCAACAGCGGCGACCGCCTTACCAATGGCGAAAGGCCAGCCAAGTGCAGCAGCTGTGATCAGCAGTGTCGGTGGATCAATCAGTGGTGAGGACAGCCAGAACGCCATTACAGCGGCAAGCGGTGCACCAAGGGCCAGAAGCCCTGCGATAAAGGGGATAACCTCGCATGAGCAGAAAGGGGCCAGGCCACCGAAAAGCGCCGCAAGCACGATCATGCGGTTTTCGCGCCCTTGAAAAGCCTTTGCAATCATGGCTTCTGCACCTGCTGCCTTTAGACCAGCGATAAGAAATACCGCAAAGGCAATATAGGGCAGCGTATTGAGCAAGGCCCGAGTTGCGAAAGTGATGATTGCTTCCAGATTGGCGGGATCGAGCAGGGCGACGGCCACCGGCACCAAAAGCGTAATCGTCCATGGCGTGGCAAGTTGTGACCGTAGGCGATGGCTGAATGACGGGGCAGGGCGGGTTGCATCGGTCATGTTGTTGTCTCCATGTCGGCGCAGCATTCCTCAAGTATAAACGCAGCAAGGCTTTCCAGATGATCAAAATTGGCGCGGTTGGTGATCGTCCGCCCCTTTTTATCGGCGCACACCAGACCGGCACTGGCCAGAAACTTCAGGTGGTGGGCCAAGGTGGATGCAGGGATACCTGTGCGCTGCTGGATGTCACCCACCAGCAACCCCTCTTTCCCCGCTTTCACAAGCGTCTGCAGGACCTCCATCCGGGGTTCGGAGCCCATGGCGGAAAACCCTTGGGTCGCGGTGACGATGTCCATTTTTCAGATGTCCCATATATTTCGATGTTTCTAGATTTATAGAAATATACGGATGCTGTCAATTACGTCCAGCTAAGGCCATCAGGGCATTGCAGTGCCATGGCCGCGGCTGAGCGCGGCCATGGCCGTTTTGTCAGCTATAAAGCCGTGGCGCGCCAAGGCTGTCATGGATCGCATTGGCCGTTTGCGGCTGGATGCCAAGGGCACTGGCCAGATCATGCAGATATTGGACCTCGGCCTGATTGTCGGGCGTAATGGCATTGACCGACATCGTGTAGACTTGGGTTTCCAAACCTTGCGGTGTGTCAGACGCCAGATCGGCCGCACTGACGGGGGATGACAGGATGTCTTGCAGGACCTCCATGGTGCTCGGATCGCTATCGCTCAGCATCTCGCTCAGCTTCGCTTTCTCGCCCGCATCAAGATCGCCATCTGCGCGCGCGGCTTGGGTCATCGCGCGCAGCATCAGTTTCGCGACCTCGTCTTCATCTGGCTCATCTGCAGGATTGTCCTGGTTCAGCAAGGCCTCAAGCCCGCCGCCTGCTGCGCCGCCTCGTGCACCTGCAAGGCCACCCAATAGCGCGCCTAATCCGCCAAGCCCACCAGCTGCAGCCGCACCACCGCCACCCGTCAGCTGGCCCAGCATGCCACCAAGACCGCCACCGCCACCGCCAGCACTGCTGCCACCAGTGAGTTGACCCAACATGCCGCCAAGCCCACCGCCACCGGCGCTACCACCGCCGCCAAGTTGGCCCAGCACATCGCCTAACCCGCCCATGCCGCTGGCTTGCTGTGGGTTTGCGCCGCCGCTGGTCAGACCCTTCAACGTATTGCCGATACCGCCGTTCTTTTGCATGGCTTCCATACCTTTTGCCATGGCAAAGCCGATCGCCATTTTCGTAACTGTGTTCATCAATGACATAAGTTGTCCCCTCCCAGTGTGTATCATCCAAGAAGCTGGATGTTGTTGGACAGCATGGGCGAAACGCGACGCCCCGTCCAGCATGGGCTGCGTTGAGCGGCCAACCCTTGCCTTCACGACAATTTG
>JBCAZI010000004.1:0-72687 GCA_038533095.1 Pseudomonadota bacterium
TTTGCTTTGGATCGCAGCCGGGACATCCTCATGCACATCGTAAATGATCTGGATGCCCGACAACCGCAGCAACATAGCCCAGGGTATCAATTCAGGATCATGAAAATGGGCTATCTTGGGGCGCGCTTTTCGCACGGCACGAAACATGCGCCATGCGCCCAACGTCATGCGTCGCAGCCGCCCACTCTGAGCAGGTCCTGTATCATGGATGAAGAAATTCGCCTCTGTGACGACTTCATCACCCTGACCGTCTTGCACAAATAGTGCGACCTCATCCGGCCAAAACCGTGCCAGAGTGGCAACTTCCTTTATGCGGATCCGGGTGTCTGCTCTGGGGTGAACAGTAGTGAAGTGGATAATACTTGGTTTCATGCGCCAGCCTCTTTAAGCGAACGTCCGGGCATTATTGAAAGGCACAGCATCAAAAAAATCAGCCCATGTGTGATCAGGATCGTAACGAGATCAGAACTCATCATTGCTGAGGTGATCACGACCAGACTTGCGCAGATAACAAATGGATGACCGACAGCGCGGCCATGTGCATTCAGGACGGCAATAAAGAAACCCAGAACGAGCCCATAGACGACTACACCGAGAGATCGCGCATTTGCATAACCGCTGCCTAAAAAGCCGGTGTTGGCCGACATCTCTCGCTGACCAAAAAATGCCTCGCCGATCAAAAAGGGCGACGACACTTCGTAAGGTGACGAAACAAGACCAAAACTTACCCTCGAATTTGACCAATAGTACACAGAATTTTCAGTGAAGAACTGTATGTGAAGGTTATCGACAAGAGCGGGCATAAAAAACCCACGGCGCATAACAAAGGTCGATAGCATCCCCGAACTCGACACGCCAATTGCTCTGCGCCAAGCAACCTCAAACAGGCAAATCGCTGCAATCCCCAAAAAGACGATTATCAAACTCTTCTGCACCGAAAAGCGCTGCAGACCCAAATAGAAGATCAATACTACGATAGGCGCTGCGATAACCGACTTATGATGGGTTAGCCCGAAAAAAACGACCGTCAGCAGCACGAAGAGTACGGCAATTGCATTGCTCCGGTAATAGACCCCCAACACGATACCTAAGGGGATGACAACCTTCGCAACCGGCGAAATGATATAGCCGAATATCGACGGCAGAAGCTCTGCTGCAGAACGCCGGAATAGATACACATCCAACAGATTCAGATTAAAGTAGCGCAACCCGCCAAGGGCAACCATGGCCAGAATGCTAAAGACCGTCAAAGACAGCATAAGCGCCAACACTGATCGTTTTGAAAGCCGACTGAAGGTTGGCCGCTTGAACGACAGGTGGCTGGTCAAAAACATGGCAAAAAGACCTAAAATGATCGTCCCAAAATACGTATCTGTGGCACCACCAAAGCTATAGTAGACAGCCGCCGGACAAAGCAGGATGAAAATTGAAAGGATCTGGTAGAAGGCGGCAGCGCCATTGCCTGCACGGGTAAAAACCGCGAAGAAGAAAACTGTCAGAAGACTAAAAATCAACCGCGGTGTGCTAATAACATAACCAAATCCGTAGTAGCGCCAATTCAGCGCAATATCCCAGCTGTAGGACATTGCAAGCGCGGCTGAAAAAGAAAATGTAGCAAGAATAAGGAGAACCCGCCGTTTCAAATACGCGTTCAACCCGGTACGCGTATCGGTTCTGGATTGAAGTGCTATTGTCATTTCAGGCACCTCAGGATCACCCACAGGTAAAGCAAATAGAAAAACGCAGTCGTCACCGCGAACACCTCGGCCAACCTATCGGGCCATAGGTACATTGCGCCAATGACGCTACCAACCCGCAAGAAAAGCCCAAATGCCTGAAGCCACATTGCCGTGGCCACCTGCCCAGTGACGTGCAACACCATTGATACTGGCGAGGCAACGAACTGCAGGATAAACCAGGGCGTCATCCAGGCCACGAGCCATCCAGCGCGTGCCCAGTCCGCACCAAAAATCGTTGAAAACAAGAACGGTGACAATGCGCCGACCAGGGCAAGCGGCAGCGCCCCAATACGTAATAGCGTCATTATTGTCTGTCGGGTGAACACCCGCAATGTGCCATCACTCAGCTTTGCGGGAGCCTCAGCTAAGAAAACTTGTGCGACCGATGCGCCAACCAAACCCATCGGCAGCCCCAAAACCCGCATCGCAAGCATAAGGAATCCGGCCTCTGGCCCCGCAGCGATGGCTGCAATCAGGATAATCGGCAATTGAACGCCCGCAGTGTTGAACAGAGACTCTGGCACGGACCAAATAGGGAAACGGCGGTAACTGTTGAATAGCTGTCGGATCTTGGCCCAGCGCAGCACCATGAGCGGCGCGTGATCCTGACGCCAAATATCGCGCAAGAGCGCAACAATCCCAAGTCCGCCATAAAGCATGTGGCCAAAGATCAACCCAAATGGTGACGGCGATATCATTCCGATCATGACCTGAGTGCCGACACCCCCGATTGAACGCATAATTCTTGTGCGCGTCACGAGGCCAAAACGCTTTTGCCGTGATGCCCAGTACTGCAAAGCATTGTAGATGGCTGCGAAAAAAATGCCCGCTGGGACCATCCAAAGATAGGGCGCGATAGCAGGTTGCCGTATCCATTCGGCAATCGCCTCGGGTATCAATAAAAAGGGAATTGCCATCAAAAGAGAGACGAAAGCTGCGCAGATCAATGACAGAATGAGCAACCCCATGCCATCGGCGTCATCTTCCGGCAATGGGATTGCTATATTGTAGCGCAGCGATGCGACCACGGTGACGATCCCGAGGATCGCCATATAGACAGCAAGCAAATCAAAATCGGCCGGCGTGTAGAGCCTCGTCAAAAGTGGCAAGGCGAGGACGGTCAACACCTGGGAAAAGAGTGTCCCGCCAGTCAGAATGCTCACATTCCGTAAAAAGCTACTCTTGAGGACCGCGAGCATACTATTCACGACCGTCCTAAGAACACTGTTGGAGCGTTTCGATAACGAAGTCCTGATCCGCGGTCTCAAGATAGGGATGCATCGGCAAGCTGAACACGCATTGCGAAGCGCGGGTGCTGTGCGGCAATCCCTCGGGATCAGATGGAAAAGAGGAATATGCGGCTTGTTCGTGAAGAGGGCGGGGATAGTAGATAGCAGTTGGAATGCCCGCCGATACGAGCGTCTGCATGATCTGGTCGCGCGCGCGTTCATCTGCTGCCGCAAGAGTGTACTGCGCCCAGATTGAACGATACCCTTTGGGCACATGCGGCGTCACATACCGATTGTGCAACGCCGTGCTGTAGCGATTGGCAACCCTGTTACGGGCATCAATCTCATCGGCATAGACTGACAGCTTCTCTAGCAAGATTGCCGCCTGAATTGTATCTAGTCGTGAATTCATACCAATACGGACATTTTCATATTTTTCGGCGCCCTTACCATGCACGCGCAGGCTGTCCAAAGTTGCGGCAAGCGTTGCATCATTGGTGAAAATCGCGCCACCATCCCCGTAACAACCCAAAGGTTTGGCCGGAAAAAAGGATGTCGTGGTGACTGTACCAAATGTGCCCGTTTTCTGACCGTCTATTTCGCCACCCCAGCCTTGGGCACTATCTGCGATCAAAAACATGCCCTCGCTATCTGCGATAGCTTTAATCGCGGGATAGTCAGCAGGCAGACCGAACAGATCGACGGGAATAATCGCAGCGGGGCGCAACCCCAGCGTTTTGGCGTGATCGACTGCGCGCTGCAAACTCTCCGGTGACATCGTGTAGGTGGCAAGATCTATGTCAACAAAGACTGGCGTGGCGCCCATGCAAGGGATAACCTCGGCTGTTGCAGCAAAGGTAAACGACGGCACGAACACCGCATCACCGGTTCGTATGCCCAAAGCCATGAGCACGAGCTGCAATGCATCCGTTCCGTTAGCGCATGAAATGCAATGTCCTGCACCGCAGAACTGAGCAAGCTTTTGCTCCAACTCGGCTACTTCAGGGCCCATGATATATGCACCATGGTCCAACACAGCGGCGATCCTTGCGTCGATCCTGTCACGCAGGCGGGTCTGTTGGGCGGCCAGATCAACAAATTGCATCTGTTACTCGCCCTCAAGCATAAGCTGTTCACCTTTTTCAACGTAACGCTCACCGGTACGCTGGCATATTAGGTCATTACCTAGTCGGTCACCGGACCTGCTGACCCAACCGATGCGACGCGCTGGAACTCCAGCCATCAAGGCGTAGTCTGGGACGTCCTTTGTAACGACGGCGCCTGCAGCAATCATCGCGTATGCGCCCAAAGTATTTCCGCAGACGATTGTGGCATTCGCGCCAATCGTTGCTCCCTTTTTCACGAGCGTGAGACTAAACTCTGACTGTCGCGAGACATGGGCGCGCGGTGTCAAAACATTGGTAAAGACGCATGACGGGCCACAAAAGACATTATCTTCAAGGGTCACACCGCAATAAAGCGCAACGTTGTTCTGTATCTTGCATCCTTGGCCAATAATGACATTCGGGCCAGCCATCACATTCTGGCCCAACGATGACCGCGCGCCAATATGCGTCCCGGGCAGCACATGCACAAAATGCCACAGCTTTGCATTTGGTCCGACGGTGGACGGCCCATCGACCCAAGCGGTTTCATGAACGAAAGCGTCCGGATGAACCTCTGCACGCGGATCAATCATGCGCCGATGACTTTACGAATATCAGGATGCTGTTCACCTTTGCGAGGTTCGATAGGGGCATTGCGAATGTAGCTGACCACCTCGATTGATGGGCGGACAATATCAAGACCATAACCCTCACCTTTGAGAATGTTTTCGTAGGATGCGGTGTGCAAATCTGTGAAACCGCCTGAAAACTCTATTTCTTCGCCCTCAACTGTGATCGAGCGGTGGGTGGTTTGCCCCTGGGGGGTATGCGCCGGTAAGTGATCACGGTTGATCGACAAAACCCAGCGGACACGTGCCTTTTCAAATTCAAGATACCCGGCAGCGGCGTCAGCCGCGCGATAATGTACGATGTTTTCCTGGATTGGTCCGAAAACAAAGCTTAACATGTCGTAGAAATGCACACCGATGTTTGTGGCGATGCCGCCTGACTTTTGCTCAAAACCCTTCCAGCTAGCGTAGTACCACGCACCCCGCGACGTAAAGTAGCCTAAATCAACGTCGTAAATCTTATCCTTGGGACCGTTTGCCACCTTCTGCTGCAATGCGATGATCGCCGGATGCAGGCGCAGTTGCAGGATCGAGTTAATGCGGTGACCCGTCTCTTTTTCAAGGTCTTCCAAATCCGCCAGGTCGTCCGGCAATAGCACGAGTGGCTTTTCACAGATCGCATCTGCGCCCGCGCGTAACGCGCAAGCCATGTGGGATTTATGCAGATAGTTCGGACTACAAATTCCTGCATATGAAATCGGCTGACCGGCACGTTTCAAGCCGTGAATGTGAGCGTCAAACCGTTCAAATTCGGTGAAAAAGGCGGCGTCTGGAAAGTGGCTATCCATAATTCCGACGCTATCATTCACATCATAAGCCACGGCCAAGTTCCCGCCGACCTGCTGGATCGCTTTCATATGTCGTGGTGCGATGTATCCGGCGGCACCGATCAGGGCAAATTGGACTGTCATGCTATTCCTCCTTATGCACGCACGACAGCGGCATCATCGCGATATTTGCCGCGCGTATCCACAAGCACGCGCGCGTTCTTGCGGATCATTTCATAATCAAAATCGCTGTGATCGGTCAGCAAAATAACGGCATCATAGGCGCGGAGATTATCAGCGTTCAGCTCAACCGAAGCCAGATCAAACGCGTGCTGACGCATCTTTGGAAACACTGGTACGTTCGGGTCAGAATAGGCAACCTGCGCGCCCCAATCCCGCAAAAGCTCCATCACGAAAACACTGGGGCTTTCGCGCATATCATCCACGTCGCGCTTGTAGGCGATGCCAAGAGCCAAAACACTGGCACCATTCAGGCTTTTGCCTTCGGCGTTCAATGCACGAATTGTCTTGTCTACCACATACTGGGGCATTGACGCGTTCACTTCACCCGCAAGTTCAATAAACCGCGTGTGCAATCCGTGTTCCCGTGCCTTCCAGGTCAGGTAAAACGGATCAATCGGTATACAGTGTCCACCAATTCCGGGGCCAGGATAATAGGCGGTAAAACCAAATGGTTTTGTTTTGGCAGCGTCAATAATCTCAAAGATATCAAGCCCCATGGCATCGGCCACGATCTTCATTTCATTGACCAGACCAATGTTGATCGACCGATGAATGTTCTCCAGCAGTTTGACCATTTCTGACGCTTGCGTCGATGAAACCGGCACGACGATATCAATGAAAGACCCGTAAAGCGCTTGCGCGGCCTCTAGACAGGCGGGCGTATGGCCGCCGGCTACCTTTGGGATTGTTTGGGTATTGAAATGTGCATTCCCCGGGTCTTCGCGTTCGGGTGAATAGACAAGAAAGAAGTTCTCTCCGACGGTCAAACCAGCCTTCTCGACATAGGGCAGAAGCACCTCCTTGGTTGTGCCGGGCCAGGTCGTTGATTCAAGGCTGAGTAGCTGCCCTTCGTGCAGATACGGCGCAAGGCTGTCCATCGTGCTTGTTACAAAGCTAAGATCAGGCTCCCGATATTCGTTGAGTGGTGTTGGTACACAAATGATCAGCGCATCGCATTCATGCGCGCGCGCAAAATCGGTCGTGGCCGAAAACCCATTCTCCGACAGGCGCTTTATCTCGTCAGATTGGATATGTTTGATCGGCGATTGTCCCGCATTCAGTTGATCAACACGCGCTTCGTCAATGTCGAAGCCTATTGTCGGGAAACCTGCCATGGAGACAGAACTAATCAGCGGGATGCCCACATAACCAAGCCCGATAACACCAATAACCGCCTCACGTTTGTTTACCTTTCCCAGAAAGCCGTTCAACGCCTGCGGTGGCCCTTTGGTCTTGTTATCATCAGTCAAATTATAAACTCGCCTCTAGTTTTGTTTGTGGTTGCCTATGGGGCAGACCGATAGATTGTAGAAAGTGGGGTGTTGCGGCACGCAGATTTGGACAACAGCAGATGCTCTGAAATCCAACATGATTGAAGGCCTCAGCTTTCATCGCTTTTCGCCTCGCTGCCCAATTCGATGCGCAAACCATCAATTTCCGCCTGCAAAGCCTCATGTTCACGCATTTTTCGTTTGAGAAACTGCTTGGTCATCCGGGCCTTATCAGCAATGCCATCAGGCGTCAGGATATAAGCGTACCGCAGTTTGCTGTCAGACGCGCGAAAGTTCTCAACCTTGATGGCGCCCTTTTCGATCAGCGCTTTGATACAATAGTTTATACCACCCAAGCTTATACCAAGCGCGCGCGAAAGCTCGCGTTGTGACATTTTGGGGTTATGCTCAAGCGCCCGCATCACGCGAAAGCGGATCTCAGCTTTGTCGTTCATTTCTTGCTCTTTCGAGGGCGCGATGTCTGCCGGTCTAGGGGTCACGAAGGTTATCTGTTCTCGTTACATGATTTATCCTGAGCGTTCATAGATGAACGGTGGCAGCAAAAGATGGCAATTTCAAGGTCTGGTCATGGTGCTTGAACCAAGTCTGTTAATGTTCGAATTTGATGAAAATTTGGTAAAAAATGAACTAGCTCGGGGCGGGTTCGTTTTCTTGGCTGATAGTTTGATGTCCAAGGCCTTCCAGCATCGCAAATGCGATGATCGCGACTGGAACGCTATATGGATAGAAGAGCCCACCGTCGACCAACGAATGCACAATCATTGTTACCAATGCGACAAAAGGTAGAACCGCGTTGCTTGGATTTCGCTTAAGCGCCCTGATCAGATTAGGTATGAATGCCGAAACCGTGGCAAGCATGATGAGCGTCCCAATGGCGCCCCAATGCAACATCAATTGAAGCCCAATGTTATGTGGGTGACGAAATGGTGAACCAAGGTATTCAGGGATTTGTCCCATCAAACCGGGCCCGTAGCCAAAAACAACATTCTGCGAGATTGCAATGGCGGCAAATCTCCAAACATCTGCGCGGCCACTTAGCATTTGTGTGCCGGTCTGATCCGCGATTGCTGCACCTCGTTCAAAAAGTGGCAGCCAAGGCAAAGTCGGTGAAAGCAGAGAGAAAACACTCACCAGCACCGTGACCAAAACCATGGCGGCGACACCGGTCACCCGAACCCGTTGACGTTGCCAAATGCAAAAGCACGAGATGACAGCAAGTCCGGCAATAAAGGCGACAGCACCCCCACGAGACCCGGTATGAATGAGATAGAACACCGACGCACCGTAGCAGACAACTGGCAGGACAAGACGCGTGCTATTCATCATAGTTTGGACTGCCATGACTGCCGCAACAGGTGCCAGAAAATACCCTAAATGCCGCACGTTATCGAAGGCCGGAAGGTGGTTAGCGCGGATCTGTTCCGGCCACAAAGCCCATGCGAAAAGAAAGGCGGCTACATGACCTAAAGCGACAATGCCGCAGACTAGCCAAATGAAACCCATGACGTCAGCCACCTGCAATCGCGCATAGAGGACAACCGCAACAAAAAACATGACGTGTACAATCCAAGCCAAACCAAACGCGCTTGCAGAAGGGATATCTGAAGAAAACGAAATAAAAGCGACATAGGCGATAAGCACGCCAATCAGCACGTGCTGGGCACGCGTTAGTTCCATAAAAGCGGTTTGATATGTCTTTTGTCGGGCAGCTACAAAAACAAAGAAAATCTGCGTCAACGTGGTGGGTAGCTGCAAAATCTCTATGCGCCCGGGTTCCGTGCTCAAGCCAAACAGTAACAGAACAAGAGAAGACGCAACCACAAGCGCAAGCAACCCCGTCAGCAAATCAAACCGTTCCGAAGCCACGTTCAACACGTCTCCCAAAGCCCGAAGGACCATCCATTACACATTACTTAGCCTCACTGGTTCAGCATCCGTTTATAGGGGAGCCGTCTTTCAAGCGTCCGGCTACGCGCATGCCAAATAGACAAAGAGCGGTCTTGATATGACAATTTAGTGTCGATTTGTCGATCCAAAGCAGAAAAGAGGCTATGCGCACGCCACACCTGCATTGCTAAGGACGCATTGGCTACGTCCAGAATCGATGCAGCGATTAAGGTCAGGACCCTAGGAATCGCAATAAGTCTGATAAGCGCCATAGCTATCACCGTAGCCATAGCGTTTCATACCCTTGGGGGATATCTGGCCAAGGACCAGACCAGCGATCTTGACCCTGACCTGATCAAAGGACTTTAGCCCATCCAACACCTGCCGGTGCGTGGTATGGTCCCATTTCACTGTATAGATTGTTGTATCGACCCAGCGCCCGATAATGCGCGCATCCGCGACGGCCAAAACTGGTGGTGTGTCGATGATGATGTAGTCATATCTCCCGCGCAAACTGTTGATGAACACCCCGAACCTGTCTGAAGAGAATATATCAGCTGCATTTGTCTGAGATTTCTCGCCAAACAGGACATCAAAACTCATGCCGGGTAGTTGTGAGATCGCGTCTTCAAGCAAAACCTCACCAAGCATGACACTCAGAAAGCCGCATTTCTCAGGCACCTCAAAATACGCGCTCATTACGCGGCGGCGGATATCGCCTTCGATCAGCAATACCTTTTTCCCCAGTCCCGCCAGATTGAGTGCCAGTGAAAGTGACTGCGTGGTCTTGCCTTCACCCGGCACCGACGACGTTGACATGATGACTTGCGGCGGCTTGTCCAAATTCGCCAGCAAAAGCGATGTGCGTAAGTTGCGCACCGCCTCTGCTACGCCAGAGTTCGGTTTGTCTTGTAGATATTTCAGAACCTTTTTCCGACTGCGTGCCGGCACCAGTGGGATCTGTCCAACGACGGCGTGGCCGGTCTTTGCTTCAAGATCCTCAGGCGTCCGGAACGTATTTTGTGACAGCTCACGCAAAAGGACCAATCCTGCGCCAATCACAGCCCCAACGATCAATGAAAGAACAAGGATAGTGCCCTTACGTGGCGCGGAGGGGCTGTTAGGTGACACTGCGTAGGATAAGATGCGACTTTCTGCCTGTTGCAGGCCTTGCTGAACAGACGTTTCCTTCAGTCTGGCGAGGAAGAACTCATAGATCAGGCGGCTGGCTTCGGTCTCGCGCTGCAACTGTTGAAGGGCCACAAGCTCATCTGACTGGGTTGCAATACTCTGGGTGATCTCTGCAATTGAAATCGCAACTGCCTGAGCTTGGGTGTCCGCGCGATCACGCTCCATGATAGCGCGTGCAAGCACGTTGTTGAACCGGGTCTCAAACTGATCTTGGTTCAGCGAAGGCTCGCGTGCGGCTGCCAGCCCGCGCAATATCGGGTCATTCGCAACCTCCGCCATGCGCGCAATATCGCCAGAGGCCAAAGCCGCATTCAACGCATCCACACGGTCCGCGTTTTCCGCGACGCTCAGATCAATCCCTGTCTGACGCTCGCGCATATCCTTCAATTGACGGTTCAGCCCTACCAAACCTTCAGGGCTTATAAGGTCGGTGTTGCTGCTGAACTCTTTCAGTTGGTTTTCGCTCGTCTCCAGCTCGATCTGAAGTTCGGCAACCCTCTCAGTCAACCATGCTGTCGCTTCAGCAGTTTTTTCGAACTTCAGGACGATCTGATCTTCAACATACAGCTCTGCAAGGCGGTTCGCGATCTGGGCCGATTTCGCAGGGTCACCGGTCACAACGGTCAGATCAAAGACGTAGCTTTGGCGCACATTCGATACCGAGAGTTGGGAGAGCAAGGCATTCACGACATGGTCGCGTATAGCCGTATCGGACAGCGGCGGGTTTTGTGGTGTCTGCCCAAAGACATTCCTGCGCACCGCATCGGTGATGGCACCGACGGAGTACCACGGTTCTTCTCTCAGCGTGCTGTTGAATTCCGGGTCCGCTATAAGCCCAAGATCATCGACAACCTTGCCAATCAAACGCCGAGAGCGCAGCACTTCAACCTCAGTATTGATGGTAACCTGATCGCCGGACAAGCCGGACATCACACCTTCAATATCAACGATCTGTTCTTGGCGACTTTCCAGCGCAACAGAGGCTGTGGTTGTAAATTCTGGCGTTGCAACCGCAAATGCATAATAGCCACCCAGCAATACAGCAAGCAGACCGCTTAGGATGATCCAAAGCTTTCCACGCCACAACGTGCCAAAGACTGCGGTCAGATCAATCTCGTCATCCGTTGGTGCCAAGACTGGCCGTTTGCCTTTGATGATGTCATAGGAATGGAACGTCATATTGAACCTTCTGGCTGCGTCGGCGCACAACCGCTTTGCTCAAAACCAATGATTTTCATAGCAACGCACGCGCTGATCCGACATCCTTCATTAAGGTTAATATTTGGCAAACGTTCGCAGCTTGGCTCGCCTATTTTAGCGCCAACTCAATTCATGGGATTTGAACAAATCGGCACTGGTTATCGGCCAAATAGGCCGCTGTCAGTCGTCCGGTATGGTAGGCACCTGTGTCAATCGCGATACGGCTGTTATGGATTTCCGGAGCGCCTACCGTGGTGTGCCCATGCACCACACAGGCATTGTCCTGACGTGATGTTCGCAAGAAAGCGGGATGCCCCCATAACATGGTTTTCGAACGCTGGGCAGTTGGCGTTTTGATAGGGTCCATGGCGGCATGAACGCACCAGACATTTCCGCTGTGCCAAGACAGAGGCAGTTGTCGCAACCACGCTGTCATTGCGGGGTCTAAAGCACGCTCAAGCGCTTGGCACAGGTGCATCGGATCATCATGAATAGTTGCGCGGTGCACGCCAAAGCTTTCCAGCGTCGCAAGCCCGCCATGGCGCAACCAGATATTGCCGCGCCCCAAGGGGTCGTCGATGAAATCCAGCATCATCCGTTCGTGGTTGCCCATAAGGCAGACAACCTGATCGGGGCGGCGATATTCCAAATCAAACAACCATTTCAGAACACCCGCCGCGTCGGGACCCCGATCGATGTAGTCGCCCAAAAACACCAACTTCTGATTTGCTTCAGGGTCGATTTGCTGCATCAGCACGTCCAGCAGGTCCAATCGTCCGTGTATGTCACCGATGGCATAAAATGGCGCGTCTGGCTGCAGGACATTAGCTATTTTGTCGCCTGTTTGGGCGCGCTTTTTTTCCTTGCCAAGGAACTGTCCTAAGAATTGCCTCAACAAAGGTTTCTCCTGCGAGGGATAGAGTGGGGTTCGCTTGATACGCATATAGCTCTCTCGTCATTTGGACGTGTGCCAGACCTTTGCTAAGTCCATGTTTGACGTTAGAACCTTTCACTACATCCGTTATCGGTAATTCATTAAGACTAGCTTCAATAAATTCATAAATCCTTAACCAAGGTCTCTTTATCACTGGCCTAGGTCGATTGGGTTCGACGGGGATGGGTTTTCCTGAAGCTTGACCCCAATTCCGAACGGCAATTGCCTGCACTCGTGATAGCCCTGGGGCGTTGATTTTTTGGGTCAGAACGGTGGGTGCCAGCAATCAGAAAGACGGCCCTTCTAGACGGGAATGAGAATTGATACTTGCCTTACAACGTTGGTGTCTGGGAATGTTAACCGCGGTAATGCTATGCGCATGTGGTACGGCCTATATCTCACCTCAGGTGCCTGAAGCTGATGACAAAGTACGTATTGTCCCACTCACTCCTGAATCGGTTCTGATGGCCAACCGCGATATCCGTGCACCCAGTCAGATTCCCAGTGCTTTCTATCAAAACGCTGGCAGCCCTTCTGCCCCGCGTGGTGCTGGTGCGCCACCACCTGCCAGCATGACCGAACAACAGCGTCCTGCGGTCATGGCAACGCGCCCGCCACCGAAGGCTGACCCCGGCCCCTATCGTATTGGGGTGGGCGATGTTTTACTGCTGGCAACCCGCAGCGCAGGCGAAACCATCGAAGAACTCAGCGGGTTGCTGGCGGCGCAAAACAGTCGCCAAGGCTATACCGTTCAGGATGATGGTGCGATTGCCGTACCTGATGTCGGCCGGATCAAGGTTGAAGGGCTGACGCTGGAAGATGCTGAGGCGCAGCTGTTCCAAAGCCTTGTTGAAAACAGGATTGATCCAACCTTCAGCCTTGAGATTGTGGAGTTCAATTCCAAACGCGTCTCGGTTGGGGGCGCGGTTGGAACACCAACTGTTGTGCACATTTCGCTCACCCCGCTGTTTCTGGATGAGGCCATCACCTTGGCAGGCGGGGTCGCGACGCCAGATGTCGATTTCGCATCAATTCGCATTTATCGCGATGGCAGCCTCTACCAGATGCCTGTCACACGGTATCTTCAGGAACCTGAGCTTCAAAAGACGCGTCTGATTGCGGGCGATAGTATCTTTGTCGATACCGCATTTGAACTAGACCGGGCACAGGCCTATTTCGCGGAGCAGATCACTCTCGCGCAGTTTCGTCAGGGCGCGCGGGTGCAGGCTTTGGCCGAACTAACCGCCGAGGTCGAACTCAGACGCGCGGCCCTGATCGAGGCACGCAGCAATTTCCAAGAACAGATCGCGCTGGATGCAGTTGACCGCGACTTTGTCTATCTGACCGGTGAGGTCACGCAGCCGGGCCGCTTTCCCTTGCCGTTTGGACGGCAAGCCACGCTTGCCGATGCCTTATTCGCGGAGGGTGGGTTTTCCAGTGAAACCGGCAATCCAAGTCAGATCTATGTGCTGCGCAGTTCAGACGCGGATCTTGGCGCCATCACGGCCTGGCATTTGGACGCCAGAAATGTCGCCAATTTACTGGTCGCGACAAGGATGAACCTGCTGCCCAATGACATCGTCTTTATCGCCGAACAACCCGTGACACGGTGGAACCGGGTTGTGCAGCAGCTGGTCCCATCGCTGTTAACGACTGGTGCCGGGATCGCCGCGAATTAAAGCAATCCATTTGGTAAGGGCTGTTCATTCGCTGTGTTCACCTGACGGAACCAAAGGGTCAGCATCGTCGATGTGATTACGATAAACAGCGAATAAAGCACCGGCACTGCCATGATTGACTGTGCCTCGGTCCCGGCAAAGGTGAAGGCAATAATCGCAATGGCGAGTGGACCATTCTGAATACCGGTTTCAAGTGCAACGGTGCGCGCATTGCGCGGGTGCAATCGCAGCAAGACCGAGAAACCATAACCCAATGCAAAGCCAAAGAGCCCCAGCACGATAGACCCAAAATAGGTGGCCCAAGTCGTCGTCAGCAGGAATTCCCAGTTCCGCGGAATCCACGACACGATCAGGAACAGAATAAAGAAGATCGCGAGCATTGATCCCATAAACTCGGTCACCGCACCTACATTGGCGTTCAGCTTACGCAGCACCATCCCGATACCCACGGGCACCAAGAGCAGCACCAAGGTTGCGATTATGTTTTCGCGCGGAATATCCAGATCAAGCGCACCCGCATAAAGCACCAGCACAAGCGGGATCAGGATCACCCCAAAGACCGTGGATGTCACCGTCATCAGCACCGACAAAGCCAGATTACCCTTGGAAAAATAGGTGAAGATGTTCGATGTCGTCCCGCCCGGCATGCAGGCCATGATCAGAACACCGATCTTGATCGTGTCCGATACCGGCAATGTGGTGGCCAGGATAAAGCCGATCAGCGGCATAAACCCGTATTGCGAAATCACCCCGATCATCAAACCATAGGGGCGCTTCAGCGCGAGGGTAAAATCGCGTGGGGTCAGCGATGCGCCCATGCCCAGCATGATCACAAAGATCATCAATGCCAGAATGGCTTGTTCAAGTGGTCCAACCATTATGCGTTCTCCACTTTGGCTTGTTCTTCGGCACGCAGGTCCTTGCGCAGGATTTTCCCGACGTTTGATTTGGGCAGTTCATCGCGGAACTCGACCGCTTTGGGCACCTTATAGGCGGTCAGATGCTCCTTGCAGTAAGCGCGGACAGCATCCTTATTTAGCGTGTCATCGCGTTTCACCACAAAGGCTTTCACCGCCTCACCTGACGCCCCATCCGGCACGCCAATCACGGCCACTTCTTCAACGCCCGGATGCCCTGCGATCGTATCCTCAATCTCATTGGGATAGACGTTGAAACCCGAGACAAGGATCATATCCTTTTTGCGGTCAACGATGCGGAAATACCCGTCATTATCCATGACCCCAATGTCGCCCGTCAATAGCCAACCGTTTTGCAAGGTTTTAGCCGTTTCTTCGGGCTTGTTCCAATAGCCCTTCATCACCTGCGGGCCCTTGGCAATCAGCTCGCCCGCCTCGCCCAGAGGCACATCTTTGCCGTCTTCATCAACGCATTTTACATCGGTCGAAGGCAGCGGCACGCCAATCGAATTCAGGCGGCTTTTGCCGAAAGGATTGAAAGTCAAAATGGGTGACGACTCGGTCAACCCGTAGCCTTCCAATAGTGGTTTGCCGGTCAACTCTTCCCAGCGTTCGGCCACAACGCCTTGCGTCGCCATACCGCCAGAGGACGCAAATTTCAGGTGTTTGGGTGGCGTGTCCTGAAACCACACCTCGCCATTCAGCCCGTTAAACAGCGTGTTCACGCCGCTGAGCCAGGTGATCTTGTAGTTTTCAAACGCGCGCTTGAGATTGCTGAGCGGCCGTGGGTTCGGGATCAGGATGTTATGCGCGCCTTGCGAATACATACCGAGGAAATTCACGGTGAAGGCGAAGACGTGGTAAAGCGGCAGCGCTGTCAGGGCGACTTCCTTGCCCTTTTCGAACTGCTCAATCAGCTCCATCGTTTGTTCCATATTCATCAAAATATTAGTGTGGGTCAGCATGGCACCCTTGGAAACCCCGGTGGTCCCGCCGGTATATTGCAAGCAGGCGACATCATCAGGATCAATCGTTGTGCGATAGCTTTGCAGCGCATTCTGCGTCTCAGCATGTTTCGCCCGGCCCACCTTTACGGCCTCTGGCAGGCGCATATGGGGGATGGTGATCGGTTTGATCGTCTTGTCCCAATATTTCTGCACCAGCCCAACAATGCCACGCGGCATCGCGGGAAAATACTCGGCCACGCGGGTGACAATCACATTGGGGATTGGGTGGCCCTGCATCGCCTCGACCAATTTGTCGGCGAACATATCGACAACGACAATCGCCGCCGGTTCAGCATCGGCGAACTGCTTGGCCATCTCCTCTGGCGTGTAAAGCGGATTGACGTTGACCAGCACACAGCCCGCTTTAAAAACCGCCATCGCCGCAATCGGATAGGCCAAGCAATTAGGCACCTGAATGGCCACGCGATCACCCGTTTTCAGCCCCGCAACTTCGCGAAAATAAACCGCCAGCGCGTCTGACATCTCATCCGCTTGGGCGTAGGTCAGCGTGCCGTTCATCCCATTGGGCAAGCAGGTCGTGAACGCAGGGCGGTCGCCATAAAGCTCTGCCATCGCGGTAATGAACCCGCCGATTGTGCGGTGCGCCGGGGCATCAATCGTCTTGCGAACGGACGCGCCATAAAAGGCCGTCCAAGGGCGTGTCTGATCTGTCAAAGGCTTCCTCCCAAAAGCGTTGGGTGTAGCCTAGCTGCTGTGGCTGCTTTGTGAAGCAAAACCATGATTGGGATCCAGATAACCTTACGTTTCGGCTTAGCGCTATCTTTGTGTACAATTGTACACCAAGCTATTCCAATTTCTGATCTGTTCCACTAGTGATGTGAATCAAGGGCCTGCCTGCTATGATGCAAAGGGCCGCGAGACGCCAAAACACGATTTTAGAAATGAAGGACATGCATATGTCAGATCAGACCCTGCCAGATATCATCTACACAAAGACAGACGAAGCGCCGCAATTGGCATCTGCTTCGCTGCTGCCGATCCTGCGCAAGTTCCTTTCTCAAGCGGATATTACTATTGGCACCAAAGATATCTCGCTCGCTGGTCGTATCCTGGCGGCATTTCCCGAAAAGCTTACGGATGCACAAAAGGTCTCAGATGATCTGGCCCTGCTTGGCAAAGTCGTGAAAGAGCCGGGTGCGAATGTCATCAAGCTGCCTAATGTTTCGGCCTCTGTCCCCCAGCTGGTCGAAGCGGTGAAAGAACTGCAAGAGCAGGGCTATGACATCCCGGACTACCACGCCGCCCCCGAAAGCGCGGAAGAGGTTGAGGCGCGCAAACGCTACGACGCGATCAAGGGCTCAGCAGTCAACCCGGTACTGCGCGAAGGCAACTCTGACCGTCGCGCGCCATCATCGGTCAAGGCTTATGCCAAGGCGAACCCGCACCGCATGGGCAAATGGGTCTCTGACAGCAAAACGCGGGTATCCACGATGGGTGCGCGTGATTTCCGTTCGAATGAAACGTCGGTCACCTTGGCGGATGCGCAGACGCTGAAGATCGAACTGACCGGTGCCGATGGCACGGTCACAACCCTGAAGGACGGCATCGCGATGCCGGCAGGCACCATTGTGGACGCGACATTCATGTCGGCTGCGGCGCTGAAAGACTTCTTCCATCAGCAAATCGCCCGCACGCTAGAAGATGGCACGCTTTTTTCACTGCATATGAAAGCCACAATGATGAAAGTGTCGGACCCGATCATCTTTGGCCATGCGGTTGTCGCCTACTTGCAGCCCGTCTTTGACACATACGCTGATGATTTTGCGGCTGCCGGCATTAGCCCAAATGGGGGCTTTGGCACGCTGTTTGATGCCATCGATGCGATGCCAAATGGTGCAGCCATCCGGGCCGAGATTGACACGCTGCTGGCAGAACGTCCGCCGCTTTACATGGTCAACTCAGACCGCGGCATCACCAACCTGCATGTGCCCTCTGACGTGATCATCGATGCATCCATGCCAGCCGTCATTCGTGCGGGCGGCAAAGGCTGGGGGCCGGATGGGCAAGAGGATGACACCAACTGCGTGATCCCAGACAGCTCTTATGCGTCGGTCTATGACGCCGCTGTAGAATTCTGCAAAGCCAATGGCGCGCTTGATCCTGTCACCGCCGGTACAGTGCAAAACGTCGGTCTGATGGCGCAAAAAGCCGAAGAATACGGATCGCACCCGACCACCTTTGAAATCCCCCATACCGGGACTGTACGTGTGATCGCGGACAACGGCGACGTTCTGCACAGCCATGAGGTTGAGGCTGGTGACATTTGGCGCATGGCCTCTGCCCGCCGCGCGCCTATCGAAAACTGGATCCAACTAGCGCTCGACAGGATGGCAACTACCGGGTACGAGACGATTTTCTGGCTCGACCGCGACCGCGCCCATGACGCGGAGTTGTTGAAGTATGTGGAGCCCGCGCTGGCAAAGGCAGGCGTCGCGGATCAGGTTAAAATCATGGCGCCACGCGACGCGACAACACGGTCGTTTGAAGTGATCTATGAGGGCGACAACACAATTGCCGTCACCGGCAACGTGCTGCGTGATTATCTGACCGACCTGTTCCCCATCCTTGAGGTTGGCACATCAGCCAAGATGCTATCTGTGGTTGGCCTGATGAACGGTGGTGGCCTGTTTGAAACCGGCGCTGGCGGTTCAGCACCCAAGCATGTCGAACAGCTGGTACAAGAAAATCATTTGCGCTGGGACTCGCTGGGTGAGTTCTGTGCGCTGGGTGAAAGCCTGCGGTTCCTTGGTGCCTCGCAAGGCAAAGCCACGGCCAAAATCATGGGCGATGCTGTCGATGCCGCGACAGAAAGACTGCTGTCCGAAGGGCATTCACCGCAGCGTAAGGCTGGACAGCCCGACAACCGCCACAGCCACTATTGGTTCGCGCGTTTCTGGGCCGAAGCTTTGGCGGCACAAACGGATGATGCGGCATTGGCCGCAGCCTTTGCACCCTTGGCCGAAGGTCTGGCCACGGGCGAAACCGCTATCGTGGCAGAATTGTCCCAAGGGCAAGGCACAGCCGTTGATCTGGCCGGGTATTACAACCCATCTGAGGATCGCGCCGCACAGGCAATGCGTCCATCCGCGACGCTGAATGCGTTGATTGGCTAAGCGACAGGGCGCGGGTTATTGGGAGTTGATCAGCTTGGCGACGCCGACACAGGCCTCTGTCTGGTCTGATTTTTCAGGCGTGATCCCCAGTACCCGCGCCCTGATGGCCGTCCAGACATCGTTTTGGGCGCCGCCACCTGCGGTATAGAGTTGCCTTGGTTTAGGGCCACCGCGCTCGATGATCGCATCATAGGCCTGCCGCTCAATGCGCGCGATGCTTTCCAAAATACCGTGCAAGAAGGCGGCATCATCGTCCGGGCGCGGCGTTAGGCGCGGGGCAAGATCAGGGTCGTTGATCGGGAACCGCTCCCCATTTTGCAAAAGCGGGTAGTAGTCTAATGGGCTGGCCATTGTAGGGTCTATTTCTGCGGACAATCGGCCCAACTCTTGTGCATCAAAAAGACTGGCCAAAACACCGCCACCGGTGTTCGAGGCACCCCCAACCAGCCAGACATCCCCCAATTTATGGGCATAGAGCCCCATCTGCGGTTCATCAATCCGCACGGGCGATAGAATTTTGATCGCCAGCGTGGTCCCTAATGATGTCACAGCACTGCCCGCCTCCAGCGGGGCGGTGGCGAGGAACGCGGCGATACTATCCGTGGTACCGGCATGTACGACGACATCCGCGTTGAACCCGAGTCTAGCCGCAACATCCGGCGCGATGGCCCCCAATGCCGTGCCAGCAGGCAGGACATGGGGCAGGAGTTCCATGCGCAGCCCGGTGGCCGCAAACCAATCAGGCCATTGGCCTGTTTCCGGGTCATAGCCCAGCTTCAGGGTGTTGTTCGCATCACTGGCACCTCCTGCCCCACGCAGATGGGCGATGATGAAGTCGGCTTGATGCAACAGATGTTTGGCCCGGTTTTCCGGGTCAAAGGATTGCAGGCGCAAAGCACGACCCAAGGCCGAATTGCTGCCTTTGGTGATGTGCACCGCAGGCGCATGTTGGGCGATAAGTTCTGCCTCGGCCGTGAAACCGGCAGAGTTATACATCAATGCGGGCGTCACAGGCTGCAAGGCAGCATCCGTCAGCACCATTGTGCCCGACGTGCCATCAACCCCGATGCGGGCCACATTTGACAGGTCGTATCCTACATCCTTTAGCGCGGCCGCTTGTGCTTTGATGCAATCCTGCACTGTCACCCACCATTTGGTGGCGTCGATGGCGTCCGCATTCTGCGGCAAATGCGTTGTCTTGACCGAGCTGAGAACGTGGCCGCTGGCGTCAATCACCGCGGTGCGCACCCCCGAAGTGCCCAGGTCGATCCCCAGTGAAAGTCCACCACTCATCGTGCTGCCAAGGCTTGGCGATATTTCTCTGCGTCCCAATTCAGCAGTTCCGCTTCAGCCGGCGTACCAATGGGCTGGGGCGTCCAATCCATAGGCAAGCGTGACAGGCAATCGGACAGGCACTTGATCATCGCCCGTTGCGATGATGTGGCACCTACGCGCAGGTAAACCCCATCGCCGGGCTTTAGAACAACGGGCGGGTTCTCAGCGTGATCCGCACGGGGCAGCGCTGGCCCCAGAAACACGACGTGATCGGGATAATATGATCCGGCAAGAGCCAGTTCCGCAATGCGCGCGTCATGCGCCATCCAGCTTTCAGCAAGGGTTTCAAAACCGTCTAAGTCAGCGCCCCCTGCAGTTGTATCTTGCAGCACGGGCATCAGTAGCCGGTCTTCAACCTCTTGCATAATCTGATCAGTCTCTTCCACGGTATTTCCGCAGCAGATCAGACCGTGGTTTTCCAGCACAACGATCTGTGTCTGGGGCGTGACCCGAGCAAGAATTTCGCGGGTCAGTGGCAAGCCCGGCTTGGCGTAGGGCACAAAGACTGCGGGCAGGTCGGCCAGCTTCTCTGCGGCGACCTTGCGCCCTTCGGGGCTGATCGCATGCACCAACGTTGCGATGGAATGCGTGTGCGCGACGACAGGCCAATTCAAGGCCGCATGAAATGTTGTTTCGATGGATGGACGCAGGGTATTGGCGGGGTCAATCACCGTGTCCTTGCAACTGCCATCACCTGCGCCTCCTGCTTCGGCCTGCGCTGCGGCGCGATCGACGGCCACGAAAATCGGCTTACGCTCTGCATCGGCTAGCTCGGTTCCCGATGCTTTGATCCACATAACGTCGCCCAGTTTGATGGATGTATTGCCGCCGGGGCCTTGAACGCGCAGCGGGTCTTGCCCCAAGCGGGCAGAGAAAGCACAAAATGCGGGGGAAGGTCCGGTCATGGGATCACCTGAGTGTTGGAATTGTATATGTGGCGGGCGGATGGCCCACAAAAGCATCGGCTGCGGCATCGGCGTGCAAGCCACCTGCGATGAAGAGACTATCCCAACCAACAGTTTGCGCGCCCGCGATGTCATGCTCTGGGCTGTCACCGACCATGAGGACACGGGCAGGGTCGGTCACCTGTAGGGCATCGGCGAGGACATCGAAAATCGCCTTGTGTGGTTTGCCATAGAACATGACATGCCCCCCCGCATCGGCATAGGCATGGGCCAAGGCACCGGGGGATTGCACTGTTTTGCCATGCGCGCGGGGCGAGGCGCGGTCGGGATTGGAACAAATGAGGGGCAGATCAAGGGCGTTCGCCTGATCAAGAATAGCGCGCTGGGCGGGATGATCATCTGCGTCAGGCAGGCCCATCAACAAAACGGCGTCGGCCTGATCAACGGCTTCGGTAAAACTCACGGTCAACGACCCGGCCCATTTTTCCGCGTCACCGGCGGCAGCCGTCATTGGCAAGAGCGTCTTGATCTCGCGCAACCGGCCTTGGCTGAACTCAATATGCAACGCCTCGCCGGAGGTCATGACAATGCCAAAGGCATCGGAGGCAAAGCCCATACCCGTGATCCGCGCGGCATTCACATCCGCGCGCTTGCCGGAATTAGAAAGGACCGCCAGCGGCATCCCCTTAAGTGCATCGATGGTGACGATAGCATCAGGATAAGAGGAGGTGCCGTTGTGCAGCACCCCCCATTGGTCAAAGACGATGGCGTCATACTGATCTGCGATGGCCAGTATGCTGTCGATCTGTTGCATTGCTTACGTGGGGTCCGGTGTCGGCGGGACCAGACTTGCGATATAGGCGTCCGCTTCGTCCTTGCTCAGGGCGGGTGCCGCTTTGTCGGCCATGCCCGCAGGCATATCACCAAAGTAGAATTGATAGCCGGGGATCACCTGACGGCGCTTGCGCAGCGGCATGCCTTCATAAGGGAAAACATCGGAACGGGCGTTCGCGACCTTGTCATGACAGGCCAGGATATAGTCGGCGCGCTTGTCCAGCTCTTCGACCGATTTCCAACCTTCGTAGGAGTTCACGAAACGCGCAGGCACCCAATAGCGCCACATCTCGTCCGGGTTCGGTTCCATGTTACGTTCTTGGAAGATCGCGTCGCCTGCAACCACGATATCGCCCATGCTGGTTGCGACCGTCACCGCCATATGCCCGACCGAATGGCCCGGCGTGTGGAACATCGTGATGCCGGGTAGCACCTCGCACTCATCTTCAACCGCCTCGAACACGCAGCCTGCATAGGCCGGTTCAATGTCCAGGATACCGCATTCGTAGGTGCGATAGTACAAAGGCAGCGGATTATAGGCCATTTCGATCTCGGCCTTGGGTGCAATGTAGCGCGCGTTCTTAAACTGTTTCATGTTCTGCACGTGGTCCCAGTGCAGATGGGTAAAGACGATGGCGTCAATCTCATCGGGATGCACACCAAGTTTCTGTTCCAGATGTTCATGCACCTGCAAACAGCCGCGTTTGTCACATTTATGGTGGTACTTCGTCGCGCGTTCTTCGTCGCAAAGCCCTGTGTCGATCAGAATCTTATGGGTGCCAGTGTCAACGTAGTGGCAATAGACCGGGTTCCAGATCTTTTTGCCCGCAGGCCCCTTCCAAAAGATATAGGTACCAAGGTCAGCTTCGAGCCAGCCAGTGTTGATGGGATAGATTTTGGTTTCTGCGACGCCCATAAGGTCCTCCAATGCCGAGTCCCTACTTTTGTATACAAAATTTACGAACTGTCTACAGTTGTACGTGAATTTTCTGCAGATTCCCGCGGGAACCTAGTTATTCACCGCAAGAACACGCATAAAGCTCTCGGTCATATGCTTGCGCATACCATCTACCGCGACTTGTGTATCGTCTGAAAAAATCTTGGCCAACAGCTCCTCATGGTTCTGCACCGATGCGTCCAAATCCGCCTGTGTTTCCAGCTTTTTCGCGCGAAATGGCCCGGTCTTGCGCCGAAAGTCTGACGCGAGATCGAAAATATAAGGGTTGTCGGTCGCCCGATAGATCGACAGGTGCAACGCTTCATTCGCGCGGATATAGGCCAGGCGGTCGTTGGCTTGCGCTGCAGCTTTGCAGTCTTCTTGCGCGGCTTCAATTTCGGACCGCGCTAACAACGTCAGACGTTGATTGGCTAAACGCGCGCAAATGCTCTCTATTTCTTGCATGGCTTCAAACATTTGCGCCAATTCTTCACGGGAATATTGCGCCACACGGACACCGCGTTTTTCGCCGCTAACCAGCACACCTTGGGCGGTCAGGCGGCTAAGCGCCTCACGCACAGGTGTGCGGGATACATCAAAGCGTGTTGCAAGCTTGGTTTCGTCCAAACGTTCGCCCGGTTCGAGTTGGCCAGAGGCGATATCATCCAGCAATGCGCTTTCGATTCGCTGGAAGGTCGATTCGCGTAGTGATGTGCCGTTTCGATCCATATTCTGCCCCTTATTCAACATGCGAGCCAACGGTTTCCTAGCATGTTTTGTAGTCCAAAACCACTAAAACCAGATTATTTGGATATTTTTTGTTGCTTTTGTATACAAACTAATGTTTCCCTTGAGCGAACGAGGGGGAGAAAACCGTTAATGCCAGAAATAAGACTGCAACATTTGCGCAAAGACTATGGCGCAGTGACGGTGATCGAGGACCTTAACCTTGAAATGGCTGATGGCGAATTCACGGTGCTTGTCGGCCCTTCTGGCTGTGGCAAATCCACGACCCTGCGCATGATTGCGGGTCTGGAGAGTGTCACAGGCGGTGAGATCATGATCGGCGATCGTGATGTATCGCAATTAGAGCCCAAAGAACGTGACCTGGCGATGGTGTTTCAGGATTACGCGCTATACCCGCATATGGACGTGGCCAAAAATATGTCGTTCGCGTTGCGCTTGGCGCGCATGAACAAGACCGACATTGATAAGCGCGTCAAAGAAGTGGCCGAAACGCTTGATCTGACCGCATACCTGAACCGCAAACCAGCAGAACTGTCTGGAGGTCAGCGCCAGCGTGTTGCCATGGGCCGCGCACTGGTGCGTGATGCAGGTACTTTCCTGTTTGATGAACCACTGTCCAATCTGGACGCCAAACTGCGCGGACAAATGCGTGCCGAACTGGCCTTGATGTCGCAGCGGATCAAAAAGAACATGATCTATGTGACCCATGATCAAGTCGAAGCGATGACGCTGGGTGACAAGATTGTCGTCATGAAGTTTGGAGAAATCATGCAAGCCGGCACACCGGAAGAACTGTACCGCAGCCCCGCCAATAAATTCGTCGCGGGTTTTATCGGATCACCAACCATGAATTTCCTGAACGCTGAATTGGCGGATGAAGGCGGAACCTTGTTTGCCAAGGGCGATGGATTCTCCATCCCGCTGCCGGACACGCGTAAAGGCGCGCTGCAGGCCCACCAAGACCGTAACATCCATCTGGGTATCCGCCCCTCCAGCTTTGCTGAAGGGCCCGGTGGGCTGAAAATGCCGGTGATCCTGTCGGAATATATCGGCGCGCAATCGGTGCTGATCTCTGAACTGGGTGGACAGCGCGTTGCGATTGAAATCAATACCGTCGCCCCCATTCGGGCCGGCGAGGAACGTGAATTCACGGTGCAAGGGGATGAAGTCCATCTCTTTGATCCCAAAACCGAAGCGGCGCTTTAAGCCCCGCAAAAAACCATCTGGGAGGATGATATGAAGGTAACGAAGAAGAACGTCTGGTCTGCGGCAATTGCCGTATCCCTGACCTATACGACCGCATATGCCGACGGCCATACGGCCGACGTCTATGCGCCCTACGAAGGCACGACACTGGTCGTAAACTTCCCTGCGCACCCACACTATAATGCGGTGATGGAAGTCCTGCCCGAGTTTACCGAACAGACCGGCATTGAGGTCGAAGTCGACCAGCTGCAGTACCTACGTATGCGCGAACGTCAGACGCTGGAGCTAACAAA
Organism: Pseudomonadota bacterium; assembly: GCA_038533095.1. Lineage (GTDB taxonomy): Bacteria > Pseudomonadota > Alphaproteobacteria > Rhodobacterales > Rhodobacteraceae > Yoonia. The sequence continues at coordinate 25,212 of JBCAZI010000004.1, forward strand.
GGACGAAGGTGATTATGATCTGATCGCTTACGTTGTTTTCTCAAAGGCGGACTATGTCTTTGCCGATCAGCTGGAAAACCTCGCGAAATACTTCATGAACCCGCGTCTGGCTGACCCGAACTATGACGCTGGTGATCTCATCGACGGCTATGTTGCCAATATCGGCATTGCGGGTGGTGAGAAAGGCTATCTGCCCGGACCAACAGGTTCGCTTTTTGGTATTCCATTTGGGTCCGAAACATCCGTTTTGGCCTATCGCAAGGACATCTTTGAAAAGCACGGCATCGACGTGCCGGAAACCTATGATGAGCTGCTTGAGGTGGCCTGCCAGATCCCCGAGGTCGAGCCTGGCATGGGCGGCATGGCATCACGCGCGGCATCCGGCCACCAGGCCAGCCACGCGTTCCTCCTGCACCTCGCCCCCCTTGGTGGTCGTGTGTTCGACAGTGAATGGAACCCGATCATCAACAGCCCAGAGGGCGTTGCAGCCGCAAATGCGCTGAAAACGATTGTTGATTGTGGTCCAGAGGGCGGCACAACATTTGGCCCGGCTGAGGCCGCCGCGGCTTTCCAGCAAGGTCAAGCTGCGATGTTCATGGACTCAATCGCTTTTGCTGCCGGTTTCGAAGACCCAACCAAATCAACCGTTGTCGGCAACGTCGGCTATGCGCTGCATCCCGAAGGCGTGCGTCGCGGCAGCCAGACCGGTGGCTTTGGTATCGGCATTCCATCCAACGCCCAGAACAAGGAAGCGGCCTTCCTGCTGATGCAGTGGCTGACGTCCAAAGAACAGGACCTCGCGATTGCGATGGCTGGCGGCAACCCGTCCCGTTTCTCCACCTATCAGGATGCGGGTCTAAACGAACGCTACCCTTATTCTGCGACCTTTGGTGAAGCGCTGAAGTATGCCGACCCTGACTGGCGTCCGATCATCCCAACCTGGGGTACGATCAATGCGGATATCGGCACCACAATGTCCAAAGTTCTGACCGAGGATCTGGATATCCAGACAGCCCTTGATGGTGTGGCAGAACGTGCCAAAGCGATCATGGACGAAGCTGGCTACTACACCTGGCAGTAACCTCCCGATGTGTTGGGCTGGTGCGTGATGCATCGGCCCAATACGCCCCTTTGACCCCGTAAGAAAGCAATCGGCACATGAGCACTGCACGCGCCAATCGCATGACGCCATATCTGTTTCTGGCCCCTGCTGGGGTCGTTCTGGCGGTCGCGCTGTTCTATCCGATCTGCTACATGATCTACGCCAGCTTTCTGGACTGGAACCCCAGCCAGCGTATTGGTGAAGCTGATTTTATCGGTCTGCGCAATTACACCAAACTTTTCAGCGATGATGCTTTCCGTGAAAGCATGTGGGTGACGATCAAATTTTCCATGGTCGTCGTGACCATCGAAATGATCCTCGGCGTGGGCCTTGCCCTTTTGCTGGATCGCAACATTCGCGGCATGTCCGTGCTGCGCACCCTTTTCATCCTGCCAATGATGATTGCCCCCATCGTCGTGGGTTTGATGTGGCGCTATATGTACCACCCGACCGTGGGCATCTTTAACCGCACGCTGACGGATTGGGGGTTTGAACCGATCCCATGGTTGGCAGATGGGGATTGGGCCTTTGCCTCCATCGTGATCGCTGACATCTGGCAGTGGACCCCGTTTATCTTCATCCTGTCGCTTGCCGCCCTGCAATCGCTGCCTGCCTCAGCCATTGAGGCCAGCAAGATTGATGGCGCAACCGGTTGGCAGCAGATCGTCTACATCAAACTGCCGCTGATGTTGCCCGTCCTGATCGTGACGCTCCTATTGCGGCTGATCGACAGCTTCAAAGTGCTTGAGGTGATCCTGGTGATGACCAATGGTGGGCCGGGCCTATCGACCGAAATCCTGTCGATCCGTATCAACCGCACCGCATCTGAATTCCGCGAATTGGGCGAGGCTGCAGCGATGTCGAACCTGTTGTTGATCATCCTGCTGATCCTGACCTTTGCGATGTTCATCTACAATAAAGCGCAGGAAGTGCGCGCCCAGCGCTTGCGCGCGGTGGAGGAAGAGGCATGAGCCAGAAAACCTATGACCGCCAGAACCCGGCCTTCTATGTGCTGATCGTCATGCTGGTGATCATGGCCATCGGCCCGATCTACCTGATGCTAGTGACCTCGCTGAAGCTGAATGTCGATATTATGTCCGACACCTCCAGCCTGATTTTCATGCCGACACTGCGGAACTATGAAACCGCACTATGCGATTTCCTGTGGTACGAGCCAGAACATCTGCGCCGTTGCGATCCCACCTTTGGGCGGGCGCTGACAAACTCGCTTATCATCGGCCTGGTCTCTACGGCGATCACGCTGGTCATCGGCACGATGGCCGCCTATGCGCTGGTGCGTTTCCGCTTTATGGGCCGCGATGTCGTGTCGATCTGGACCCTCATGATGCGCATGGTCCCACCTGCGGTTCTGCTGGTGCCGGTCTTTGGCATCTGGACCTTCCAGTTTGGCATTGATGGCACGCGCGGCGGTATCATTCTGGTCTATGTCGCCCTGAACCTGCCCTTCGTGATCTGGATTTTACAAAGTTTCATCGTCCAAGTGCCAATCCAGCTGGAAGAGGCCGCGCGCATGGATGGCGCAGGTCCGTTTCAGGTGTTCTTTCTGGTTGTCTTACCCCTGATCAAACCGGGGATTGCGGCGGCATCTATCTTTACTTTCCGGGTCGCTTGGAACGAATTCCTGCTGGCCAACGCGCTGGCCGACCGCAACAGCCGTACGGTGCCGGTCACCATCGTGAACAGCCTGACCGAATTTGATATCGACTGGGGTGTGATCATGGCGACGGGTATGTTGTTGGCCATCCCACCGATCATCTTTACCTTCCTGGCCAGCCGCCAGATTATCACCGGCATGACTGCGGGGGCAGTAAAAGGGTAATGAGCGTCCTTCTTCTGGCGACCTATGACACCAAACAAGAGGAAGCCGATTATCTGATCCTGGGGCTGAAAGCGCAGGGTGTTCCGGTGGAACAATGCGATATCTCTCTGAAGGCAGGGGGCGCACATTGGTCGCCTGCCGCAAAAGTTGCAGGCATGAAAGCAGCAACCGAACGCGCAATTGCCGAAATTAACAGCGCACCCCAATCGGGGCGACGCATGGTGGTCGCGATTGGTGGCGGTACAGGCGGGCAGATTGCGGTGAATGTGCTGCGATCCTTGCCGCTTTCCATGCCCAAGGTGCTGGTCACAACGCTGCCATTTGATCCCCGATATGTCATCGCTGACAGCTCGATCGTGCTGGTGCCCACGATTGCAGACCTCTGCGGTCTGAATGCCACCACACGCGCCGCATTGGACCGGGCCGCCGCGATCACCGGTGGGCTTTATCATGCAACACTCCCCACGGGCCCTGCATCATTGACACCCTCAGTTGGGGTCACATCGCTGGGCGTGACCGGGCCGGGAACGGATGCACTTTGCGACCGCCTGCGCGCGGATGGCGATGAGGTCACCGTCTTCCATGCCAACGGCTTTGGCGGTGCCGCTTTTACCCGCTGGGCCGAAAACGGCGCGTTCAAATCAGTTGTCGATTATACGCCGCATGAGCTGACGCGCTGTTACATCGCCGGGGTCAATGCCGATATGCCGGGGCGCTTTACCGCTATGGGAAATGTGCCCCGCGTGATCCTGCCCGGTGGTGTAAATTTCATCGGCATGGGGCAGGCCGACCTGATGCCAGAGGCTTACCGCGCCCGCCCCCATTACAGCCATTCGCCGCTCTTTACCCATGTGCAATGTACGGCGGATGAAGTCGCCAAATGTGCCAATATCCTGGGTGAGGCAATCGCCCAAGCCACAGCCCCCGTGCGTGTGCTGATCCCCATGGGCGGCTTTTCATCAGAAGATAAACCCGGTGGCGCCATCGAAAGCATGGCGCTGCGCGAGGTCTTTCGCGACACTATTTCTCAATACACAAACGCCGTCAGCCTAGACGGGCACATCAATGACACGGCCACCGCGATAGCCGCCGTTGACGCCCTGCGCGACATCACAAAGGACTAAACCCCATGTTCGACCCATCCGATATCGAAGCCAAAAAAGACGCCCTGATCTGGTCTGCAAAGCGCTGCTTTGATCTGGGGCTACAGACCAACGCGGGCGGCAACCTGTCGGTGCGGCTTTCATCGGGGCCGGGCATTGTGATCAAGCCCTCTGGCGTGGGCTTCGCCGAATGCAGCCGCGACAACCTGCAAGTCGTGCATCTGGATGGCACGATTGAACCGTCAGCGTTCAAGCCATCCAAGGACATGGATTTCCACCTTGATCTTTACCGCATCCGGCCCGACATCAACGCCATCGTCCATTGCCACAGCCCTTGGGCCACAGGTTTTGCCAGTGCCGGGATCGAGATCCCTTGCCTGACGGTGCAAACCATTGAAAAGATCGGGCGCATGCCGTTGATCCCGCTATCTGACAATGGCGGGCCGCAAACTGAGGTCGAGATCAGCCCGGTGTTTGAGGATACGTCAGTACGCGCCGCTGTTCTGGCCAACCACGGCACCATCGGGGTGGGCAAAACATTGACCGCAGCGCAATATCTGGCCGAGATTATCGAGGAAACTGCCCATATCGCATTCGTGCGTGACACGCTGATGGCGGCCCATGGCAAAACTGCCGCTGATTTACCCGTTTACGGCACCGCGAAAGAGGCGCGCGGTGGCTAGCTGACCCGCGCACCTCGGCTCCAAACCCCGCGCAGCAAGGGTGTTTGTTCAACGGTGCGTACGCGCAATACGTCACCCCGCAAACCAGGCTTGAGTTCGCCGCGGTCTTGCAATCCGGCCGCCTGCGCAGGGTTGCGTGTTACTGTCGCGATGGCGCGTGGCAGATCATCCCAGATATGCGAAAGCATGAAGGCCGCATGCAACAGCGCTGATGGAACGTAGTCAGACGACACAATATCCAGCAGGTTCGCCTTTGCCAGCTCTTCTGCGGCAACATTTCCTGAATGGGACCCGCCACGGATCAGGTTTGGCGCACCCATCATCACAGGTATGGCGTGATCATGACAGGCTTGGGCGGCTTCGAAGGTCGTCGGAAACTCGGCAAAACCCGCCCCGTTTTGGGCAGAGGTCGCAACATGCGCAGCAGTCGTATCGTCATGGCTGGCCAGGACGGCACCCAGCCTTTGTGCCTCAAGCACTGCGCCCTTTTCATGTTTGGCACCGTATTTCTTTTGCAAGCCCAGCAGGTTTTGCACATGCTCGGCGAACTCATCATCATTCATGCCGCGTTTCTTGGCCACATAGTTTTTCAGCGCTGTCATATCGCGGAACTGCCGCTGGCCCGGTGTGTGATCCATCAGGCTGACAATGCCGACCCGATCCTCTGATCCAAAGGCGGCGAGTTCATCAAGCAATGTCTCTGAACAGATCTCGGCCCGCAGATGCAGGAAATGGCTGATCTTGAACAAGCCAGCATCGCGCGCGGACAGCAATTCATCGGCCAGCTTGCGTGCGTAGTCGATGTAGCGGCCTTTGCCCGAATGGATCGATCCCGCCCGCATCGCATCAAACACCGTCGTGATCCCGGTTGAGGCGAGTTCGGCGTCATGGGCAATCAACGCGGGCAGATGCGGCCAGTCCACGCTGGGGCGCGGCTCAATATGGCGTTCAAGGTTATCGGTGTGTAACTCAACAAACCCAGGCATCAGCAGATCGCCCTGACAGTCAATACTGCCTGCCGGCACTGCACCGCCTTCGGTAATGTCGACGATTACACCCTGTTCGATCGTTATTGCCCCCGTGATCACCGCATCTGGCAGCACAAGGCGCGCATTGGCAAAACGCAGATCGTTTGACACATCACTGTCACAGGCAGAGACCATAGAAGGCGCTGGAAAAGGGGAATTCATGTCATACTCTCGATTTGCGATCTACTATGTCCCACCCGAAGGACCTTTGGCCGATTTTGGTGCGGCATGGTTGGGATGGGATGTTATTCAAGGGTGCGCGGTTCATCAGCCGGGCTTGCCCGGTTTGGATGACATTACGATGACACCGCGCAAATACGGGTTTCACGGGACGCTGAAGCCCCCGTTTCGGCTGGCCGACGGGTATACGGCGGGCGACCTGCAAAGCGCTGTAGCCAAACTGGCAGAGGGGCTGGCGCCCGCCCGTTGCGATGGTTTGCAACTGACCTCTATGGGTGGGTTTCTGGCCCTGACGCCGCAGGGCGATACGTCGGGTCTGCAACGGGTTGCGGGGGCTTGCGTACAAGCATTGGATGCGTTTCGTGCACCCGCGTCCGAGGCCGAGATCGCGCGCCGCCGCCAGGCGGGCCTGAGCGCGCGGCAAGACGCGCTGTTGCAGCAGTGGGGTTATCCTTACGTCATGGAAGAGTTTCGCTTTCATCTGACACTCTCGGGCCGGTTGGACCCAGAGGAGATCACGCAATGGTCCGAAACCGCCCAAGACAGGTTGCCGGAACTGCCCGCGCCCTTCGTCATTGATCAGGTTGCCCTCTGTGGTGAACGCAGCGACGGATGCTTTGAGTTGATCCATCGCTATACTTTGACCGGCTGAAGTGCCGCAACCGCGCGTGCCACGGTCTGCTCTAGCGGTCCGTCATTGGACAGATGGATAACATCAAGCTCTGCCGGCAAGGGTTTATCTGCCTCTGCCAGCCGTTTGGCGATTTCTTCCTCTGTTTCGCGCCCGCGTGCCGCGAGCCTACGCGCCAAGGTCTGGGGTGCTGCGGTAATGTTCAATACAAGAAATCGCGGAAACAGCTTTGCCGCCCGACCCAATGCTTTCCGCGAGAAATTCGCCAGACAGTCTGTGCCCTCAGCAAGCCTAGAATTGACCGCTTGCGGCAAGCCGTAATGCAGGTCATGCGCTCCCCAATGGAGCGCGAATTCCCCGTTCTGCGCCATCTGCTGAAACTGGGGCACTGACACCGCATCATAGTCTTCGCCGCCCAACTCTGGCGCGCGCGTGATGACCCGGCGCACCAAATGGACGGCCGGTATCGCGGCATGAATGCCCGCCATGACGCTGTCTTTGCCAACACCCGACGGCCCAACCACCGCGATAAGCCGCCCCTCTGTCATGCGGCAACACCCGGGACAAAACAGGCCACATCAATCTCGCGGTCACAGACCCGCGCGCGCGCTGCCTCATCATGGAAAATCCCGATGATTGCGGCACCCCGCGCCTTCGCGTCTTCAATCAGCGACAAGACAACCTCGCGATTTGCGGCATCAAGGCTCGCTGTCGGTTCATCCAGCAACATCGCCGGGTAGTTATGCGCAAAGCCCCGTGCGATATTGACCCGCTGCTGTTCCCCGCCAGAAAATGTTGTTGGCGAAAGGGACCATAGGCGTTCGGGGATATTCAGCTGCGCAAGCAAAGCGCGGGCGCGTATCTCTGCCTGGTCAGCAGCAACACCAACCATCCGCAGCGGTTCTGCCACGACATCCAAGGTTGAGACACGCGGCACAACCCGCAGGAACTGGCTGACATAACCCAACACATCGCGCCGCAGCTGGATGACCTCGCGCGGGGCGGCCTGCACCAGATCAACATCGCCGATACGAATTTCGCCATTCTGTGCCAGATAGTTGCCGTAGATCATCCGCATCAACGTTGATTTGCCTGCGCCAGAGGCACCGGTCAGTGCCACACATTCGCCAGCGGCGACGCGGAATGAGACATCGTTAAATACCTCGATGACCGCGCTGCCCTGATTGTGCAGGGTGAATGTCTTGGAAACGTCGTTCAGTTCAATCATCTCTCACACCTGCAAAACAGAGCTAACAAGAAGCTGGCTATAGGGATGCTGCGGATCGTCGAGGACTTGATCGGTCAGTCCTGCCTCAACCACATGGCCGGATTTCATGACCATCAACCGATCCGCCAACAGCCGGACAACAGCCAGATCATGGGTGACGATGATCGCCGATAGCCCCATATCGCGGACCAGCCCGCGCAAAAGATCAAGCAAACGCGCCTGCACCGACACATCAAGGCCGCCCGTTGGCTCATCCATAAACACCAGCCGCGGCCCGGTCACCAGATTGCGCGCAATCTGCAGGCGTTGCTGCATACCGCCCGAAAAAGTCGTAGGCCGGTCATCGACACGGGCAGCATCAATCTCAACCCGTTCCAGCCAATCCGTGGCTTTACCGCGGATGTCGCCATAGTGACGGGCGCCAACGGCCATCAGACGCTCGCCCACGTTGCCACCTGCGCTGACACCCATACGCAGACCATCGCGCGCATGTTGATGGACAAAGGCCCAATCCGTGCGCGACAGCATGCGCCGGGCGGGTTCTGACATCGTGACTGTATCCTGCGGCCCGTCAGCACGTGTATCAAAGACCACCTGCCCGGTATCCGGGGCCAAGTGGCCGGCCATGCAGTTCAGCAAGGTTGATTTCCCGGACCCGCTTTCACCGACGATCCCCATCACCTCACCGGGGTAAAGATCAAAGGATACATCAGCGCAACCAATATGCGCGCCATAGCGCTTGGAAAGACCTTGAACGGACAGCAAAGGTGTCATGCTGCATCCTTTCCTTTGTATCCGGCGGCTTGTCGTGCCTCGCAATAATCTGTGTCGGAACAGACAAACATCCGCCCACCTGCATCATCGACGATCACCTCATCCAGATAGCTGTCCGCGGACCCGCAAAGCCCGCAGCAATGATTTGCCTTTGAGGCCTCAAACGGGTGATCGTCAAAATCAAGGCTGACGACCTGCGTGTAAGGTGGCAACGCGTAAATGCGCTGTTCCCGTCCGGCACCAAACAGTTGGATCGCCGCCATATCATTCAGTTTGGGGTTATCAAATTTCGGGATCGGCGACGGGTCCATCACATAGCGTCCCTCGACATTCACAGGATAGGCGTAAGAGGTGGCGATATGACCGTGACGGCTGATATCTTCATAAAGCTTCACATGCATCAGCCCGTATTCTTCAAGGCTGTGCATCTTGCGTGTCTCGCTTTCGCGTGGTTCCAGAAATCGCAAGGGTTCAGGGATAGGGACCTGATAGACAAGGATCTGACCTTCTGTCAGCGGCTCTTCAGGAATGCGGTGGCGGGTCTGGATCACGGTGGCGTCCGCCGTCACTGTGGTCGTTTTTACTGCCGCCACCCGCTCAAAAAACGTCCTGATAGAGACGGCATTTGTGGTGTCATCTGCACCCTGATCGATCACTTTGAATGTGTCCGCCGGGGTCAGCACCGCCGCAGAGACCTGCACCCCTCCTGTCCCCCAGCCATAGGGCATCGGCATTTCGCGACTGGCGAAGGGCACCTGATAGCCGGGGATTGCAAGCCCCTTCAGGATGGCCCGGCGGATCATCCGTTTGGTTTGTTCGTCAAGATAGGCGAAATTATACGCTTGGTCTGTCATAGCAGCCCCCGTTCTTGCAGGCCTGTGCGCAGCGCAGCGGCACCGGTAAAGTGGATGGCATCCATGCCGGCAGCCTTTGCGCCCATGCAGTTGTGCAAGCCGTCATCGATAAAGACACATTGCGTCGGGTTCACACCTGCCTTTTCGCAAAGCAGGCGGTAAATCTGGACACTGGGTTTGATGATACCCACCTCGCCCGAAACCACGGTAGTGCCAAAGACGCTGCCCAGTTCGGGGTGAACCTTCAAACCCTCAGGCCATGTTTCCGCCGACCAATTGGTGATCGCGTGCAAGGCAACACCCGCGTCTTTCAGCGTATACAGAATATCCCATGTCTCGGTCAGCTTGTTTGGCACGGTCCGGGCGTAGCGCGACACATATGCGGCCAGCCGCGCGGCATCGTCTGGGTCCGCGATGTCTTTGGCTGCCTCGCCGAAGGTGGCACCCGCATCACAGGCGAGGTTGATCTTGTCAAAACCAATACGCGACATAAAGCTGCGCGCGCCCTCTTCGCCCAGATCGTCCTGCCATGCCAGATGCGCCTGCCAGTCAACCAGCACACCCCCGATATCAAAAACAACGGTGTCCACGCTCATTCTGCAGCCTCCTGCACCTGGGCAGCGCCTGCTTCGCGGCGCAGCTTGCGCACCAGTTCAAGCTCGGACTGGAAATCAACGTAGTGGGGCAGCTTGATATGCTCTAGGAACCCTGTCGCCTGGATATTGTCGGCATGGTAGAGAACAAATTCCGCGTCCTGAGCAGGCGCGCCTTCATCGTCTTCGCCTAATTCTTCCCAACGCAACGCGCGATCAACCAAGGCCATTGAAATGGCTTTGCGTTCCGTCTGTCCAAAAACCAAACCGTAGCCACGGGTGAACTGCGGTGGTTCTGTCTTTGATCCTTTGAACTGGTTGACAGTTTCGCATTCTGTCAGCGTCACCTCACCGATCTCGACGGCGAAGCCCAATTCGGGGATATCCATCTGGACCGGGACGGTGCCGATGCGCAGTTCGCCCACAAAAGCATGGTTGCGCGCGTAGCCACGTTGCGTGGAATAGGCCAGACCCAGCGTAAACCCTTCATCCGCGCGGGTCAGCGCTTGCAACCGCAAAGCGCGCTCAGCCGGCATCTCAAGCGGTTCGCGGGTCAGATCAGGCGGAGTAGTGTCATTATGCGGCGCCTCTTCGATCAGGCCTTCGCGGTTCAAGAACCCCGTCACATGCGGTACATCGCCAACGGTCGCTTCCCGCACAGGGGCCTTGGGCACATCGCCATCTGCAACCAGTTTGAAATCCAGCAAACGGTGCGTGTAGTCAAAGGTTGGGCCCAGCACCTGCCCACCGGGCAGGTCCTTGAACGTCGCTGAAATCCGACGATCACAAGCCATCGCACCGGTATCGACAGGCTCTGACGCGCCAAACCGCGGCAATGTGGTGCGATAGGCGCGGATCAGGAAAATCGCCTCGATCAGATCGCCGCGTGCCTGTTTGATCGCAAGTGCGGCCAAATCAGGATCATAAAGCGAGCCTTCAGCCATCACCCGGTTCACCGCAAGGCTGAGTTGCTCGCGGATCTGCGCGATGCTGAGTTCCGCAATGCCGGTATCGCCACGACGCTCTTCGGCAAGCCATGCATGGGCGTTTTCAATGGCGCGTTCGCCGCCCTTTACAGCAACATACATTATGACACCTCGGTTGTGCGGGGCAGCGCGGCAAGCTGGTCGCCACAGGTCAGGATGAAGTCCAACCCCAAGGGAAAGAGTGTGCGGTTAGACTCCAACGCCGCCACATCGGGCACAGATAGTGCAGCACGATCTTTGATCCCCGGACCGGTCAGGGTTGCACCTTTGGCGACAAGTGTCGCGCTTTCAACGATCAGTGTGGCTGAACGATCCGGATACTCAGACGTGCCGACGGGATAGGCTGAAAGCGGGCCGAGCGCATCCCATGTCCCGACTGCAAACATCGCATGAGATGGGCCGACCACAGGCGCACCAGTGTGGAAGGCCAGCCAAGCGCGCAAGTCATCGCAATCAGCCGATCCGGCCAGATAGACAGGCGTTTCCGTATCGCAAAGCGTCAGAAGTATCGCACCCGCTGCGGGGGATAGCGCGGCAGGCGGCAAGGCCCCCTCGACTGTTTGAATGGTGCCGGGACGCGCCATCGCCTCCATCACATTGCGAAAGACGTCTGCGGATTGAAGGGCGGGGTTTGCAAAACCGCCCGAAAGGGTCTGCGCCTGCATCAGTCTTCCCCGCGTGCCATGGTAAAGAAGTCCACTTTCGTGGCGGCTGCCTTTTCGGCGCGCGCCGCCTTTGCCGCGGTGATCTGTGCCGCGAGCGGGTCAAGGACCTGGGTGCGCACCGTTTCAGCCGCAGAGGTTTGCATCATGGCATCGACCAATGCGGCGGCTTCTGCATCTGCCTTACGGCGGCCCTGAATATAGGCGTGCCCAACTTCGCCGGTTGCCAGGGTCAGGGCGCAGCGGGTCACCGTCATCTCGCCCAGATTGAACGGGGCGCCGGTCCCACCAGCGCGACCGCGCACCATGGTGCTGCCAATCTCTGGCGCGCGCAGCCAGGTGAAATCTGGGCGGTCGATCGCATCATCCAGCAAGGCAGCAACACCACCTTCGGGTGCCTTTGCCAGCAAGCTCATCCAAGCTTTGCGCGGCGCATTTTCATCAAAGGTGTCTTTCATCTCGACAACTTTTCCATATACTATACAACTATACATATCTTATCATGTTGCCGCCCAAAAGACAGTGGAGATTTGTGAAACTTGCGTGACACTTCTGCCAAAACCCCGATCTGGAAGGCGATTGCTAATGCCCTGCGCGGCGACTTGGCAGAAGGGCGGTATCGCCCCGGCGACAAGCTACCCACCGAAGCAGCTTTGGCCGACCGCTTTGGTGTAAATCGCCACACGGTCCGTCATGCTATCTCTGCTTTGGTAGAGGAAGGCCTGATCCGCACCCGGCGTGGTGCCGGTGCCTTTGTTGCGGCGATCCCCACGGATTATCCCATCGGAAAGCGCGTTCGGTTTCATGAAAACCTGATCGCAGCAGGTCGGCGGCCGGAAAAGCGGGTGCTGCAGGTCGAAGAACGTATCGCAACCGATGGTGAGGCCGCGGCACTCAACATCGCCAAGGGCGAAATGGTCTGCGCCTACCATGGTCTTTCACTGGCGGATGGGCAGGCCATCGCAGTTTTTGAAAGCTTGTTTCCAATGTCACGTATCAACGGCATGGCGCAAGCGCTGCAGGACACCAGCAGCGTGACCGAAGCTTTGGCCCATGTCGGCATTGACGACTACACCCGCGCCTCAACCCGGCTGACGGCGACACGCGCGACAGCGACGCAAGCATTGCATCTACAGATTGCCGAAGGGGACCCTATTTTGCGGTCGTCGGGGCTGAATGTCGATATGGCGGGTCAACCCGTGGAATACGGGCGTACATGGTTTGCCGGTGACCGCGTGACGCTCACGCTAGAAGGCTAGCCTTCGTATTTTTCAAGGAACGCCTCTGCCCGTAACGTACGAAAGTCATCCAATCCCGCGCGCAGTGCGGCCTGTGACCAATCCCACCAGGCCAGTGCAATCAACCGATCTGCGATGTCGCGCGGTTGGCGCAGCCTAAGCGGTGTTGCGGGCGTTCCGGCCACAATCGTATAGGGATCAACATCCTTGGTCACCACCGCACCGGCGGCCACAACCGCCCCGTGGCCCAGCGTGACCTCTGGTTTGATCATTGCCCCAGCGCCGATCCACGTGTCATGGCCGATATGGGCAATGCGGGATTTGCGATGGGCAAAGAAAGCCGTGTCACGCCCCGCGTCATCCCAATAATCATCGGACCTATACAGAAAATGATGGCACGCGGCGGTATCCAGCGGGTGGTCAGTCGCCCCGATCCGCGAAAACGCCGCGATATTCGCAAATTTCCCGATCTCTGCATTCGCGATATCGGCAAAGCGGTCGCAATAGCTATAATCGCCAAAACGCGCATGCGCGACGCGGCTGCCTTTGCCAATTTCGACATAAGCCCCGAAACTGCTGTCCGTGATCTCGCAATCGGGGTGAATAAACGGGTTCTCCGCCGAAAGACGTGCCATCAGTCTTTGCGTCCGATCAACTTGCCGCGTAACCACCCAGAGAACCAATCCATAAACATCACCATAGCGATAATCAGAATGATGTAATAGGCGACCTCTTCCCAATCCTTTTGGGTCTGGATCGCTTGGGTCAGCATCAATCCGATACCGCCGCCGGTGATCGCCCCAATGATGGTGGCAGACCGCGTGTTGGATTCAAGAAAATACAGGACCTGCGCCAAAAGGACGGGAACGACCTGCGGGATCACACCAAAGCGGTAGCGCTGCAGGGGTTTGGCCCCCGTCGATGCCACACCTTCGATCTGCTTGTTATCCACATTTTCCAAAGCTTCGGAAAACGTTTTGCCGAATGTACCCGTATCGGTAATCAAAATCGCCAAGGTGCCGGTCAAAGGACCAGGCCCGAAGGCACGGGCCAGCACGACTGTCCAGATCAGCGCATCAACGCCGCGCACGAAATCAAACAGCCGCCGGGTTGCCGCGCGCAGCAGCATGATGGGGGAAAACCGTTTTGCGGCCAAAAACGCCAGCGGCAGTGCCAAAATGGCCGCGCCCATCGTGCCCAGGAATGCCATCAATATGGTTTCACCAATGGCCCAGGCCACATCCTTGTGCCGCCACATGGCGTTGTTCCACCAGTCCGACACAGCACCAGCGATATTACCGCGCGCAGGGTCAATCTGATCCCCAAACAGGATCGCCGTCAGGCTCTGACCGTAATAGGGGCTATCAAGCGTAAACCAGAACAGCTCCCAACCGGGGAAGTAATTGAACACTTCGGTCCGCGCGCCGGTCAGCGTGATACGCCCTTCTGGTGTGGTGATGGCGATCCGCCTGTCGGAGGCCGATATCCAGTTTGGCAGATCATCGGGCAGGTTTGATGAGACGGTACGCCCTTCTGCCTGTACCGTGATCATGGGGAAATCGGGCAGTTCAATCTCGGTCCGGTTCTCTGGCAGATATCGGACAATATGGTTGGCCCCCAAATCAACGGTAATTACTTCATCACCGCTGACCCAATCGGGGCGCATACCATCGGGGTAGGTGCCTTTACGTTCCCCCTCGAACGCATATGTTACCTCACCCGACCGATTATCGCGGGTGACATGGACCTTATGCGACCAGCTGTCAGAGGCGAGCGTGACCGCGTTATTCATATTGGCGCGCCCAGCAAGGCCCGGAATATCGAATGCAAAAAAGATATAGGTGAGATAGGCCAGGATCAGAACGGGAATGCCAAAGGCGACAAGGCGTTTACGCGCAAACAGCCCGTCGGCATGCGCCTTTGTCTGGGTCAAATCCATCATGCTCATTGGCCTTGCCCCTCTGTCAGGCGGTTGCGGTAACGGCTGGAAACCTGATCAAAAAAGACGATTGTACCAAACAGCAGGATGAAAATCGCCGCGGCTTCATCGAAACGGCCCGGCCCCCAGGCCATAGCATTGCGCAGCTCATATCCCAATCCGCCGGCGCCAACGAACCCAAGAATGGCCGAGGCGCGAATGTTGATTTCAAACCGCAGGAGCGTGTAGCTGACGTAATTTGGCGCGACCTGTGGCAATATCCCCAGCAGCATCCGCTGTGACCAGTTAGCCCCGGTCGAGGCGAGCCCCTCAACCGGTTTCAGATCGGCATTTTCAGCGACCTCGGAAAAGAGCTTGCCCAGCGCACCGGCCGTATGGATCGCGATCGCGATCATGGCAGGCACGGGCCCGCCGCCTAGAACAAAGATCAGCACCAGGGCGATCACAATCTCTGGCACGGCGCGCATCACATCGGAAATGCGGCGGAAAAGGGGGATCAGACTGGGCCAGCGTGCGAGCCCGCGTGTACCTAGCAATGACAAAAACAAACCACCGATCCCGCCAATCAGGGTAGAGACCGCAGCGATGTTAATTGTTTCAACCAGTGCCGGAAAATATTTGGCGATCAAACCCGGCAGATCGGCACGCTTTTCCCAGGCCTCTGCAAGAACTTCGGCAGGATAGTCACCGATCTGATGCAGCCCTTCCCAAAAGCCGCCGGCGTTACGATCGTCAGCGACGTTAAAGCCAGAGACCATCAGCATCACAAAGATCAGCAGCGTCAGCCCGCCATAAAGCCTGCGGCGCTGTATCTGCGCCATATAGCTTGATTGGATGCTATCCACGCTTTGCGGCGCGTGGCCCAGTGATATGTCTGCCATTCCGACCCCCAGCAAAAAACATCCGGCAGCCCCATCATTCTGGGGCTGCCGGACATATTATCTTGTGCGATCAGTTACCGATGACCGACTGGCGGGCGGCAACGATGCTTTCATAGGTTTCATGGGTCACAGGAATGAAACCAAGCGTATCACCGGCAGCAACGCCATAGGCACATTCGGGGTCGTTTTCGAACAGGTTATCAACTAGCTCTGTCATCGTGGCCTTCACATCTGCGGGCAGCGCGCTGCGCAACACGACGGGACCTTCGGGGATAACGTTGGATTTCCAGATCTGTACCAGATCGTTCATGTCAACCAGACCCGCATCAACCGCACGGCGCAGCGCGCCAGAGTTATAGCCATCTTCCCAGTTGCCCTGGCCGTCGGCCCAGGTCACACCGCCGTCGATGTCGCCAGCGTTGACTGCAACGATTGTCTGTTCGTGACCACCGGTGAATTTCACTTCACCAAAGTAGTCACCTGACTCCATGGTCACGCCGTCTTTATACTGCGGAATTTCGATGGAAGGGATAAGATAGCCAGAGGTGGAGTTCGGATCACCAAAACCAAAGACCTTGCCTTCCATGTCATCCAGCGATGTGATGCCGCTGTCAACGCGGGCAAAGCCGATTGAATGATAACCGATAGAGCCATCGAGGTTCTGCTTGACCAGCACCGGCTCGACCGCCTCTGGGTCTTGCAAGTAGGTCGCGGCATAGGATGACGCGCCCAACCAGGCCATATCAATCGTGCCGCCCAACAGGCCCTGAATAACGCCGTTATAGTCGGCAGGTGCGAACAGCTTGGTTTCAACGCCCAGCGCTTCGTTCGTATACTCGACCATGCACTGGTAGTTGTTCATGCGGTCCTGTGCGTTCTCACCACCCAGAATACCGATGCGGAATTCAGTGATCTCTTGGGCTGATGCGCCAGTGGTCAGCGCCGTTGATGTGGCAAGCGCAATTAGAAGGGTCTTTTTCATCGTTCTCTCCATTTGATGAAATCGCCCGCGGGATCGCGGGCGCGTGAACAGGTCAAGCTGGAATCGATTCCCGCTCCAGCGTTTCGATCTGGGTTGATGTTGCAGCTTCGGAAAAATCCGCTCCTGCGCCGTAGATGTCGCGCGCCACACCGGTGGTTAGCTGCGCAGGCGTGCCGTCAAACACAATGCGGCCATCGCGCATGCCAATCACACGGTCACAATAGCGCCGGGCGGTATCAAGGGTATGCAGGTTGGCAATTACCATGCGCCCGTCTTCTTCGTGAATATCGCGCAAAGACTGCATCACGACCTGCGCATTCATCGGATCCAGGCTGGCGATGGGTTCATCTGCCAGAATAATCTTGGGGTCCTGCATCAGGGCGCGCGCAATTGCGACGCGTTGTTGTTGGCCACCTGAAAGGGCCTCGGCGCGTTTCGGAGCTTGCTCTGCGATCCCAAGGCGATCAAGGATCTCAATCGCCTGGTGGATGTCAGACTGTGGGTAAAGGTTGAACATCGTGGCAAGCGTCGACCGCTTGTTCAATGTGCCGTGCAGCACGTTTGACACCACGTCCATACGGGGCACCAGATTGAACTGCTGAAAAATCATCGCGCATTGGCATTGCCAATCACGCTTTGCAGCGCCGCGCAGGCTGGTGACATCTTCGCCTTCGAAAATAATCTGTCCTTCGGATGCGTCACTCAGCCGGTTCAGCATCCGTAGCAGTGTAGATTTCCCGGCACCTGAACGGCCGATAATCCCAATCATTGCCGGTTCTTTCACGGATATCTGCGCCGCATCAACCGCAGTTTTATCTCCGAACCGTTTGGTCAGGCTTCTGATCTCTAACATAAACATCCCCGTCGTTCTGAGGGTGCGGATAAAGCGCGGAAACGACAGGCAGGTGACAGTTTCTTATCAGTTTCTTTACACTGTCATGACGGATTTATGACAGGCGCAGCCCAGTCTGTTGTGGGGTCAAAGCGACAATCGCAGGACAGCGCCCAATAGTGATGCAACCGCCAGTATTTTGATCATTCCCCAATGCAATCGGAATGCAAGAAAACAGCTTAGTGCAAAAATCAGCCCCGCCAGCCATTCAAAAGAAGCGACCTCGGGCCGCCAAAGTGTAACGATGCCCCAGCGATTTTCAACGACCGTGGCGAATAGAACATGCAGTGCGAACCAAATGGACAGGTTCAGGATAACCCCAACCACTGCCGCCGTGATCGCCTTCAACGCAGCCGTCAGTCTGGTTTGGTTCGATATCCATTCGATATAAGGGGCGCCTGCAAAGATCCAAAGAAAACACGGAACGAAGGTGACCCAAAGCGCGACGATAGCAGCGGCGAGACCAAGGAACATGCCGCCCTCTTTGAACCCCGCCAGAAAACCCACGAATTGCGTCACCAAGATCAGCGGACCGGGTGTGGTTTCGGCCAAGCCCAGCGCGTCAATCATTTCACCAGCAGATAGCCAGCCAAACTGCACCACGACGTCCTGTGCCATATAGGCCAACACAGCATAGGCACCGCCGAAGGTAACAATCGCCAGCTTTGAAAAGAAGCTGCCAATCTCGGCAAGAATGGCGGGGCCACCCAACCAGGTGATAGCGAAGAGTGGCACGACCCAAATCGCCAGCCAAAGGATGACAGTGCGCAGTGTTTTGCCAGCCGAAACATGCGCCATGTCGACAACCTGCTGCTCCTGCTGCTTACCTCCCAAAATCCAACCTAAAAGTCCTGCGAACAGCACGATCAAAGGGTAAGGTACGGAAAGAAAGAATATGCCGACAAAGGCGAAACCTGCAATCTTCCAGTGTACAGGTTGCACAAGTGCCTTTTTGGCGACCCGCAACAGCGCCTGAACCACAATCACCAGAACGGCGGCCTTGATCCCGTAAAACAGCGCTTCCACCAAGGGCACGTCGCCGTAAACGGCATAGATCGCCGCAAGCGTCATGATCACCACAGCGCCAGGTATCACAAACAACAGCCCCGCAATCAGGCCGCCCAACGTGCCGTGCAACCGCCAACCCGCATAGGTTGCCAACTGCATCGCCTCAGGCCCGGGCAACAGCATGCAAAAACTCAGCGCGTTGAGAAACTGTTGTTCCGACAGCCAAGCGCGGTCCTCAACGACCTCCTTATGCATCAATGCGATCTGCGCCGCAGGGCCGCCAAACGAAAGGATCCCGATTTTCCACCAAACACCCGTCGCCTCTGCCAGCGACGGGGATCGGTGTGTTAGGTTTTCAGCTGAACTGGTCATCACTGTCTCTTTTTTGACGTCATAGGCCAATCATGGTGTTCGTCTGTTGCATCACGGGCCCAACGATAGAAAGCATCGTAAAGCAACATACCTGCGTCTAATTGTTCCAGAACATCGCGACACATGCGTGACAAACCCAAGGATGCGGCCAAGAGCCCCGCGGCCTCCGGTGCTAGGTCGTGCCTGTTGGTATCGGCAGCGCGCACGATGGTCGCCAGTTTCGCAAGGGCCTCAGTCTCTATCCCAAACTCTTCAACCATGGTGTCAAAGGTGCATCTTTCGCCGCGATGGCTCCAAAACACGCCCTCCATGTCAAAGGGCGTCGCATGGAACCGCGTCGCCACGTCACTAACCTGAGATGGCGAAACAAACAGAAACTGCGCCTTGGGGTCGATAAAGCGCGCTAATGTTGGTACGGAAATTTCGTTATATGACGCCATGACGCACCCTTGAGTAAGAGATCAAACCGGAAGGATGCAAGTTTTGACTGGCGTCTTACGAGGTGCTTGCGAACCCCTGCGCAATCTGTCTACGGCTGAATTCTGGTGCTGTCAAATCTTCGGATACGGGTTTTCGATCAGTACGGACAGAAGCACGGCGTGATACGGCCGCATGTAGTAACACGATAAAATGGTGAGCCGTGATGGGTTCGAACCATCGACCTACTGATTAAAAGTCAATGACACCCAATTTTCGACTATCTGTCGCGTAGCATCTCATGCTGTCCGACGTTGACTGAGAATAGCCGATATTCTGTAGTAAATGCTGACTATCTGAGCTTGTCCCCTAGTCAAAATCTGTCTATCGTCGTCGCAGGACGTCTAGTGCAATCTCGCAAGAAATGTCCCCCAGCTGTCCCCCAGAATGGGCTAAGGAATGAAGCGCGACCTTAACGACAGGTTCTTGAAAACCCTCGAACCACCCAGCGAGGGCGTTGGCCGAATTGAGGTGTCTGATACACGCCGTCCAGGTCTACGCTTCCGTCTCTCTTCATCCGGTCGTGCGTCTTGGGTGTTTGAGAAACGCGTCAAAGGCGGAGCTAAACGCAAACACACGTTTGGTGCATGGCCGGAACCCATTACGCTTGCGATGGCGCGTTCGATGGCTCTTGAAATTGAAGCTGAGGCAGTCCGCGGCATTGACCGTGTTGCTATCGCCAAAGCTGACAAGCTGGCAGCGGAAGCGGCAAAGTCATCGCAGTTGACCGTCCGCAAGGTTCTTTCAACCTATGACAAACTCCATCTGTCGAACCTACGGCGTGGCTCCGAACGGTTGCGGCAATTGGAGCAATCCCTAGCTGTCAAGTTGGATGACCCCATCGGTTCGCTAACGAAAGGCGACCTGCAAACACCCATTGATGAAAAACTGACTGCCGGTCGGAGGGTTTACGCCAATCGTATCCGCGCGGCACTTATGGCCTTTACTCGCTGGGCCTGGGAACGCGGCCACATTGAGACAGACATTGGGGCTAGCCTCCCGCGTGCAGCCAAGGAAGCAGAGCGTGAGCGTGTACCGTCCATTAATGAAGTTCGGCAGATTTGGACAGCCACGTTTGAGATGGGGCCAATTTGGGGGCCGTTTTTGCGGCTGTTGATCCTAACAGCGCAGCGGCGTGGAGAAGTGCTTGGGCTTGAATGGTCGGAGATAGAATTTGAACGTAAGCGCATCGTGAAGCCAGGCGCGAAGAACAAGAATGGAAAGGAGCATGTGACCCACCTATCGGCACCTGCACTGGCTGAGCTTAAAATGCTCAAGTCTGATCTGAGGGCCGCCGGTAAGCCCGTTTCGGGATACATTTTCACGACAACCGGCAGAACGCCGATTTCAGGCGTTAGTAAAGCCAAAGCCCGCTTGGACAAACTTTTGGGCGATGATTTCGATCCATGGCGTCTACATGATCTGCGAACATCATTCTCGACGGCGATGGCGGAAGCGGGTGTGCCTGAAAGCGTCGCTGACCGCGTGCTGAACCATTCGGCAGTTGGATCTGCGCCAAGCGCCGTTGCACGGGTCTACAACAAGGCCGAGATGCTGCCACAGCGGGCGGAGGCGTTGGATTCGTGGGCGCGGTTGGTGACCTATGCCGATTAACCGTGAAAAGAACCCTCTTGATGACTTTTGGGACGAGCTCAAGAACAACGCTGAAATCACACGCATTTTGGCTGTGATGGAAAGATTTAACCGAACCGGATACCATGTAAGCGTCTCCGATGCGCTGCCACTCTCGAAGGGTTGGATATGCGATCCTGATATTCAAGATGCAGTGCCCGCATCCACTGCCGATGACTTAAAACGGCTTACAAAGGGAATCGAAGCCGCCAATGCAGCACTGAAATCGCTCCATCCTTCTATTTTGCAGTCGCTAGAATATAGCTTTGCATCTACACGCAAAGAAGAAGACGGCGTCAGGTTCTTTACCCGACAAAATGAACCCTTCAATTGTTATGATCAGATTTCGACTCTTCTCACTTATTTACAAGAGGGGCTTGCAAAGGAGAATCCTGCCTCTCCCATTACCAACGCGCTAAAGTTTGCAGAAGAAATCCCCACGAAATCAAAACAGGCTACCATTCATTCAACTTGGGCCAAGATCAAGCTTGTAAGGAATGCGCGTGCAATCTGGCCAAGCTTAACCGGAAATCGTTCTGCTCCATTGGAGCCAAGCCCAGGGACAAACTTCTTTGAATTTGTTGCCGAACTAACTTGTGCTTTGGAATTAAGCGAAGGTTGGGAAACCAGAAGCGTTTTCAACGCCTATAAAAAGCATACAAAATCAAAGTCTTAACTCGCCACCCATAGCTGATGTCAAAAAAACTGAACTAGCTATGGGTGCCACAACATCAACTTGGCAGCAGAGTCGCATTCAGTAGCAACCGAACGCGAGGTGCATCAAATGACATTTGCAAGCCAAGACCGCCTTGTTTCAGTCCGTGATACAGCAGCCATGTTGGGCTGTAGCGTTGCCACGGTCTGGCGCAAGGTATCGGAAGGGTCATTTCCGCAGCCGATGAAAATCGGCGGGATGACACGATGGTCGGAGACTGAGCTCCTAAGCTTTATCGATGACGCCAAACAAACACGCGAAGCCGCCTAAAGAAAGCCCCCGCAATCCACATCCGGGTTCGCAGGGGCCGTATTTCTTTAGCACACATTGAGAATAGCGGATGCGACCCGGTCAAACAAGCCAGTGAGGCAAAAATGACCGAGCAAAATACAAGACCACCTTCAAACGCCAAGCGAGTCTACCGATGGACAGACTTGCCAGCTGCAACAGAAGCTGCGGCGTATCGCGTTTATGATCCTGATCAGGAACCGCGTACATTCGTTGTTTCAAAGCATATGCGCC
Organism: Pseudomonadota bacterium; assembly: GCA_038533095.1. Lineage (GTDB taxonomy): Bacteria > Pseudomonadota > Alphaproteobacteria > Rhodobacterales > Rhodobacteraceae > Yoonia. The sequence goes on from JBCAZI010000004.1 coordinate 47,534, forward strand.
AAGTTCTAGAGGGGCTCATGCAGCACCCAATCTATGCCGCAAGCTACTGCCGCATCTCCGACCAGGTATTGCCGCTGCGCCGCGATCATGGTGTCAGCATCTGTTGCGATATGTTCAGCAACGACGTTGAAACAGGTCGCTCCCGGTTTGGAGTTTACGTCCTAGAAAGCAAGGTGGAGCGGGTTACACACAATGAGGAGGACGCAGCATGAAGCGCCTCCAAACTTCAAAACCCCGCCAACTCCAAGAACGTCGCATTCGCTGGCAGCATGGTTTGTCGCGATCACGGGCAGGACTGATTGCCCAGCTGCACTATGGGGAAGCGCGCCAATGAGTACTTCGTTCAAAATGTTTCCTGTTGGCCCGGACAAACGGCCTTTGCTTACTGGCTGGCAAGACAAAGCTACCGCTGACCCGAAAATCATCGCTGATTGGCAGAAGCAAGGCGCAAAGGCATTCGGTATCCCGACCGGGGAGAGCAACGGCCTTTTTGTCATTGATCTCGACACAGACAAGGAAACCGGAGAGGCAATTGGTGCGGCAAAGTTAGAGCAGAGCCGCTATGGCTACTTGCTGGATCAGGTGTGCGTCACAACGCCGTCAGGTGGTGCGCACATCTACTTTCAGCATTTCGAGGGCGCACGTAACTCAACCTCGAAGCTAGCGCCCAAGGTAGATACCAGAGGCGAAGGCGGGTATGTCGTTGCTCCTGGCTCAGTAATCGCATGTGGCGAGTACAAAGGGGCTTACCCAAGTAGTCTGCCTGTAGTCCCTTTGGGGATACGCGCGTTGCTTCTCCAAAAGCATCAGCCGCAAACGTACAGCGGCGGCAGAGAAGCCGCTGCAGGCGAAGTGCAAGAGCTTTTAGAGTACATCCCAGCCGATTGCACGTACAGCAACTGGGTGGCTGTTTTGATGGCCCTCCATGCGAAGTTCGCAGGCTCCGAGGAAGGCCTGCAGGTCGCCGACACTTGGAGCGCTTCTGGGTCGAAGTACAAGCCCGGCGAAGTCGCTTCAAAGTGGCGCACATTTAAGGGCAGCGGCGTCTCCTGGGCGACCATCCCGGCGCTGGCACGACAAAATGGTGCAGACCTCTCAGAGATTGCGCGGAGGTGGCCTGCATGAATGTAATGACACTGAACCGATCATCCGAAAGAGCAGCAGAGCTTGCAAAGAAGATGGTCGCATCGCGCGACGTCGAGCCAACGCTAGCCACGAACTACCTTATGAAGGGGTGGCTAGACAGGAGGTGCCAATCGATCCTTTACGGGGCCTCGAACGCGGGCAAAACCTTTGTGGTGCTTGATATGGCCATGCATGTGGCTGCCAACCTCCCTTGGCGTGGGCATCGTGTTCGTGGCGGGGCGGTCCTATACATTGCCGCTGAAGGCCAAGCGGGTATCAACAACCGGATTGCAGCAATCAAGGCAGATAAGCCTGATCTTGCAGACGCTGACCTGGACGTGCTCCCTAGCACGGTTGATTTGTATGGCAGTCAAGATGCGCTAGCCATCTGTGAGGCGATTTCGGGACCTCCTCCAGTACTCATAATTGTTGATACATTGGCGCGTGCAATGGGTGGCGGAGATGAGAACACTGCTAAGGATGCGGCCGTGTTCCTAGCCAACTGCAAGCTTATCGAAGAGGCCACTGGTGCCCATGTCATGGTCGTACATCACAGCGGCAAAGACTCCGATAAGGGCGCAAGAGGTTCTTCAGCTTTTCGGGGCGCAGTAGATACCGAAATCAGCGTCACCGCAGATGGCAAAATCGAAAGCCATAAACAGCGCGATCAGCCAAAGCCTGACCCGCTTTATTTCAGCCTGCGGCCAGTCGTGTTGGGCGTAGACGAGGACGGAGAAGAAGTGACTTCTGCCGTGGTCGATGCTGCTGATCCTCCAAAGGCAACCAAGAAGCCGCTCACGGGCAAGAACGAGGTCGCCATCCAAGCTCTCGACGATGCCCTAAGGGAACATGGCAGCTCAAAATCTGGCAACTTCTACCCGGTTGGGCGCAAGGTCGTCCACATCGACCATTGGCGAGCTGCCTGCAAGGTTCATGGACTTACCGGCGGCGCCAGCGAAAGCTCGGAGCGCATGGCGTTCAAACGAGCCAAAGACAAACTGATGGACCTCAATGAGGTGCGCGAGTGGGGCGACCACGTTTGGAGGGTTCAAGAAGATGACTAATCGAATCGTCACAAACGTCACGCACCGTCACAGTGCGTCACCTGTTCTGCCCAGTTCTACCGTCACGAACGTCACACACACCTATAGGTGTGTGACGGATGTGACGCTGGGTGGCTTCTCTGGGGGCAAGAAGGAGGCTGTTCTCAAATGAAGCATCAAAGACACTTCTGGAAGGCTGGTATCAACTCAGAAACAGGCTTTGCCTTACTGGCCGAGTACGGCAGCCAACCGGGCTACTTCGCGCAAGGCCCGGATGGGTCCGTTCGTCCGCTTACAGCCACGGAGTCCGCGGCGGTGGTCGATAAGTTGGGAGAGGCCCCTAAGCGGCTCATACCGCCCTCATGCAGCCCCAAACACAACACAGGCCTTCGCGAACGCGTTGCGCAAGCAATGGGATACGAAAAGCGCACAAGCAGCGCCACTGACAAAGGCAGGTACACAGCACATGACTTCTGAGGAAGACAACCGCAATCGCGGTGAATTAGCGGAGGGGCGCACCCCAGATGGACGTTTCGCCAAAGGTAATAAGGGGCGACCATACGGGACACGCACAAGGGCCACGAAGGCGGTTATGGAGATACTCGACGGCCAAGTGGAACAGATCACGGAAAAGGCCCTCAGCTTGGCCCTGCAGGGCGACACGACCGCTTTGCGACTGTGTCTCGAACGGATAGCACCGCCCCGCAAAGATGCTCCAGTTGAGTTTGATCTTCCCAAGATGGAAGGTGCGGACGACGCTGCCAAGGCCGCAGCATCTATCCTTGCTGCGGTCTCGCAAGGGGACCTGACGCCAACCGAGGGCGCTCATGTGATGGCTCTGATCGAGACCTATCGTAGGACCTTGGAAGCTACCGAAATCGAAAAACGACTGACAGAGCTGGAGAACGCTAGATGACCACAGACTCAATCAAAAAACGGCTTGCGGCCATTGAGCCCCCGAGTGAGCCAATGAAGTTCGTCGTAACCATCGGCGAGGCCCCAGATAACGGCATCATCAAAGAGCCGGTCAAAGTTACTGTAAGGGAAACGACGGATGAGTAGCAGTATCAGAAGACGCCTACAGGCTTTGGCTCCCACAACCGGCACGGGCCCCGTAGGGTTCAGTCACGTGTTTCTGGTGCCTTTGCGGGGCAAGCACGACACCTCGCCACCAAGTGATCCGCGTTATTCATGCATGGTTCCCGGCAGGATTTCCGGGGCGATAGGCAGCAATCCCGGCGAAAGCTACGAGGCTTTCCAAGCCCGCATGCAAGAGGAGTACCCATCAGATGCAACGCAATAGCCTACAGGATCGCGCCACAGCCCGGCGATTGGCAAAAACTCTGGCAACACATTGCTATGGAAAGGCTGCAGATGGTTCTGAGGTCTTAATCGACAGCCCTGAAGCGACGGGTACCTTGGAGCGGGCCTTCCATCACTTTCTCCTAAATGGACCAGACCCTCATGTGATCAAGCTCTCAGGGGCCGCAGTCAAAGGGTTTCCGGTTTCAGGGATACTTCCAGACGCGGATTGGTATCTAAGTGTTTGGATCGACGAGAGACACCAACCCCGCTTTCATGTTCGTCAAGCTGACAGCGCAATAGGTCACGGCCTAGATCACGAAATGCAGTGCCGGAACGCCGTCGCTAAAGCGGTTCAGATCACTGCGATTTAGCCCCAATTTCATAGTGTTTTGCCGCAGTTTGTGGTAGAATAATTCGAGCATTTAGAGGGGGCAAACCCCCAGAAAGCAGGCAGAAAAATGGAACTTCTTGAAGCCCAAACACAGCCCGAAAGACTTCAGTATTCAGAGAGTGATCTGAAAGCGGCAGCGATCAGAGCTCAAAATGCTGGAGACATCGCGGCAGCACGTCGGTTGGTAGAGGCCGCACGCAATGCGGCGAGCCAACAGAGCCCGACAGTTGGGCAACCAGCGATGTCGCCTTTGCCGAACAGCAGTCCACTAGCCGGTGACAACCCAACGCCTGTCAGTAGCACCGCTTCTTTGCCTTCTCTGACGCCAGGGGTCCAAGCCAACGGCCAAGGTGCAGCTATGAACATCGGTGCAAGGGGCCGTCGCGCCAATCGTGCCGACACACCAGCGGCAAGTCATCCCGGTATTTTTCAAACACTGCGCGACAACATCATTGGCGATGATGACGATACCACGATGAACTTCGGCGAAAGACTAGGTGCAGCCCTCAACAAAGGCGGCGAAAGCATGACCATGGGCCTTGTCGGTGACGAGATGGCGGGGCGCGCCGACGCACTGATCGGGCGCGGCACGGCAGAAGACCGGACCCAGTTCTATCGTGATCAAGAGAACCAGCTAGACGAACAGCACCCGGTACTTTCGACAACAGCCGCGATTACCGGTGCGATCATTGGTCCAGCCAAAGGTGCGACCGGGTTTGTGAACGCGGGACGCAACGCCGGCACCAGAGTTGGCCGAGGCGCAATGGTTGGTGCCGGAGCCGGAGCAACCTATGGCGCGATGGAGGGCGAAACCGCTGAAGAGCGCCTTACAGGTGGCCTTGTAGGCGGAACGATGGGCGCTGTGACAGGTGGTGCGCTCACTGGCGCAGGCCAGGGGTTCAGCGCTGCTGCTCAACGCCTCACTGGCAAGCCACAGGCGCAAGAGGTATTGCCAACGCTACAAAGCCTCACTGATGAAGCTCGGGGCCTCTATGCAGCCGCTGAGCGCGCTGGTGGGGTAGTTTCCCAGCAATCAATTGCAGGGCTCACGAAGAATACGCAAAGCGCTTTACGTGAGGCAGGATATAACCCTCGCCTGCATCCTCGGATGGGCGCGGTTTTAGATGAAATGCAGGAGCTAAGTACCGGCCCAGCTTCTTTGCGCGCTATGGACCAACTCCGACGGGTCGCAGGCAACGCAGCTGAATCGCTGCAACGTGATGAGCGCCGATTGGGAAGACTTGTGATCGGACGTATCGATGAAGCAGTTGAACAAATGGACGGTGGGGCAGAGGTCGCTGCCGCGCGGGAAGTGTGGGGTCGCTTGCAGCGGATGGCTACAATCGAAGGCGTCATTGAGAAGGCCAGTAACTCGCCAAACTTCGAAACGACCCTGGCGACTGGTTTCAGGTCCCTATTGAACCGCAAAGGTGCTTTGCGTGGTTTTAGGGACGAAGAGATACGGACTATGCGCCAGATAGCGAGTGGTGGGGGTGGAGCAGGTACGCTCAGAGCGCTAGGCAACATCTTGGCCCCTGATCGCTTCTCCGGCCAAATGTTGACGGGTGGGGCGCTTTTGGGTGGCGGTGGCATAGGGGCCTTGGCTATTCCGGCAGCGGGCGCGACGATGCGTGGAGCAGGTAACCGGCTTCAGCGGCGATCAGCAGATGGATTGCGGAACTCAGTGGGTCAGAGTGACGCCAGCCGCGCCTTGATGGACGCAATTGTTGCTCCTCCAAATCCGTTTGCAGGCGCGAGTGGTGCAGTACCGGTAGTCGGGCCCGCAACAACAGAGAACCTGATGCGTGCAATCAAAGGCCGGTAGTCCGGCAACAGCAGGCATTCGCGCCGTCTAGCAGCGGGAAGCAAATAAATTAAACTGTCAGATGTTCGCTTCGAGCCCAGTGACACCGATGCTGGATTTTGCGCGAACGTATTGTTTTCTGTGTTAGCTGCCCGCACGGAGCGGCGGGCAGCATTCTTTTAGAGGCCCAGTTCTTCCGCAATCATACTAATAATGCTAGCGTGAATCGCTTCGCGATTTGATCCTTCGGGGTCAGTGCAAACCGGATCATCGTCTTCTTCCGCCAAGATAGCTTCGCCAGCTTCAGTGCAGACCGGCATGGCACTGAAGTGGTAGGCAGGATCAAACCGCTCAATTTTCCGATCACCGAGCAAGGCAGAAAGCCCACTGCGATCAAAATCGGTGGCAAGCATCCGGTCACCGTCACCGCCAAAGCCGATGACAAGTGTTTTAGGGACAAGGTTAGTGATGTCGTAATCCTCCAACCCCCAGACAAAGCCCGGGTCAATCGCGGCAATATGGGTGACGCGACTATCGCGATAGCTGGCGTTCCAGACCTTTGGATCGAGCCCCTGCATATTCACCTCCTCTGACAATAGAAGCCCGCAGGCCTCCATGTCCGTATAGGTCATGCAAGCATCAACGATCCCGGCATGGTTGCCAGTCGCCCCTCCAAGCGACAAAGCCGTCCAGCCGCCATATGAAAACCCCGCAGCCATAACGCGGGACATATCAAGGCTGCCCGAAAAGCCGGGCATATCAACGAGCGCGTCCAGAGCAGCGCTCATGTCCTGGGCGCGGGTCCAATGGGCAACGCCTTTGGACATATCGAAATCTCCCCAGGTGGAGTTGGCATGGTTGACGGACACGGTGATCACGCCGCGTTGCGCTAAGGCGGAGGCGAGCCAAGCCTGTGCGCGATCCGTTCCGCCCATCCCGTGGCTGAACAGGACTACAGGATGCCGGCCGAGCGTTAGAGGCGCGTCCAGATGAGCCTCAACACCCTCGAACACCGGATTGTTCGCGTATAGCGTCGGTGGCTGTTCGGAGGTGCTGGGATACCAGACCGCTACGCGGCTCGCGGCTCCGTGGTGCGGCATGAACACCTCGTTGATTTTCAGCCCCGCCACATCGGCGTGTGCATAAGAGACGCAACAGGCAAGGGCAGCAGATGACAGGATCGTTTTCATTTCTTTCTCCGTTGATCATAGAGTTGATGCCCCCTCACTACCTGCAAGGTCCGATATCGGCGTCCTAAATCCGGTTTTAGGTCGTCATGATCTGGTTCTAGGACTATCCAAGGCTGAAATTCTAAGGAGCAACGACGTGCTAACCTTTCCAATTCCAGTGTTCGTGGCCTTCGTGCTTGGCTTTGCCGGTCTTCGGCTGTGGTGGCTGAGGGGACATGCCAGCCCCATCATCTTGCTGCTTATGTTATGTGCCGCTCAGTCATTGATCATTGCGCTCAGCCAACACTATGGCGTAGCCAGCATGCGCATCGTTCAACCACTCGTGGCTTCGTTGATCCCTCCGGCAGCTTGGATTGCTTATCGAAACCACGTGTCTCGTGCCGACAGCCTGCACGGGCTTGGACCGTTGACCGCAATTGCGGCTCTTCTTGTTGCCCCCCAGTTTCTGGATGTGCTGCTGCCGGGTCTTTTCGTGGTTTACGGCATATTGATTGTGACATCTGCGAAAGACGGTGCCGATACGCAACCTGATGCGCTTTTGGCCAGCGGTGACTTGCCCGCACAGATTTGGCTTGTCATCGGAGCGGCCCTGATCGCTTCAGCACTCAGCGATATCCTGATCGTCGCATCGCAAATGGCGGGCTATACCGAACTGCGGCCATGGATCATCAGCATCTTTTCGGTGGGCAACCTCCTGATCATCGGGGCGCTCAGTTTTTCCCCACACTTGCAAACTGTCGCCGATGGCCAGCTCGGCGAAACACCCACGGTAAAGATTGCCGACACCGAAATCTGGGACCGCATTCAAACCTTCATGGAAGAACAAAGGCCCTATCTCGACCCTGACCTGACATTGGCCCGGTTGTCGCGCAAAATGGGCGTGCCATCGAAATCACTGTCGGAGACGATCAACTTGACAACAGGAGAGAATGTGTCCCGCTTTATCAACAAAGCGCGGATCACAGCGGCTCAAGAGGCCATGTTGAAAGGTGAAACCGTCACCAACGCCATGCTGCTGTCCGGTTTCAACACCAAATCAAATTTCAACCGCGAGTTTCTTCGTGTCGTCGGAAGCCCCCCACGTGCTTGGTTGGCCGAACACACATAACGCCCTCGGACCGAGGTGATTGGGGCAATGGACAGCGAACGGTTTGTTGATGTTAGTATTCCCAAATGCAGTCTTTGAGTGGTCGCTGTTGAATGAAAGTTTGGTCCTGCCCCGCAGTCATCCGAGGTCCAACAATCCGTAACTAACCGACTGAAAGCATCAAACTTCTGCTCGCTTGCACTTTGCTCAAGGCTCAGCAATTAGTAAGGTAGGGCATGAACAATGACCTTCCTTCCTTCGACGCTGCCACACTTAATTCTCCGACGTCAGCAGACCTGTCTCGCATGGCTAACTGCGCGCAAGGCATAGGCTTTCTGACGGTCTACAACACAGTCCTAACGCCTGCCCGTGTTCGTTTCGCACTTTCGGCCTATCAGGCTTTCTTCGAACTTCCAGATGTTGAGAAACAGAAGGTCAATATGGCCGTGACGGATGCCAATCGTGGCTGGGGCGCAGCCGGTTCTGAGCAAGTAGACCCTGCAGCCAACCCTGACTACAAACAGGTCTATGATTGTGGCTTCGAGCTGCCTGCCAACAACCCGCTGTCCAAAATGCGCGCCTATGGCCCAAACTTATGGCCCGATGCTCCTGCTGGTTTCCAAGAAGTCATCCAGGCCTATTATCAGGACGCACTTGCTGTAGCGCGACTCATTCTACGGGTACTTGCGCAAGCTATCGGTGCTGAGCCAGACTACTTCGAGGACAAGTTTACCAGACCCATGGCTTTGCTCAGGGGAAATTACTATCCTCCTCGGCCTGATTGGGCGGGTGAGAAAGACTGGGGGATTGCGACACACACCGACTACGGATGCCTCACACTTCTGGCCACCGATGGTGTTCCAGGGCTTGAAGTCAGGTTGCGTGGCGGTGACTGGCTGCCAGTCACAGCTGAACCCGGAACTTTCATAATCAATTTCGGCGAAATGATTGAGATGTGGACCGAGGGAAGAGTAAAGGCGACACCGCACCGAGTGCGCGGAACGGAGCAGGAACGACTATCAATGCCACTCTTTTTCAACCCCAATCATGACACTGATGTCGCTCCTCCTGGAGCAATAAAGCCAATCAGGGCCATTGATCACTTGCAGGCGCGATTTGATGAAACTTACACCCATCTCCAGAAAGTCGCTGGCTGAGTTTCAGTGCTTTGCCGACTTTGAGGCAATGGGGACAAGAAAAGTACAAGACGTAACTGTTTTGGTGTGTGCTCTTTCCGATCCAAGTTGCTAAGGATACTGCGGGCGAATGTGATAGCAACCTTGAGTGACTACATCGATTGTCGTTGCTCGTTCATGCCTCAGGAAGCCTATGGCCGCTCTGAGGCGAGATTGATTTCGATCATAACAATTCAGCCTAGAGGTACCTATATGATGGGTGTGGGCAGATAGGTTCGAGATGAAAGACACATACGATGCAGAGTACGCAGACGCTTTCCAGCTGTATGAGGTGGCGATTGATGCCGGCTGGCGATCAGTCAGATCAATACCTCTTGCTGGGCAGGGTCCGTTTGAAGCGCTTACAATTCGTGGCTTGATCAGGATAGTGAAGACACGTAGCCCGGTTCTTCGGATCAGGCGCGCTGATGGCTATGGCCCTGAAAGGGTGACCGTAAAAGCAATCACGTCTGGCAACTACTTAGCGGCCATTGCGTGGCGACCTCTTCAGGGTGCGTAGGCCATGACTTAGTATGCTATCTACGTTTACGTAGCTTGGTCATAAAATACATCAGTACGCTATAAATACAGGCTCCGGCGGGATCGGTGTAAGCGCCATGAACAAATAAAAAACAAAAGGCAGTTTGAGGTTCATCGCATTTCCCCTTTTTAATGCCATCTGGTTAACGGCACTCAACTCCCTGTCTAGAAGTCAGCGTGCAATGCGCCGACACAGACCCATGAATCTGAAAAGGTATACCGCAAATCCACCGTGAGGCATGCTCAAACCAAGGTCCGCTCTGGGCTGGCACTGGTCAACCAGCCAAATCTGTCAGATATCAGCTTCGAGCCCATCTTTCTTCATGCTGCACGCACCACGAACGTCGGCTCAGGCTTCACTCGTTGGATGCGTAGCACACAGCTTGGAGCTTGTTCCCATCCGGATCACGGACGTAAGCAGCATAGTAGTTCTCGCCGTAATGCGGGCGTGGTCCTGGCGCGCCTTCGGTGCTGCCGCCCAAACGCAGCGCAGCTTCATGGAAGTCCCTTACGCTTTGCTTTGTATCTGCGACAAAAGCCACATGTGTGCCATTTCCCCAAGTTGCAGGGCGGCCATCTTCAGGTGTGTAGATATAAACTGTTGGCATGCCGCCTTTCTCGTATGCAGGTGGCTTGCCCGGCGGCTTCGGTAGTCGACTAAAGCCGAGCACGCCGAGAACCTCATCGTAAAAGCGACCGGATCGTTCTGGGTCATTTGTTCCAAATGTGATGTGGCTAATGACTGACATGCAAAATACTCTCCTTGCTTGAGTAGAGAATAAAACAAGAACATTTGCCTTGCAATCTCTGGGTTGAAGGTCAGCGATGTTTTCCCCGAACCCGCCATTCGCGCGTCCTCAGCGAAAGCTCACTTCGTCCCGCTCAGCGGTCATTGGCACCTTTCTTGTAACTCTTCATTGATCAAAAAACTGCATTACAAATCCTGCTAGCAAAAGAGCAGGCCCAAGATTTGCCAGCACGTTCGCTGTACTGCGACTGAAGGTTTGACGCCATGCCAACCACCGGTTCCAAACCGAAGGTTTGAAGTCGGGGTCTGGCAAAGGAGGAAGGCTGGCAAAGCTTTCTAAATTTGGCCGCGTTGCATATTCTAACCAAAGGATTGCTACGCCGAATGCGTCTACTAACAACCCCCATTGGGTCAATGTCATCATTCGTCGGCACCTTTGTTGGAAGCTGTTTGAGACAGCCTGACACAATTGAGACTAGAGGTCCAACGTCGGCTTCGAGCCCACTTTTCCGGATGCTGCGCCGCGCGCAAATGGCCGCTTCTTGGAGATCATCGCCGATAGATAGGGATATTGGTTCGTCCTGACGATATCATGAATACAATGAATGCGACCGCCAACATTAGAGCCGCGCCGAAGAGATAAATTATGAAGTACCATTCACCGCCGGGAAGCAGCACCGCGACATTTGGATCGTCAACATCATAGTAAACGATGATTTTACTCCCGCCTGTTCTTGTTGCGAGTTCTTTGATCGCCTGATCGCGCGTACTTTCTACTGTTCCATCAACACGGAAGTTTGGCGTGGGTCCGAACACGATGCGATCATGAGTATAGTTGGTTTCTGCAACAGTGTATCGATACTGCACAAAGGCTGTCCGGCCGTACGTTTGGCCAGACCCGCCGGTCTCAAACCCCGCTGAGACAATCGTCCCGGTTACAGAGGGCCACGACTTACTTTCGATTGACAGCAACATTTGGCCAAATCCAATCCAACTCAACCAAAAGGCTCCAAAGAACAGTCCAATTACAATCAAGCGTGAGAAAAAACGCAAACTGGAACTTCCTTTCTTTCTTTCAATTGAACCAAGAACTCATGTTATCGCTGCATTGTCAAATGTGGTTTGACTGTCTTGGAAAACAGTACGAAGCCGACATTAGCGATGGCACTGAGAAGGTACGCTTCGTCCGCTAAGCAGCCGTAGCCTAAGCGCACTGCTCACATCTGTTTCTTGGCCTTCAAACTCTTGAAACGTTCAATGCGGTCGCTCGTCAAGATCATAGCATCGGGGTCAACCCGGAGCAGGATGCAAAAGGGACGTGGGTTCATCAGATTCATAATTGGTCAATCTCGGATTTGATGCATGGGGCTGTTCGCTTGGGGTGAACAAGCCCTTCAACCGAATACAGAGAAAGCCGAGGTTTGATTCTGCATTTTATGATTGCATAGCGCACGGTACTTCGCGCTAAGATAGTAGAATGATGTTTCTGCTTTCTTCACATTATTCCACCACCGGTTCGAGAAGGCTCACCTGCGCGCTTCTCCCGTTAAAATGGTTCATATTTGAATAATGCCTGAAATTGCCAACTTCAAAGCGCTCCCGATTTCTGCATTTAGCGATCCACCTGGTGGCGGGAACGATCCCTTTATCCTCGCGTCTGATGACCCCGCTCAATTGTTGACAGTTTCTATTGATGACGATGATGCGACGATTGAGGGCGATACCATCACCAATGAAACGCCGAACGATGCAAATCAGATTGCGACCGTTACAGACGCTTCCGGTACGTTGGTTTCGACGGATGCCTGCTATGTAGAATGGACAGCAACATACACTGGCACGAATGGCCAAGTGATCGAAGTCTGGCGTATAGAGTTGGACAACGGTCTTAGGCTCTTTGCGGTCTCCGAGATTCCCGAGGTTGGCGTTACTTTCACAACAAGTAACAAAGATCAGGGTGCTGACGGTCTTGATCCGGCTGACATACCGGACACGCCATGCTTCACATACGGAGTCTTGATCGCTACGACAGACGGACCCCGTCCAATTGAGACTCTCAGAGTCGGTGACCGCGTCGCGCTGGAAGACGGAACTGAGTCAGTTATTCGTTGGATTGGTCGGCGAAAATACTCGCTTGAAGAAATCACGGCGAAACCCAAGCTTCGGCCTGTTCGTATCGTCCAAGGCGCACTTGGAAGTGGCCTGCCGAAACGTGACATGCTCATTTCTCGGCAACATCGTATGCTGATCCAATCTAAGATTGCCGAACGCATGTTTGGCGAACCAGAGGTATTGGTATCAGCAATAAGACTGACCACATTGCCAGGTGTTTTCATTGATGAAAGCGTGAAAGAAGTTGAGTACTTTCATCTACTTTTTGATCGCCATGAGATTATTTTTGCCGAAGGAGCCCCATCAGAGAGCCTATTTACAGGTCCTGAGGCTCTAAAGGCGCTTGGTCGCGAAGCCAGAGAAGAAATCCAAGAGCTGTTTCCTGAAATTTCAAGTATGAATTACGAGCCTGTCCCCGCCCGTTGTATTCCGACCGCTAAGCGGCAGAAACAGCTTGTACTTCGTCATCAGAAAAATAACCGGCCATGTGTGGGTTCGCCTGATACGAAAGCGTACAGATAGCCGGCGGCCAACTGCCATTTAGACGAAACGATTTAGTCCAAAGTACTAACTCTCGGTTTTCATCTCGGCAAAGGTGGGACACACCTGTGTTCCGTCAGTCGACACAATCGGCACTGAGGTGGTAGCGATGTACTCAATCTGTGACAAAGGCATAACGACGCTGGCTGAGCCCAGCTTGAGCAGGGCGTAGCTACCATCCGAATAAACCAGTGATCCCAAGACTGCTCCTTTCTCAACTGAGCATATCAACACAATTGCGCTCTCTTCCAGATAAGCCATTCGCGACTTGCTCAGCACAAAGCAGAATAGCGCCGCAAGTCCGACGAGCAAGACTACTGTTCCTTGGCTAAAGATCACTGAGCGAATGCTACGCTTAACAATGCAAGCCAGTAGGAAGGAAAGTAAGACTATTGCGTATAAAAATATGAACTCACCGGTCAGCTGATCAACCAATACGCTATAGTCAATCCACTTAGTAATTGCGACGAAGAAACCCAAAACGCCGACCCCTAAAAAAGTGCCCGTTCTGACCAAATCATGTAGCCCTGTCATCCCGGTAGGCAGAAAGTCAAAACTGAACATCATTGCAGCGAAAAACCGAGCTATGGCAGCGCAGCCTGCCATTAGGAAAAACAGCAGCGATATCTCGTAGGCGACAAAGCCGACACCACCAAAAGCGAAATGCACCCGCGACATTGCGGTGTACAGACCGAAACCGTAGGCAGAAGCCAAGCTGAATATCCCTAAGGCCCAAAAGACCAATGGTCCGAACCATTGGGGAGTCATGGCTTTCAGTTCACGTAGACGAACTTGCTTTTGCTTTGGCGGTTCGGCTTCAGACAATGGTAGCCCCCTAGACTAACACCTTTTCTTAGCTTCTTAGGTCATGCTGCCGCAAGATGTAGCGGAAGCCCCTTCAATGTGCCGCAACCAAACTTCCCTTGGGTAAACTTGTTGCTTTTAGATGCGATAGTAGTTCAAATGCGGCTACGGGGTTGTCCCGCCCCGATTTGGTATTTAGTCACCTTGCCCTAGGCGTTTCACTCAGTTCTCCCTGACGCCTAGGGCTTTTGTCGCCAAAGTTATACGCTCTGAATGGCCTAAAACAATGAAGTGCTGTTTCGTTTTGGTCGCTAGTTTCGCATTGCGTAAGTTCGACCAATCATGCGCACGACGACGGGGTGAGAACTGGTCTATTTCGACCAAAGGCTGAAACCGAGGCCTGCAGTTTCTGCGCATGGCTAGCCGGTCATTTAGCATTTTTACCTGCCCCAAAGTCAATGTTGCCCGACGCAAATGTTCCTGAAATGTTCTTTCGATGGGAAGACGGACGACACCTCAGAAGAAAACCGATGAAGCAGCCTTTCCGGTGCGTGTGCGCTTTGCGATTCCGGCTGGTGGTTTTGGGCTGCGCTTGGATGACCTGCACCGGTGGCTGGCAAATGAGATTGGGAAGGGTGAATACGCGGTGCACTCCAGTCCCGCATTGGCGATGGATGCGATTGGCGTTTACCTTCGCGATGCCGATTGCGCGCAGGCCCTCGTTAAAGCCTTTCCTGACTTCACGCTTGCCGACGGGCTGGAAAGCCGTGCATATTACTCCCCGACGCTTGCGAGCGCCTGGAATGGTTCAGAGTTATTTGGCGTGTGTAACCTATATTCAATGACAAAGGCGCAAACGGCGATCCGAGAGCTGTTTGACGGCATCAAGGATGAAACGGGCAACCTGCCCGCGCTGCCAGAGATTTACCCGGACAAGCAGGCTGCCGTGATCGCCAACATGCCAGAAGGTCTCAAGCTGACTATGATGCGCTGGGGCATGCCATCACCTGCATTTGCGCTGAAGAACCGCAATTATGACCGTGGCGTAACCAACGTGCGGAATACAAAGTCACCCCACTGGCGGCGCTGGTTGGGGCCGCAGAACCGCTGTCTGGTACCTTTCACGGCCTTTTCTGAGCCGGGTAAGGACAAGAAGCCTGTTTGGTTTGATTTGGGTGAGGATCAGCCCCTAGCGTTCTTTGCCGGTATCTGGACGTCGTGGACCTCAGTTCGGAAGGTGAAGGACGGGGAAACGACCGACAATCTGTTTGGTTTCCTGACATGCGACCCCAACGAGGTTGTCGCTGCGGTGCATTCTAAGGCAATGCCGGTGGTTCTGACGCAAAGGGATGAGGTCGAAACCTGGTTAAACGCCCCTGTCAATGAAGCGCTAACAATGCAACGCGCGTTGCCGGATGGTGCCTTGAGGGCGTCTGTCGCTGGGGCTGAGAAGGATAAGTGCTAGCGAGGCTTAAGTACGTTGAAACCTTCGCAGGAATAGCGCCGCTAGATAGGCCATGAACACATATCCCGTCATGGCTTGGGCAGAGGTCACGAGGCGACACCACCCTAGGGGTAACAGGTCGCCATATCCAAGAGTCGTGTAAGTCGTATAACTGAAATAGAGATAGTCGCGGTTGAGCATTTGATCATCGGACATGACGCACTTATCGGCACCGACCGCATATAACACCGCAAATGTAAGTGGAACAAACACCGCTCCAATCGAAAGTGCGATGTCTTCGTGTGACAAAAACACTGTGGTGGATCCGTCGCTTGTCTCAATAAAGCGCAACGTAAGTGAAACCAACAGTACAGCCAGCAAGACAAGAACACCGATGCTAGGTACCTCATCACTGGATGCCGCAAATGTCACCAAACAAATCGCCAGTGACGGATAGTAGACCCGCCGCGGATGGCGCTGGATTAAGCCAAAAAAGAGCTTCATAGTGTCGTCCGATTTTCCTTCAGTTTCAGTTCGATTTGATTGCCGGGGAAACAAAAACGCCCGCGCGAGGCGGGCGCTTCTTTAGATGTTCAACATCTTGTTGGCTATCCGTTGAGTGGGGAGTGTCATGCGTGTGACGAACACCTCCCCTTTAGCCTGAAATACCTAGCCCTCGCAGATGCGTCGTCAAGGATTTTGCCAACGCTCCTGAAGGGGCCACAACGCCAGCCAGCCGGATCAGTTGGGGTCAGTTTCTTCTGTCTTCAGGGACTGTGCGACCAGGATCACCTCGTCATAGCCCCGCTCGACAATCACTTGCCCAGGCGTCAATCCGTCCAGACGATCATTGGGACAATCCAACCAAGCCATAGCCTCGGGAGGCTGGAAGTGGTCAAGAAGGATGCTCAGAAGTGTTTCTCGCATACGGGCTCATCGAATTTGTTCATTTAGCGTGCATGCTTCGCAGCTCACAATCAACAGCGCGATTGCCGCACTCACTGCTTGTCTTGTGCAGTGATGTACGCGACGCCTTCACCTTGGGCGATTTCCCCGCTTCGCAAAAATTGGATGCCCGCAGCTTCTAGGGCGAGACGGACATGCTGGACTGTGGAAGCCTTGCCTTCCCCCTTGTCCAACTTGTTCAAGGTATTGCGATGAAGGCCTGTCATTTCGGCTAATTCAGGGTTGCTCAAGCCCAAAGCCGCTTTGGCCATCTTGAATTGATTTGAAGTCATACCGCCTCTTTTGTGCTGATAGCACATATTTTATGTTGACAGCACATGCTATCAGCCCTATTTATATGCTATCAGCACATAAAGGGGTATGCAATGACCGTCTCTGGCACACATAAACTCGCAATGATCCGCGCCAGGGAGCTCGCCAGGCAAATAGACGCCGCCTATGTCCGAATGTGTGGCGGTATTCGCAAGCTGTTCGGCGGACTGCTCAAGCAGGCGTGGGCCGAGGTAAAGGCGCGTGTAGAGCACATTGAGCTCACACCTGACCAAGCGCGTGACGCCCTCAACATGCTGCGCAACAAAGACCGCTGGTCTGACGCCGACTATGCGGAAGCAGACCGCCTGGCCCGCATTGCAGCAACATCAGTTGCGGCAGATAGAGCCGCCGACTTCGCTGAAAAGCGTGAGTTGATCGCTAGCGCAAAGGGGCGCTTTTGTTCCGTCGAATTCATGAAGGCTGATGGCTCCGAGCGCACCATGCAGGTGCAGCCCGCTACGCTCGCCAAACGCATCAAGGGCAATGCTGCCACCGATGCAGGCAAGCGTGCTGTCATTAGTCGGAAAGCCCGACACCCCCGCTTGCTGCCTGTCTGGGATGTGAAGGCTCAAGCCCCTCGTTCAATCAATCTTGCGACCGTTAAGACCATCACCGTCGATGGCATGGCGCACGCCTACCCCAGCTAGTCTCGTCGATAGCGGCTAAGGCCAAAGCCCAATGGCGAGGGCGACTTCGAATTACCCCAAGAAGGAAAGAACGCACTATGACTGACATCCAAAGTACAAACACAGCCGTATCCCGACGCAACCTCCTTCTGGGGATTGCTGCTGCATCCACTGCGGTCGCGGCTACACCCGCAGCAGCAGCAAGTGATGAAATTCCCGAACTGATCCAAATGGCCGATGCGTTGCCCGGCCTAGCAAAGGCATACACAGACGCTTGTGAAGAAGTAGAATGGATCATTGCAGAGTGGCAGCCACAGGTCCCAACGCCCGACTTTGACCTCGTACGCTATGGCGGAACCACTCGTCGCTACCAAACGATTGATGGGCGGGGCATACCGGTAGCGCTCTATCGAAACCCCGACATCAAGGACGTTCCAAGCCTTGGCACTGCTGAGACATTTGAGGCAAGCTTTCAGGAGCGCATGCGAGAGGCTGAGCGCAAGGCAAAAACACCATCTCAGCGCGGTATGCAGCGGGCGCTTGAATACGCTGAAAACGAGCGCGCACGGATTGAACCAGCGCGCGCATATTGGACCGAGTTTGATCGCGTGAAGGCAGCGTCGGGTATCGAAGCCGCACAAGCTAAGGCTAAGGCTGCTCGAGAGGCACTACACACAGCTGTGGCCGACATCATGGCCGTTGAAGAGCGCACGATGGCAGGCGTTGTGATCAAAGCCCAGGCGCTTGCTGAGTGGTCCAAGGTAGACTTGGCATTCAAGGCCTTCAACGCTGATGCACCCAAGTGGTCTGACCAAATGTCTGCATCTATCATCAGGCAGGCTGGCGGGGCCGCTGTATGAGCTGCGGTGTCTGCAATCCGAAAGCCTTTAGGCCGAAAGCTGGTACGCGTGTGTTTGGCTACTTGACCGCCACCAACATGACGCATGCGGCTACCGGTGCCCGCCCTCTCTACTTCATGGGCTGCGAGTCGGTGTTTTGCGACGTACCTGTTGGACCCGTTGCGTCGCGCACCGGATATAAGTGGTTGTTGCTCTGCATACGCCCAGGGGACCGCATCATCGTCGCCGACATAAAGGTGCTAGGATCATCACATCGAACGCAGCAGACACGGATGGCTGAGATAGAGGCCAATGGTGGTAATGCGTTCGTGCTGACGGATCAGAAGCAAGAAATCTGGGATCCAACCCTTATGATGGGTCACCGGGCAGCCACCCAAAGTGACCACCAAACTAGCCCGGCCGACTGAATGAAAGACTACGCAACAAATCGGACTTGGTCCGATCAATTCCTGCCGGAGGTAAAAAGGCAGATAGGGGCGCACCTGCTAAAGGTCGCCCCTGATGACATTGATAGGCGCGAAGCAACCGACCTCATGATGCTGGATGCGCGCGATACCCGTGTTGCCGTACGCATTCGACGCCCAGGCTACCACCAGCGGTATCCGCACCAGTTCACGATCCGCTCTAAAGTGCCCTCTGGCGCGCAGACAGAGCTATCCAAGGTCGTGAATGGCCACGGGGATTGGATGTTCTACGGCCACGCCAGCGCTGATGGGCAGACGCTAGATAGCTGGCAATTGCTTGACCTCAAGGCCTTCCGCGCAGCGCTCATACGGCATGTTCAGAACGGCTACCCCATTGTCCACGGAGACCAAGAGAACTGGGATGGATCAGCGTTCAAGTGGTTTGATGTGCGGTCGTTTCCGAGTGAGCCGCCGCTGGTGGTGGCTGCATCAGGCTGAATTGCTGCCCCGCGCAACAACCCCAGTTCCCGAGCTAGTGTCAACTAGTTGGCCAAGTCGGCGGCTTTTTAGGTGTTGGATGCGGACCCGGCACCAACGTCAAAAATTAAGACGTAGTTCAGTTGTTGCAAAGCAGGCTGCAAGTGAGTGATGATCACCCGGAAGTTGATTTATGATTCTAGATGCACCAATTACCTGTCAGGGCGCTTCGGGCCGACCCCGCAAAACTCGGAACTGCCGATTGTGCGCTAATCTGCCATTGTGATGATGGCAGTGACTACGCCGTCAAAGATCAGAGCTCGGGAGCGTATGTCCAGCACTCAGAATGGTTTTGCAAGCATCTAGGTGATAGGATTGGGATAGCTTCGCCAGATTGCCGCCTGGTAGAAGTGAACGGCAGTTCTGCATTTGGCTCCAGATGGGAGAGCGGTCATGATCCAAGCAATTGGTGGATGCGTGTGCGGAATGGAGAGATTGATAAGGACAGGATTGCACCCGTTGTCAGCCGAATTCTGGCTTTTGATCTATTTGTCAACAACTTGGATCGTCACGCATCAAACTACATTGTAAGAGAGCAGGCTACTGGATGGTCAATGCTGGCGTTTGATCACTCAAAGGCGTGGATTGCTTCTGGTTGGCCCCTTCCGAGTGCACCAATACCTCGATCAATAGTCACGGTAAAGAACTTCGCTTTTTTGGATAGGTATCTTGGCGGACTTCTCGATACACAAGAGTTTCGCAAGGTTTTGGATCATATACGCGATGTACCTGCAAGCTACATCCAAAAGGTCCTGGACTATCAAGCAGATGGCTGGTTGAGCCAAGAGAAGTGTGATGATATCATGAGGTACTGGCAGAGCCCGGCTATGGGTCGGAGGTTAAACAGGATAGAGGAGGGCTTGAGCAATGGCGAATATGTTTAAGTACTCTATTATTCGTGCAGAGCCAGATATGCGACGTGGTGAGCGGGTCAACGTAGGCATCGCTATAGAGAACGGGGACTCACTCGATGTGAGAGTGATTGACACACGGAAAGCGACCACGATTGCATCCAAGGACTGGGATGCTCACATCCAACTGTTTTCCGACACGCTGCGCGATTTCTATGGGGCCGAATGCGACCTTGAAAGTGTTTCGAAACTGATTGGTGATCTAGACAGGCAGCTTGGCTTGACGGCAACTGGATGGTTTGAGGCGGCCAATCCAGACGCGTATGAAGCTCAAGTTTCTCAGGTGGTTGCGGCCTTGGTGGCGCGACCAAAGGCAGTCAGGAAATCACGCGAAACCAGCCTCGCGACCGAAGTTGCCAACAGCTTCAAATCTGCCGACATCCTCTCGGTGCACGGCGAGCCGCTGGAGAGCGGAAAAGTAGTTAGGAACTATGTTGTTGACCCAGATGCCAACTTGGTAGCTGATTTTGCCTTGAAGAATGGATCGTTGCATTTCGCGACTACGCTAAGCCTTACTGCGTCCAATCCGCACATAGGGACTTCTGCAAGCAAGGCAATTACAATGGACAAAGCGAGGCGCATAACAAACTCTGCAAGGGCCTATTGCGTATATGCTGTTGCGCCAAGTCGAGAGCCAGAACTAAGGGAGCATATCTCTTTACTGAAGGACTACTCGGACGCTATCTTCAATTGGAGAGATCCAGATGAGCAACTGAGTTTCAAACGACTGTTTTTTGACGCTTATAGTTCCAATTTCCCGACGGAGATTGAGACGAGAGCCAATTAGCCAATGGCCCTATGTGCTTCGCATGAGGTGCTGCCAAGCAATATCGAAACTGAAGCGAACCAATCCAAGTGGAAGCACTGGGCCGCAATACGCATGCAGCCATCACATACAAACATTTAGCTATTAGGGTGAAAGGAAGCGAAGTCATGCTAGCCCGGCCGAATCCATACGTAGTTGTCCCCCATATGTCCCCCACTGAGGCTAGCTGAAGGCCATTCTGCTAGACAGATCTGTATATGATTGATTTTATTGAAAAAATGGTGAGCCGTGATGGGTTCGAACCATCGACCTACTGATTAAAAGTCAGTTGCTCTACCAACTGAGCTAACGGCCCACTAGGGGCGCTACTTAGAAAGGCGGGCGGGTGCGGTCAAGCCCCAAATGCCTGCCGGTGCTGGATAACTTGTCTGCCTTGGCCTATATCGCCGCCATGACCGCACGCGACTCATCATATTTGCCTTTCATGAAGATGCATGGGCTGGGAAACGACTTTGTTGTTGTGGACGAACGGGGAATCACCCCGCGCGTAGATGAGGCAATTGCAGTGGCGATTGCAGATCGGAATCGCGGCGTTGGGTTTGATCAGCTGGCCGTGTTGTCGGAGACACCGGATGCTGATCTACGGTTGGTGTTCTGGAACAGCGATGGGTCGCAATCGGCAGCTTGTGGTAACGCGACGCGCTGCATTGCGCGGCATGTGATGGATCAGACTGGTGCGACCGCGCTGACCCTGCAGACGGAGCGCGGTATCTTGCAGGCTGTGGATGCGGGCGATGGTCTGACGTCGGTCAATATGGGACAACCGCAGCTGAAGTGGCAGGATGTGCCGCTTGCGCGCGCGATGGATACGCTTTCCTTGCCCATTGAAGGTCAGCCGACGGCGACCGGCATGGGTAATCCGCATTGTACGTTCTTTGTTGATGATGCCGACGCGGTAGATCTGTCCACCAAAGGTGCAGAATTCGAACACCACCCGCTTTATCCCGAACGCACCAACGTACAGTTTGCGAGCCTCATCGGCCCGGACCACCTGCGCATGCGCGTGTGGGAGCGGGGTGTGGGGATCACGCTGGCCTCTGGTTCCTCGTCTTGTGCTATTGCCGTCGCCGCCGCTCGGCGCGGGCTGACGGGACGTGATGTGACGATTGATCTGGATGGCGGCACCTTGCATATCAGCTGGCGCGATGATGGCGTCTGGATGACGGGCCCGACCGCCCATGTCTTTGACGGCCAATGGCGCTTGTCATGACCAAGGCCCCGATCTTTTCCAACCACGGTTGTCGCCTGAACGCCTATGAAACCGAGGCGATGAAAGAGCTCACCACGGCTGCAGGTGTCGACAATGCCATCGTCGTCAACACCTGTGCGGTCACATCCGAGGCTGTGCGCAAGGCCCGCCAGGATATCCGCAAGCTGCGCCGTGACCACCCGGATGCAAAGCTGATTGTGACCGGCTGTGCCGCGCAGACCGAGCCAGATACTTTCGCCAAAATGGGTGAGGTCGATGTCGTTCTTGGCAATACCGAAAAGATGAACCCGGCCACTTGGGCAGGCATGGCCCCTGATCTTATCGGGCAGACCGAGCCTGTGCAGGTTGATGACATCATGTCAGTCACCGAAACCGCGGGCCACTTAATCGACGGGTTTGGCACACGCAGCCGCGCCTATGTGCAGGTTCAGAATGGGTGCGATCACCGTTGCACCTTTTGCATTATTCCCTATGGCCGGGGCAATTCGCGCTCGGTCCCTGCGGGCGTCGTGGTGGATCAGATCAGGCGGCTGGTGGATACTGGATATAATGAAGTGGTCCTTACAGGCGTCGACCTGACGAGCTGGGGCGCCGATCTGCCCAGCGCGCCAAAACTGGGTGATCTGGTGATGCGCATCCTGAAACTGGTGCCCGACCTGCCGCGCCTGCGGATCAGCTCGATCGACAGTATCGAGGTGGATGAGAACCTGATGTGCGCGATCGCGACAGAGCCGCGCCTGATGCCGCATCTGCACCTGTCCTTGCAGCACGGCGACGACATGATCCTCAAGCGCATGAAACGCCGGCACTTGCGCGATGACGCGATTGCCTTTTGCCAAGAGGCGCGCCGCCTGCGCCCGGATATGACCTATGGTGCCGATATCATCGCCGGTTTTCCGACAGAGACGGATGAGATGTTCGCCAATTCGCTGGCGCTGGTCGAGGACTGCGATCTGACATGGCTGCATGTGTTCCCGTACTCACCACGGCCTGGCACGCCAGCTGCCCGGATGCCGCAGGTCAATGGCAAGCTGATCAAGGAACGTGCGGCGGCTTTGCGCGCTGCCGGAACCGCCCAAGTCGATCAGCATCTGAAGGCACAAGCCGGTAAGACCCACCATATCCTGATGGAAAACGCCCGCATGGGCCGGACCGAGCAATTCACCGAAGTGCTGTTCGATCAGGATCAGCCCGAGAGCCAGATTGTTCAGGCCCAGATCACTGGGGTGGCGGGCCAGCAATTGACGGCATGAGCACGCTGCCGATCCTGTGGAGCTTTCGGCGCTGCCCCTATGCAATGCGCGCACGGCTGGCGATCCAATCAAGTGGCCAGCAGGTACTGCTGCAGGAAATCCTGCTGAAGGACAAACCAGCGCCTTTTCTTGCAGCATCGGCCAAAGGCACCGTACCCGTCCTGCAGGACGGCGAAACCGTCATCGAAGAGAGCCGCGACGTGATGTTGTGGGCGCTAGGCCGGAATGATCCCGAAGGTTGGCTGGATATGCCGGCCGAGGGCCACGCGCTGATCGACGAAAACGATGGTCCTTTCAAAAGCGCGCTGGACCACACCAAATATGCCGTCCGCTTTCCCGATCGTGACGAAGCGACAGAGCGGGCAAAGGCGATGGTGTTTCTGACCAAGCTGAACACGCGCCTGTCGGACAGGCCTTTTCTGATGGGTCCGAAACGCACCTTGGCCGATATGGCGATCCTTCCGTTTGTACGTCAATTCGCCAATACAGACCGCGCCTGGTTTGATGCGCAGGGGCTGGGCCCTCTGACGAAGTGGCTGGATGATTTCCTGACCTCTGATCGCTTTCGCGCGATCATGACGAAATATCCGCCTTGGCAAGCGGGGCAGGATCAGGTCTTGTTTCCCTGACCTCAGACAAGGACCCTGAACCATGCAACTGCTCATCTCGCCTGCATCGCCTTTTGTGCGCAAATGCCGCGTCCTGATCCGCGAGGCGGACCTGATGGACACGGTCGAAGAGGTGAATGTCACCACAACACCCATGGCATCTGCGCCAGAGGTGGTGGCCGCCAACCCCATGGGCAAAATCCCTGCATTGATCCGCGCCGACGGCCCTGCCATTTATGACAGCCGGGTGATCACGCGCTTTCTGGACAATCTGGCAGGGGCAAATTTTTATCCGCAAAGCCGTATTTGGGAAATCCTGACGCTCGAAGCGACGGCAGATGCAATCATGGATGCAACGGTCGCGATGTCCTATGAGGCGCGGTTACGCCTTGCCGAGCAACAATCGGCAGACTGGGTCGAAGCGCAATGGGCGAAGGCCGCGCGCGGGATTGCAGCCGTGAACACACGCTGGATGAGCCATCTGACGGGCCCGCTGAATATCGGGCAGATTGGGATGGCCTGTGCGCTATCCTATATTGATCTGCGACATGCCGCGCGCGGCTGGCGCAACGGGAACGAAGCTTTGGCAAATTGGCACGCGACGTTTGCTGAAAGGGACAGCATGGTTGCGACCGCCCCTAACTAGCCAGTCTAGAAGTTAAAACTGACACCAAAGTTCAGCGCATTGGTCACGATATCAGTTTCCAAGGTACCGCCGCTTTCAAGATCGGCGGTATTGGACGAAAACGTCCCCTTATACTCGCCAAAGAATGACCATTGATCATTGATCGGTACAGTCGCCCCTGCCAGCCACGTCGCGGCAGGGCCAGTGAGTTGATAGCCAAAAGTCTCTGATGTTCCATTGGTCACTTCGACGTGGGGCAAGGCAACGCCAAGACCACCGCCAATATAGGGCGTCACATCACCCGCAACCCCCGTCCAACGGCGATAAGCATTGATGGTCAGCGTGTTCAAACCATCGGTGAACTCAAGCACCTCATAACCAGCGGGCAAAGAATCATCTGCTGGGTAGACCTTGTTGTGCGCAAAATCCAAACCAAAGCCGAATGTTGGCGACTGCCACTGCGTCGCGCGAATGCCATAGTAGGGTGGCGCCTCAAATGAACGCCCTTCCCAGTCCTGGGAAAAATCGTCGTCACCAATTTCGGGGTCTCGAATCGAAATGTCGGATGCGGGCGCTGACTGCACGCCACCATAAAAGCTCAACTCGACATCTGCTAACGCAAATGCAGGAGCAATCATCAGGCTGACGAACATGGCCAAAGCGCGTTTCATAACGAAAAAATTCCGAAGTGGGTGACAGTTAACGTGC